>CAMBSL010000231.1 GCA_945870455.1 Pirellula staleyi DSM 6068 | reverse complement strand
CGTGGACGCTACTTGAGCGGTGGCCACTTTATCAACATGCGACCGCATATCGAGAACAAGTCTTCCAACGATCAGTTTGATGAAAGCAGCGACACATACGATACCATCGAATGGTTAGTGAAAAACCTTGCCAGGAGCAATGGACGTGTGGGGCAATGGGGGATTTCTTATCCGGGCTTTTACACTTCGGCTGGAGCCATCGACTCGCACCCTGCCTTGAAGGCGGTCTCGCCACAAGCTCCCATCGCGGACTGGTTCTTTGATGACTTCCATCGCAACGGTGCCTTTGTGTTACCGATGGGCTTTAATTTCTTCTATTCGTTTGGTCGGTCTCGGCCAGATCCAACCACGGAGGGTGGTCCATCTTTTCAGTTTCCATCTCGCGATGGCTACCAGTTCTTTCTCGACCTCGGCCCATTGAGCAATGTCGATCGAAAGTATTTTAACGAGGAAATTGGGTTTTGGAACGATATGGAGTCACACCCCAACTACGACGCATTTTGGAAAGATCGCAACCTACTACCGCACCTCAAGAACATCAACGCGGCAGTGCTGACCGTAGGAGGCTGGTACGACACGGAGGACTTGTATGGTCCTCTTAAAACGTATGAGGCGATCGAAAAGCAAAACCCATCCGCCAAAAACTATTTGGTCATGGGACCTTGGTCGCACGGTCAGTGGGCTGGCGACGACGGACGCAAGCTAGGCCAAGCGGATTTCGGATTTCCTACGTCGACTTGGTTTAACCAGAACGTCTTGCTACCGTTTTTTGAAACGCATCTGCGAGAAAGCCGCGACCCCAAAAACCTGGCAACTGGCAGTTCCGCAAAGACCGGTGAGCTCGTGGTGGAGAAATCAAAATTTCAACCCGCCGAAGCAACCGTCTTTGAAACAGGAGCCAATCGGTGGCAACAGTTTGACCAATGGCCGCCAAAACGTGTGACCAAGAAAGCTTGGTTTCTAGGCGAAAAAGGGAAGTTGTCGACTCAAGCACCTGTTTCGACTGAAGGATTCGATTCCTTCGTAAGCGATCCCGACAAACCCGTTCCCTATACGATGGAGATCACGACCGGCTGGGCGAAAGATTATGTGACCGAGGACCAACGCTTCGCATCCTGGCGACCCGATGTGCTGGTCTATCGGAGCGACGTTCTCAAGGAGCCAATGACTCTCGCCGGACCTATTCAAGCGAACTTGTGGGTGTCGACCAGCGAGAGCGATGCCGACTGGGTCGTGAAGATTATCGATGAGGAACCGGGACAGCTTGCGGATTCCTCTCGTGGTCGCGCGCCAGCCAGGGAGCCCAAGACGACCGGGCGACATGAACTTGTTCGCGCATCCGTGATCCGAGGTCGGTTTCGTGAGAGTTTGTCCGATCCAAAACCCTTTGTCCCAGGGCAACCCACGTTGGTTAAATTGGAGTTGAACGACATCTTGCATACTTTCCAGCCTGGGCATCGCTTGATGATCCATATTCAAAGCAGTTGGTTTCCGTTTATCGATCGCAATCCACAGAAGTATGTGCCAAATATTTTTGAAGCCGTTGAATCGGATTTCGTGCGAGCAACGCACAATCTTTTTCGGGACAAACAACATGCGAGCTTGATTGAGTTACCCGTGTTAACGCGCTGAACGCAAATCAATTATCCCGTGATGTCCGGTTCGGCATCGGTTCGGCACCGCTTCGACAACCTATTTCCCATGGAACGTGTCATGCACTCAAACGAAAAAAGCAAAGCTTCCGGACTCGAAAGCTACCCAACCTATCGAGGCCTACCTCCGCTAGCTGGGCTTTGCTCCATGCAGGATGCGGTCGATCGAGTTTGGAGTGTTGAGGAGAGCACCGAGCGGCTGAAGCGACTTCACTATGTCGTTCGGCGGCTTTATGAGACCTTCACTGCGAGGATCACGGCTGAGCCAATCTATGAACTCAAAACCGCATTCAGTCATCATGCGTACCTGTGTTCGGAACAAATCACATCGATTCGGAAACGGGTCTCTGAGATGCGAGAACCACCGTTGGGCCTTGAGCGAATCCCGCACCAGGGCCTCGAACGATTGATGGACGAAGTCATTGCGGCACCAACCACCGAGTTGTTGGTGTTAGGGCTGTATGAAATCGTAGTTCCGGCAGTGCGTGCTGCATGCTCAAAGCTTGCGATCGATGCGCATCCTTTAGCGGACGCACCAACGGTTCGGCTCGCGCGCTTGATCGACTTCGACTTCACTGCAATCGATGACTTCGGAACGCAAGCGGTCGCTTGTCTTGTCAACACAGCCCAGCGGCAAGAATCACAAGCGTGGCGCGACATGCTCAGCGATTGTTTGCAGGCAGCAGGACGGCTTGACGGCACGCAACCGTCCGATGCTGCAGTTCCGGCTCCGATTTATTCCTCGCAACCCTACAAGTACGATGGGATGCCAAAGCGAGACGAACGCTTTATCGATCCGTTCAACGCGGGGGTCAATCCAGAAGCGTTTTTGTATGACGAAGATTTCGCGCCGCGGGACAAAACTCTCATGATGTCCTACAAGCGGTTGCGTGAAATTGACGTACCTGAAATGATGGCCAGCATTCTGAATGAGATCCAAGATAAGCCTTGGGAATTCCACATGGAGATGTGTCGACAGCTTTGGGATGAAGCGAGACATGCCATGATGGGTGAAGTTGGTTTCGCTTCGCTCGGAATCGATTGGAGCAAGATCCCAATCAACTTTACATGGTCTCGGAACTTGAACACGCAACTCACGGCACAGGAGCGACACGGTGTGTTGTTTTTCATTGAGCAAGGACTGATGCCAAAGACCGGCAAGCGATTTGAATGGGAGGTTGGGGTGGCCAGCGGCAGTCCGCTTTCGGCGCTGTTTCAGGATTTCGATTGGGCCGATGAAGTCCTGCATGCACAAATTGGTCGCCGTTGGTATGTTCCGCAATTTAAGTCACTCAAGGAATCCCTCGAGTACGGCGACGAGTGTTGGAGCAAAGTGGTGAGCCATTGGGGAGCCTATCGAGAGCAAGGGCTCACCAAGCATCGGAATTGGTGGCCCGATGTGTATCAAGAAGCCTGTCTGCGATGGGGTGTTCAACCAGATCCGCTGGCGTTGGCATTCCATGAAACGTACGAAACCAAACGGGCTGACCTGAAAGCACTCAAGGCTTAACTCTCGTTAGCTCCCATCGACACAGCCGACAAAGGTAGCAGGCACGCTCCGCCGTGCCGTTCGCGGTCAAGCTTTTGACTGGATTCCAGGTGGACGGCACATGGAATGTGCCTACTACTTTGACTTTTGTCGGCTGTGACCTTTTTAACTATTGGTACACGGATGCATGGGCATGAATTTTTTGTTAATATAGGGTAGGTACTGTGTGGTTTGGGCAGTCCAGCTTTGAGACTACTACAAGTTAGACCGTGAATGCATCGCGTTGAAGAAATACTGTCAGGAAAATCAAATTCGTTGCGTTCGATCCTTGCGCGAGCAGGGCTTTGGTGCTTGAGCCAGCCCTATGCCGCAGTCGTTTGGGGCCGCAACAAAGCTTATGATCACGGATGGAAGAAGACATCCAAAGCAACGATACCCGTGGTCTCGGTCGGGAATTTGACTGCTGGTGGGACGGGTAAGAGCCCGACTGTAGCCATGTTGGCACGATGGTTTCGGGATCGCGAGATGCGAGTTGCAATCCTTTCTCGTGGATACGCAGCCGGAAGCGACGGGAGAAATGACGAAGCGAAAGAATTGGAGGTCCTCCTTCCGGACGTACCGCATTTGCAAAATCCAGATCGAATCGCGTCTGCAACGATTGCGACGGAAGAGCTTGGGATGCAAGTGCTGCTATTGGATGATGGTTTCCAGCATCGCAAGATCCATCGCGATTTGGAAATTGTGTTGCTGGATGCTAGGGAGCCCTTTGGCTTTGGACATCTTTTGCCACGCGGTATGTTGCGAGAACCATTAAGTTCGCTTCGACGGGCGTCGGTGGTGATGGCCACGCGTGCCGATCAAGTGGATGCGCAAACATTGGCTGAAATTCGAACACGCGTTCAGCGCTACAACCCAAAAGCCGCATGGTTGGAAGCAGAACATCATCCCGTGCGGCTGAGGAATTCACTCGGCGAGACGATGCCAGTCGAATGGCTGCGAGACAAAAATGTTTATGTGGTGAGTGGACTTGGGAACCCAAGTGGATTCCTCCAGACGTTGAGAACCTGTGGCGCAATCGTCGCAGGTAGCATGGCCTTCCCGGATCATCATGACTACAGTTCGCAGAATATGAGGGACATAGAACAGCAGGCACGTGACAATGTGATTCCGATTGACGCCATTCTCTGCACCGGAAAAGACCTTGCCAAGATAGATATTCCGCGTCTTGGTACGTTCGGAGTGTGGAGTCTCGACGTCGAGTTGCGTATTCGGACTGGAGCTGAAGTGCTCGACGAGCATCTCGCACGTATTCTAAGCATGTGCCTGTAGTGGTTCCGCACCATTCAGGCAAGCGGCAGATTGCAGTATCCCAACCCGACGCGTCACGGCTTGTTGATTTAATGGTAACCCGAAGCGTTAGCGAGGAATTGTTCGCCCCTCACTTACCGGCTTGTTGATTTAGTGAAGTCGTTATTGAGTAAGGGCAGTACGACGGACTTCCAAGTCCGTCAATGAGAAATTCGACGGACTCGGAAGTCCGTCGTACCATTAAGCAACGAGCCGTGACGTGTCGGGTTATGCTTCGTAGTTTTCAGTCTGCCGCTCGCCTAGCCGCCTCGCGGTCTATCGCACCACCGCGCATGGAGCGTTGCTCAAGAAAAAAAATGCTCCCGGAAGTGAACGAGTCCCAGGGGGGCTGAGGACTTAAGCTTCTGTTCCGGGAGCAATGGTTTGGAGCGAGCAATGACAACATCCGTTTGCACTGCCCGCAAAAATCTGCATTGTCTTGGCACCAGGCAACATCACATCCATGTGGTGATGCCGTAGTGTGACTTGACCATTTTAAGAATCAAATCCGACGCCGCAGATCAAGTGATCGCTTTGATGCACGTAAGATAGACCCAACCCTTTGTTCGGGTCAATCGCGATTCCAAAATAATTTTGGCAAGCCGAACGAGGTGACTGGTAACCGTTGCAATTGCATTGAAAATAGTTCGTGCGTTTTGTAATTTCGGGACTCGAATAATCGAATCGCGAATGATGTCAATCTTAGTCTGCAGCATTCCACCTTGTCCTGTTGCTATCCGACCGCGTATAACACATGATGTAGTCAGTTGGCAGGATGCATGTGAGCATCGTTGGCACGGTTAATGCATTGGTAGATCAACCAGTTGCAGTCGTCCGATCCGCGATCAAACGTTGCATAACCGCTAGGCCGCAAAATCGATTTTGATCTTGCTGCTTAGTCATTCATCAAACATGGAAGGAGATAGGATTCATTGGTTTTCGAAGGTGGACGTTCCGATAGACAGGTACGCTTTCGCTCGAAAGCAGCTTCTTCGCAAAGTCGCATGACCTGTTGGATTCGAACGGTTTCATCTGTGACACGGACTGCGTTGCAAAAAAAGGATCGAGCACGAGATTCCAATCTCTACTTGTCAGCACGGTTGCAGTCCATGTACGTTCCGATTCGTCGATCGGACCAAGAGTCCTAGTTAAACAGGGAGCAGTAAAAACATGCAAATTTCTGGAAATTTCTCGGTATCTGGCGTTGATGCGTCGAGAGCCGCAACCAAATCGAATGCTCCTGCACCGGCACAGGCCGCAACGCAGTCTGCGATCGCTACCCCGGTCGATCAATTGGAATTGTCCGCCGAAGCGTTAAGCGTTGGTCAGACCGAGCAATCAGGCCAAGCCTTTCGAGCCGAAAAGGTCGCAAGCTTGCGTGAAGCGATCGCGCAAGGCACCTACGATACAGATGAAAAGATGTCGGCTGCTTTAGATAGTTTTCTAGATCAACTTGGATAATCGGGATCGCACGTGCGATCGGCATACCAAAAACTACTACGTAGTACAGGCTGCCAGCCTGTAATGGTCTACAGAGCACAGGCTAGCAGCTTGTGCTACGGGCATTTCTCATATGCTGCTCGCCTAAACGAGCAACTTATTTGCGCATCGTCGCTACGCCAACAAGGGTTGTATGACCTTGGCTGGCTCCACGCCAGTCAATTTCAAGTCTAAGCCTTGATTGCGAAACGACAAGCGTTCGTGATCGATGCCGAGCAAGTGAAGTATGGTCGCGTGGAAATCGTGAATGTGAACAGGATCTTTCACAATGTTGTACGAGAAATCATCCGTCTCGCCGTGAATTGTGCCCCCTTTGATTCCGCCACCAGCCATCCACATCGTAAAGCATCTCGGATGATGGTCACGCCCGTAGTTGTCTTTGCTCAGCCCACCTTGCGAATAGATGGTTCTGCCGAACTCACCACCCCAAATGATCAAGGTCGAGTCGAGCAAACCGCGAGCTTTGAGGTCTGTGATCAATCCGTAGTTGGCCCTGTCGACATCTTTGCATTGCGATGGCAATCGACCATTGACGTTTCCATGATGGTCCCAATTGTTCAAGTAGACTTGGACAAATCGCACGTCGCGTTCGACCATCCGACGCGCCAGCAGAACCGAGTTCGCATAGGAACCCGGTTTCTTTGCTTCTTGCCCGTAGAGTTCGAACGTGCTTTCCGGCTCACTTGCGATACTTGTCAATTCCGGAACGCTGGACTGCATTCGGAACGCCAATTCGTATTGTTGAATTCGCGTATGAATTTCCGGATCGCCGACAGCTCGGAAATTCATTTCGTTTAACGCTTTAAGGCCATCGAGCGTTTTGCGTCGCACCTCACTTGGCACACCGGCTGGGTTATTGATGTACAAAATCGGATCGCCACTTGATCGGAAACTAACTCCGGCGTGTTCCCCTGGGAGGCAACCAGACGACCAAAGCCGAGCTGAGATGGCTTGAATCTGCTCTGTGTTGGTTGGCTGAGCCACCATCACAACAAACGTCGGCAGATTGCTGTTCATCGAACCGAGGCCATACGACATCCAGGAGCCGATACAGGGTCGCCCCGTCACCATGTTGCCGGTTTGCATCAAAGTGATGGCAGGCTCATGGTTGATCGCTTCGGTGTGCATCGAACGTACAAAGCACATCTCGTCCACTACTTTTGCGGTCTCTGGCAACAACTCCGAAAGCCACATGCCGCACTGCCCGTGTTGAGCGAACTTGTACTTCGACGGAGCGATCGGAAAACGTGTCTGTCCGCTCGTCATGGTGGTCAGGCGTTGACCGTTTCGCACCGACTCGGGTAGATCTTTGTCGTACCAATCGTTCATTTGCGGCTTATAATCGTACAAATCTATTTGAGATGGGCCGCCGACCATGTGCAAATAGATCACTCGTTTTGCCTTGGGCGGAAAGTGAGGAAGTGTTCCTAACCCACCTATCGGCTCGGAATCAGAGCCCTGGGCGGCGAGCGGTAAGCCCAATGAAGCCAACGCGGCCGCACCGAGCGCATTGCCTCCGCGGCGAAAGAACTGGCGACGTGTTTCGCTTCGAACGTATTGTTCAAAAAGCGGATGAACATTGTGTGATTGCATAGTTTTTTGGATATTCTGATTGTCGGGATTATTTGGTGAGCATCTCATCTAGATTCATTAATTCGTTGACCAGCATGGTCCATGCGGCCAATTCGTTAACGTCAAGAGCCGCGTCAGACTTACTCTCGCCGATCGAAATGAGTTGCTGGGCTTGTTCCGGGTTCTTTTGATAGAACGAAAGAAGTTCATTCGCGCTTGCGATGACGACGCTGAGCTCTTCCGCTTGAAATGACCTTGCGATCAACTTGTTTGCTATCGACTGAATTCTTGCGTTGATATCCCCTTTGAGTTTTGGATCCGAAAGGGTTTTTGTTGCCAAGACGCGAGCTGCCTCTACGAACTGAATGTCGTTTAATGTCACCAAAGCCTGGAGCGGAGTGTTGGTTCGTTCTCGCTTTACCGTACAAACTTCACGAGCCGTCGCATTGAACACATCCATATTCGGTGGCGGTGCAGATCGTTTTAGGAACGTATACATGCTTCTTCGATAAAGCCCTTCGCCTTTGTCTGCAACATAATCGCGCGTGTTGCTTCCGGGCATGGCGACCGCTTCCCAAACGCCAGGTGGCTGGTAAGGTCGAACGCTTGGGCCACCGATCTTGTTGACCATCAAGCCGCTTGCTGCCAACGCACTATCCCGAATCATCTCCGCATCCATTCGAAATCGCGGCCCCCTGGCCAACCATTTGTTCGATGGATCGATGGCCAATTTTTCTGAGGACACGCTCGAGGATTGTCTGTAGGTAGAGCTGGTAACGATGAGCCGAAAGAAATCTTTGATATTCCAATTCTCCTCTCGGAAGTTCGTTGCCAAGAAATCGAGAAGGTCTGGATGCGTCGGAACTTGTCCGGTTGCACCGAAGTCGCCGGAGGAGCCGACCAGCCCATTGCCAAAGAGTTCCTGCCAGAAACGATTCACAGTGACCCGTGTTGTGAGTGGGTGATTTGGTTGCAATAACCATTTTGCAAATCCTAGTCGATTGGCCGGCAGACTTGCATCCATCGGTGGAAGCACTTTCGGGGTCGCAGCCACCACTTCCGTCGACCGTTTGTCATAATCGCCTCGCATCAAGACAAACGCCTTCGGTGCGTCCTTGGTTTCATTCATGACGTGAGCGACCGTACCGCGTTGCTTGATCTGGCTCTTTTCAGCCGCTAGGCTCTGCGCGTTGGCATCGAGCTGTTTGTATTCCGCATCGATGGTATTCAGATACCAAGTGAACAGTTCCTCTGTTTCTTCGGCTGACCGGTTGGGTTTCTGCGCAAGGAATTGTCGTCGGGGCACTTCGGAAATGACTTTGATTTCAGCAGCGTCAAGCGATTTCCGGTAGATTCGAATATCTTGAATTTGTGCCGCTTTTGCGTCTGCGCCCGTCGAGCGGCGACCTATCGTAAGCGGTACTGAGGTTCGAGTTGTTTCGGTCAACGTTTTGGCAGTGATATTCGTACCCGTTTCCTTGCCGTCAATAAAAATCTTGAGGCCCTCGGGTTTGGACGATCCATCGTAGGTGATAGCTACGTGTTGCCAGCGAGTCGATGTCAGCTTCGTTTTCGACATCGCTTTGAGGGCATTGTCCGGCCAATTGTGAATAAAGTGCATTCCTACGGTCCCGCCCTCGGTCCAAACATCCCAACCGCGATGTGAGTCGGCTTCGTTCATGCGTGCGATCAAAGATCCAGCTTGAGCGTCCGAACCGGGCTTTACCCAGAGTGCGACTGAAAATGCTTGGTCTCGCTCGAAATCGCCGACGGGCAAGGATGGAAAAGACTGACTTACCTGCCAAGCTGAATCGGAAACGTGTCCGGCTGCCAGC
>CAMBSL010000230.1 GCA_945870455.1 Pirellula staleyi DSM 6068 | reverse complement strand
ATAAGCACAAGCCCCATATTGTCGTTGGAAGCTCGCGTGGTGGTGCGGTTGCAATGAACATCAACACCTGCAACACCAAGCTGGTACTGCTCTGCCCGGCATGGAAGAAATGGGGAGTGGCCAAGACTATCAGCAATGATACCGTTATTCTGCACAGCCGGTCCGATGATGTTGTACCGTTTTCCGACTCGGAAGAATTGGTTGTCAGCAGCGGCCTACCACCAGATACGTTGATTGAAATCGGACACGATCACCGCTTGGCTGATGAATCTTCTTTGTCTGTATTGCTGTGGGTCTGCGAATTGTTTGCGTCCGGACAGGAATTACCGGGAATGGAAGGCGAGAAGTCTTCCTTTGTAGATGCCTCTTCTCAGGAAGAAGGGAACTATGTTTGCGATGCTTGTGGAGAAGTAATCATTATTCCTATCGACCTGACAGAAGGATCGAGTCAGACGTATGTTGAAGATTGTCCTGTCTGCTGCCGAGCCAATACTATCCACGTTCAAGTCGATGACGAAGGTAATGCCCAAGTCCGGGCTGAACCAGAGCAAGACTACGAATAAGTTCAGATGAACGCAGTCGCTGTAAAAGAATGGGCTTCACCGCTCCTGCGTTCTTGACCATTCGACCAAACGAAGTCGCCTCCAATAAGCTAAGCAGCCAAGCAAGTAACCGAATTTCATTTTCTTGAAGCCCTTCGTGAAATCGCCAACGCAAACTCCCAAATTCATTCCAATTCACTCAATCGCAGCTTGTAAGCGATCTCAGCAAAATCGCTGAATTGTTCCGGGATCGCATCTTCCGAGGTCATGGTGACATACCTCGTAAGCCCCTTGTAGGACATCCCTTTGAGTGCGTCCGTGAACAAGGGATGCTTGCAATCTTCAGGTAGAGCGATACCGATGGTGAATGACTTGGAGTTCTTAACCCACATGGCAGCATAGACTCGACTCGTGTGCGTGTTGCCTATGGTGAACTTAATGTAGGTTGTTGTTAGCTCTCCAAAAGCATCAGGTGACACGTCAAGCAACATCCCGCATACGACCAGGACGTTTAACCTCAGTTCATCCCAAGCCTTTCCGCTAATTTTTGCGATTGCTTTTGGTCCTAGTTGGTCAATTCCAAATTTATTCGTAGCAAATTCCAAAAGCTCATCTCCATATGATTGCGGTCGTTCCAAACTGTTTCGGGCGGTCGGCGAGTATGGCAAATTGGCAATTCCATCGAAAGTCCAGGATGCAATATCCGGACTCTGTAAGGAAACGAATTCCAAAAGGCATTGTGTTTTGTAAGGTTAACTTCACAACAAACAGCCCAAAGAAATGGAATTCAGAGCCTTTGAAATGCCGGAGAATTTTCCGGTCCTCGTACACTTGCAGAGTTATTCATCCTGCAACACGACGCGCCAACGTCGCGGAACGCCATGATAGGCAGCCAAGTACGTCTCCTCCAGCGGACAGGAATATAGCGGTCATGTGTCAGCAACAGTGGCATGTCGATCAAAGCATGGTTGATTGCTGTCGGTTCGATGTACGCATGCTTGGTTGGGCCCGACGCATAACTCACCAACGTCAACGGTTCGTTCGAATGCAACTCCACGCGATCATTGACGATTTCACTCCAGATGGCTTCATGAATTCTATGTGGATCGCGAGGCCCTGACGGGAACAGGTCGACGATCAGCATATGATAGCCGCGATAGATCGCTTCCACGGCTTTCTCAATCGTCCGTCATTAATCGCGTTTTGAATTTCTGCAATCCAACCCAAGTGAAATGCGTACCAAGTTCCAGCGTTAACTCGTGTCCAATCGTGAAGCTATCGGATGAAGCGGGGTGTAGGATGGGACCATTGTCCCGTCCATACAACGGATCGGGACATTGGTCCCAATCTACTTTTGGGCGGCAATAAGTGCCACCCACAAGCCGACTGTGGTTAAGCGTTTGCCAAGACACCAAGTGGACGGCACATGGAATGTGCCTACTACTTTGACTTTTGTCGGCTGTGTCTATCGTACCCATCACGCTCCTCGTGATGTCGCCAACTACGAGGCCATGCCGGCGTATTTCTTGGAAAGCATGTTTCTCGGCCATGCAAAGCCGATCCCGACTCCTGAAAGAAGCTCGGTCGGCACTACTCCTCCCAAGATATGGAACATCGGTCGATACAACGATTCCCAATCTTTGTTTCCCGCCGGGCAATATTGACGCCCATTCCCTTCCACTGCAGTTACGCCTGAGATACGCGATGCCAGCGATGCCGAGGTCAGGAACGACGAACCTACGCAAGTCAAATCTTGTACGTATATCTTCATGCCATAGTGTTTTGCTGCGGCTGAGAACAACAACGAATCGGTGATCCCCTTGCATGCTTTGATTGCGATCCCCGAATAGCCTTGTTGCTTTGCAAACTTCAGCGAATCGAGGTCTGTCAACGATTCATCGATCACGACTGGCTTGAGTCGACTGACACGATGCATGGTCACTTCTTTTCGTGCCCGCAAATCGCGCTGCATCGGCTGCTCAATATAATGGAGCTTCATCGTCGAATCCTTCGACAGCCGATCCAGCCTCTCTAAGAAATCGATGACGTAGTCTTCATTCTCGCAGGCTTCGTTGAAGTCAATCGAATAGGACCAGTCGCGTGTCGGCGCAACCCGCATTGCAATGCGATCGATTTCGAAAACTCGGCCAACGTCGGCATCCAAATCTTGGCCCGTGATCTTGACCTTGAGATGCGACAACTGTTGCTTGCTGATCCATTCTTCGAGCGTCTCTGGCAAACCGTCGCCGACCTTGCGATTCAAATCGTCCGCCGAGAGCGGGTCCAACGAACCCACCAAGTGGTAAAGGTTCAGCGTGGGCGTTGGCTTTGGCAAGACGACGTCCGTGAAGTGCTTGCCGATGAAATCTTCGCCCAGCCATGGCGAAAGATCGGTTCCGAGGATTTCGGGTGTCAGCAAGTCAAAGCTATTGGCATTGTGCAGGCGTCCAAAGGCATCGTGCAACGCGATGTCCGTGCTCGACATGGCCAACGCGACCGCCAAGTCAGGGATTGGTTCTGTCAGTTTCATGGCTTCCGCCAACTCAAGGGCATGTTGTTTGGCAATCGACTTGAGCTGCATGGCCAACGCAATCGGATGTGCAGCAGGATCCAATTTGGTTGCCGATTGAACAATCTTTTCCGCAAGTCCAATGACGATTCTCAAAACTTGTTCGGGAGTCAGCGTCTTGCTCGGCCACGCCCAAGCGGTTCCCATCGTCATCTCCCCCATCCCAAAGGCAGTCTTCTTCTTGGCTTTGTCCTCGATTGCTATCGTGGTACGGAAAACGGTGACGTCTTTGACAACCCGACCACCAAATTTAAGCGGCGAGCGATAGACGAACGGGAATTTTTCTGACTCAGCGTCAACGACAGTGATCTTAGAATTCTTGGACATGATAATTTCGGCAAGCCTAACAGACTGGGAAAGCAATGTTTTAGTCGCATAGCATAAGGTCCAGGAATGCCGTTTCGAAACCCCTAATGCCGAGAAATTCCGGGCTAGACGCAAATCTCTCGAAAACAGTACAAGTCCAGGTGAGCCTAATCTTGCCTTAATCGCCCAATTCATCAGCCTGCAATCCTCCAAACGCATGTCCAACGGTTCAGATCAGCGCATTCGGCACGTTGCAATCGTGCTTCAAAGCTTAGACGCAGCCACCTCTCGCGGTCTTTTGGCCCAACTCCCCGCTGCTCAGAGCAAACTCATTCGACAGGCGTTGGTCAATCTTGGGTCCATTTCCCCCCAAGAGCGGGCAAAAGCATTCGAATCCATGCAAGACCTCTTCGGAGACACGCTTTCAAGACCAACTCCGTCTCACCGAACGCCCGAGGCGAGTGTGGACGCGAGATCGCCTGCGGCCGAACTCCTCGCATCTCAAACGTCCGCTGTGTCGGATCAACTCGAGTGGAGTCCGGCGGCGCTTCAGTCCCATTCCCAACCGATTTCGCCCTCCAACAATGAGCCTCATCCCAACGAGATGATTGGACATTGCGGCAGTTGGTCGACAATCCCTGTCGAGACGTTGGCCGAAATCCTCAAGACGGAGCGACCGATCGTGATCGCAACCGTTCTCAATCAAGTTGCAGTGGATCGAGCGACAGCCATTGTTCAGTTGCTCCCAATCCAAGTTGCCGGCGCAACGCTTGCCGCCATCCCCCACCTACATCTAACAGACCCAGCCATACTACGCGATATTGAGCAGGAACTTGAACGGAAGATTGGACAACACTTTCCACCACAAGCAACTTCCCAAGGGCTCGCAAAGCTGCAAGCTATTCTCGACGGCATGCCCAAGTCCCAAAAGAGCATTTGGGAAAACGCAGTATCGCAATCCAATCCCGTTCTGGCGAGCAAACTTGGATGGAGCAACACTCCCACCGCCAAAAGAGACTTCAACCTTGAACCGCCCGAACACCGTTCCAAATCGGTGGAACTTGAGCTTGTGCACCCATCCTCGGACGACGATGTGTTTGATGACTCCATGGTGCTCCCCTTTCCAAACGAATCCGTTCACTCGCAGTCAGGCCCAAGTGCCGCGACTACTGCCGCGACTAACGCTGCAAGCAACGATTCTGCGATGAGACATTTGACCATCGGCCAGCCCAGAGAGTATTCGATGGATAGCCTGAGTCGTCTCTCGGACCGAGACTTCGTCGCTGTGCTGCACGCATGTTCGCCACAAGTGATCCTATTAGCGCTCAGTGGTGCCAAGCGAGATTTCGTTCTTCGCGTGGAACGCCTCATGCCCCCCAAAGACGTTCAGCGCCTTCGGGCCAAGCTGATCGGCCTTGGCCCCATCAATCTTCGCGATGTAGATGCCGCGCAGACTCAGATCGCGGAGACAGCGACAAATCTACAATCGGTCGGCAAAATAGGTTCATTGGAAACTGTTTCGTTCACTGCGGCAGCATAGCAATAAGCGATAAACCATGGCTAGTGTTTTCAAATCCAGATCTTTACCTCAAGGTATCAACACCGCTCAAACCGAGGTGTTCAACTGGGAAGACGTGGCCTCGCGCGCGAAACAGTATATCGACACCGTTCGCGAACAAGCGCAACAGCTTCTGCGCGATAGCACAGCTGAATGCGAACGCATTCAAGCCAAAGCTCGCGAGGATGGCATTCGAGGCGGAGAGAACCATGTCGAACGGCTTGCAATGCAAATGGCAAGTCAAATCGCGGAAAAACGTGTTCAAGAAGCGGCTGGCTGCGTTCGGACGCTTTGCGAAGACCTCGAGTCCGCAACGCAACTTTGGCTTCGGCAATGGCAGACCGAAACGATTACGTTGGCAATCGCCATCACCGAGAAACTCTTGTGCCGACAAATCGAATCCGATCCCACCATCTTGATCGATTGGATTGAGGACTCGGTTCGTATGGTTCAAGGTCAACGTCAAATCCTGCTCCGCATCCATCCCGATGATGCACAGCGTCTCTCAGTTGCATTGACAGAACTGGTCGAGGAAATGAAACCATCCATGGAGATCCAAGTATCCGAGGATATCTCGGTAGGTCGGTTTGGCGTTATCCTGCAAACTCCAGACACAACCATTGATCGAACTATTCAAACACAGCTCAAACGACTTGCGGAAGAACTTCAATAGTATGTCTGACTCGAGCTCCGTTCAAAATTTGGTCGCATCGTTTCCGAGTATTCCGCGCAGCAAGGACTGGAAACATTGTTTGCAAAGGATCGTTCCATACGGGATCTCTGGCCGAGTTCGCAGCATTCGAGGTACCACCATCGTCGTGGATGGTTTGCCGGTCCCGGTTGGCTCGTTGGTGCGTATCGTCCGTCGCAATCAAGATTCGCTCAATGCAGAAGTCATCGGATTCGACGGTGGGAGAACGGTGTTGGCACCGTTGGATAACTTCGATGGAGTCGGCCAAGGGGATACCGTTGAGCTTTTCCAGACGTATCGTTCCGTGAAGGTATGCCCGGAGTTGATTGGTCGGGTGCTCGATGCGACGGGCAATCCGATAGACGATGGAACAACCCTGCCCTTTGGGATCAAAATGCCTTGTGATGCACCGCCTGTTCCTGCGCTAACACGCCCGCCAATCGACAAAATACTGCCAACCCAGATCCGAAGCATCGATTCGTTTTTAACCATTGGATACGGTCAGCGCATCGGCATTTTTGCGGGTTCGGGAGTTGGAAAGAGTACATTGCTTGGAATGCTCGCACGCGGAACACAAGCCGATTGTGTTGTGATTGCTCTCATCGGCGAACGTGGTCGAGAGGTGAGAGAGTTCCTCGACCGAGATCTCGGTGAAGAAGGACGAGCCAAAAGCGTTACCGTCGTGGCAACCAGCGACCAACCCGCTCCAAAACGCATCTTGGCTGCGAAAACAGCCACGGCCATTGCGGAGTCTCTGCGCGACGAAGGCAAGAACGTTCTGCTCTTAATGGATTCCGTAACTCGATTCGCGATGGCACAACGCGAAGTCGGTTTGGCTGCCGGCGAAGTACCGACGACGCGTGGATATCCGCCAAGTGTCTTCGCGATGCTCCCTCAGCTTGTTGAGCGAGCGGGTATCAGTCAACGCGGCAGCATTACAGCCTTGTACACGGTGCTAGTGGAGGGGGACGACACCAACGAACCGATAAGCGATGCGATGCGAGGCTTGCTCGATGGTCACATTCACTTGTCTAGGAGTATTGCTGCCCACGGACGATACCCCGCCATCGATATTCTCCCCAGCTTGAGCCGACTGCAGTCACAATTGATCTCAAAAGAAATGCGACTTGCCGCCGAGTCGATTCGAGGCCTCATGGCAACTTACCAAGAGAACGAAGACTTGATCCATATCGGAGCATACCAGCGAGGAAGTAACGTCGCCATCGATCGAGCGATTCAACTTCGGTCTGCCATCGAATCCTTGTTGGCGCAGGAGCAGCATGAGCTTGTGCCTTGGAATCGGAGCGTCGACGAACTGATGAAGCTGTCGGCGATTGCAAACGCCGTTGTCCCGCTGCCAAGCACGACACCCAATTCAAACAATCAAGCTGCATAACCCACTATGGCAAAGTTCCGCCTAGCCACATTGCTCAAACTGCGCGAACGCGATCGAGACGTCGCGGCCAAAGCAGTTCAAGATGTCCGGCTAGCCATCGAAAAACTCCACGAACGGCAACGTGAGATCGATGAATCCAACAGGTCGATGGATGCTTACCGCAAGCACTCGAGCAACGGAACGATCCATCTTCACCAAATCTTCAACGCCCAGCGCTTTCAAACGGTACTAGCCGCTGAGTCCGCCCAAATTGCCGACCAACAAGGGACGTTGCGTCAAGAACTTGCGCAACACAAAATCGCACTCTTGCAGTGTCAGCAGGCCGTTAAATCGCTTGAGAAATTGAAGGAAAAAAGGGACGACACCGCTCAGACTCTTGCGTTAGGGAAGGAACAGGAACGACTCGATGAATGGTCGAGCATTCAACATGCCATGAACCCACAACCGCACGGAAACGACCAAGAACGATAGGATTCCGCAGCGCGGTCCTAGGACGACGAGCCAGGTGGCGGCTCTCATTCGCTTCTGACGCGTCTAACGCGTCGGGAAAGTGCGAACAGTCGCTTTGCACAACGGAACGATAACGGCTATCATTCGGATCTAAGCCCACCGAACGTTTGCCACAACAATGCTGGACCGCCGATGCTCCCCTATCATCCAACAGCACTCGCCATTCAGCAGGCATTGGAACAGGTTGCATCGGATGGAAGTTGGCGAACCTACGAGGGGCCACACCTTGTGTCCCTTCGTTCCATGCTCGCTCAGTCCTTTCGCCGAGAGCATGTCAGACTATGTTGTTCCGGGACATTTGGAATTGAGCTCGCGATCCGGTCGCTCAAACTGGACGAAGATGCCGAAGTGCTTCTGGCCGGCTATGACTATCCTGGCAATTTTAGCGCTATTGAAGCAGCGGGTGCGCGAGTGGCTTTATGCGACGTTGCAACGGGTAGCTGGGTACCTAACATCGATGCGTTAGACGCAGCCTTGGGCCCTAAAACACGAGCGATGGTGATTTCGCATTTGCATGGCTCGCTCGCCCCGATGGAGAGCATCTGCCGTTGGGCAAGGGACAAGCGTCTTTTCGTGGTGGAAGACGCATGCCAAGAGCCTGGGGCGATCCTAACCAGTCTAGCTGGCGAGACATTGGCAGGATCATGGGGCGACATCAGTGTGCTCAGTTTTGGCGGCAGCAAACTTCTGTCGGCTGGGCGAGGAGGAGCCGTTCTGACCAATGATGCGAGATTGGCTCAGCGGATGACGATTTATTGCGAGCGAGGAAACGACTCGTACGCGCTCTCGGAGTTGCAGGCCGCCATCTTGATTCCTCAATCGGAACGATTGCAGCATGACAATGCGCTGCGCCGTGCCACCGCCAATCGACTAAGGAAAGAGTTGCTGCAATTCAATTGGATTCACTCGGGTCCGGACATGTCTGACTGCTTGCCAGCTTACTACAAATATGGACTCAGAGTTTCGCCAACGATTCTCGAATCGACTAGGGTGCAACAGTTTGTTTCGGAATCCAAAGACGAAAATGCGAGTGCTCTAGCGATAGCGAGACGATTCGTTTTGAAGCCTCTGGAACGAGGCTCGATTGTGATCGGGGCGGGGTTTCGAGGTTTCGCAAATCGATCGAAAAACCGTTGTCGCAGTGTTGGCTCGCTTGAGAACAGCCTTGCCGCATCGGACGGTACCCTTGTATTGCATCACAGTCATTTGGTAGATCCACAGACTGGGGCAAGCAACATCGAGCCTGTTTTGGCCGCTTTCCATAAATTAAACCAGGAGCTAGTGCATTGAAAATTTTGTTGACAAACGACGATGGCTTTGAGGCCGAAGGATTGCAATGTTTATACGAATTGTTATCGACCAAGGCGACATGTTTTGTGGTCGCACCAGACCGAGGGAGAAGCTGTTGCGGGCACGCAGTCACAACCGGCTCGCCAATCGATCTCGAACAACGCGGCGAAAATAAGTGGGTAATATCTGGCACGCCTGCTGACTGCGTTCGCATTGGATTGTCGTGGCTCAAATTAGAACCAGACATCGTGATTTCCGGCGTCAACCATGGTGGCAATTTAGGGGTAGATATTTTTTACAGTGGGACAGTTGCGGCTGCTCGCGAAGCATGCCTGATGGGGGTGCGTTCCATTGCGATCTCACAATACATGCGTCGGGACGTAGAACGAGATTGGAACATCAATGCCTCGCGGGCCGACTATGTCATTGAGCATATCTGCAAACTGGACTGGCCAGCCGGTGGATTTTGGAACGCCAATCTGCCTGCGTTGCCGCCATCGGACTCTGTGCATGCTCTGCCTATTGCCCAATGCGAACCCGAGCGGCAATCACTGCGTTTTGAATTTGCTCACGATAGGGAATCGAATGTAGACTTGGTTCAGAACGATCCGACTCA
>CAMBSL010000229.1 GCA_945870455.1 Pirellula staleyi DSM 6068 | reverse complement strand
ATATCGGCACTGAGAATATCAGCTACTACAACCGCGGCATGATGGGGTTCGAGACGCCAAACATCGACCGTATCGCTAACGAGGGCGTCTTCTTCACCGATTACTACGGCCAACAGAGTTGTACCGCTGGCCGCGCTTCCTTTATTAATCGTTCCGTGCCGGTCCGCACCGGCATGACCAAGGTCGGCATCCCCGGCGCTCCTGAAGGCTGGCAGAAGACCGACGTCACGATGGCCACCGTAATGAAGAGTCTCGGCTACTCCACCGGCCAGTTCGGCAAGAATCACCAGGGGGACCGCGACGAACACCTTCCCACGATGCACGGCTTCGATGAGTTCCTCGGCAATCTCTATCACCTTAATGCCGAGGAAGAGCCTGAGAACGAAGACTATCCTGGCGACATTGAATTACCAGGTGGAAAAACCTTTAAGCAGGTCTTTGGCCCGCGCGGCGTGCTCCATTGCAAGTCTGACGGTAAAGGCGGACAGACAATCAAGGACACCGGCCCGCTAACCAAGAAACGTATGGAGACGATTGATGAGGAAACCGTCGCAGCTGCCAAGGAGTTCATCACTCGCATGAACAAAGAGGGCAAACCTTTCTTCTGTTGGTGGAACGGTACCCGCATGCACTTTCGTACCCATGTCATGGCGGGGAACCGTCACAAGGGCAACGACGAATACACCGACGGCATGATCGAGCACGACATCCAGGTCGGCCAACTCCTCAAGATTCTCGATGACCTTGGCATCGCCGACCGCACAATCGTCCAGTACTCCACCGACAATGGCCCGCACTACAACACGTGGCCCGATGCCGGTACGACTCCGTTCCGCAGCGAGAAGAACTCGAACTGGGAAGGTGCCTACCGCGTCCCCTGTTTCATCAAGTGGCCCGGCCACTTCCCTGCTGGCAAGGTCCGCAACGGCATCGTTTCCCATGAAGATTGGCTGCCTACGTTCGCAGCCGCCGGTGGCAATCCCGATATCGTGGAGCAGTTGAAGAAGGGGGTCGAGCTGAACGGCCGCACCTACAAAAACTTTATCGATGGTGCCAATCAACTCGACTATATCAGTGGCAAGACAAAGGAGTCGGCGCGTAAGAACTTCATGTACGTGAATGATGACGGACAGATCGTCGCGATGCGCTACGAAGACTGGAAAGCCGTCTTCCTCGAAAACCGCGGCCAAGCCTTCGAAGTCTGGCGCGAACCCTTCACCGAACTCCGCGTGCCGCTGCTCTTCCACCTCCGACGTGACCCGTTCGAAAAGGCCCAACACAACTCGAACACCTATAACGACTGGTTCCTCGATAGGGTCTTTATCATCGCACCCATGGAGAGGGTTGCCGCGCAGTTCCTCTTGACGATGAGGGCCTATCCGCCGAGCCAGACCCCTGGATCCTTTAATCTGGAGGGCATTCAGAAGAAGATGCAAGCCACCATGGGTGGTAGATAATCGTTGCGAATCGCAGAAACCATTTTGGCCGCCGTCCCAGTGGGCGGCGGCGCAGTCGTTCTGCACCGACGGACTCGCCGCTTGCCGGAATGTTCATCGACCCCCATGGGGTAGCAAGAGCGGACCGTTTTTCCGACGAGGTGTACGGCAACGATCTCCGCCGGGTCAAAAATTTCAGCACGAGCCAATCTCGCCATGATTCACTCCTTCGCATGACCGAACCAAGAAAGTTCAATACCACCCCAGCCTAAAAAATCTCCAATCCTGCTCGCAACCACCACCCAAAAATATGTGGTTTCCCCGAAGGACCTTTTATCTTCAGCACACGTTCTTAGAAGGAATCGTTTGGGACTCTTAGCACTTCCATCAGAAGTTTTCTTTCTTCCAACGGGAGTTTCAATAGACATTCACATCGCTCGGTTACCAAATAGTTGGACGCGGTGTCGAGCAATCTGAGGGGAACTACCAAACCTGGGATGTTCGCTCCGAGTCGTTGCCAGACTGCATTCCATGTTTTGATCATGTCCGCCCATTTTTGAAGCATCTCGCAACCCAGGAGTTCAACAAGAGCGGCTCCAAGTTCGCTCTCAACGCCAAGCTTAACCACTCGCTCAAGGAGTAGCCCAACCGGCACGTCCAGCGATGCCGAGTCCAAAGTTGTCAACGCAGCTAGAAAAAAGCTTAGGCTGTGCTTCGATACGTGTTTTTCCCCAAGTAAGCTTGATAAAACTGGGATATCATCGATCGCTTTCGAGAATTCCCCTAACGACACCCAGCCCCGTTGGCGAAACCACACACCGAGAGGTTTACGGAAATCATCGCTGTTGATGTCGAGATCAATTAGCAACGTGCTGTCGGAAACAAGCTTGTGCCAATCCCTTGTCTCGTACCAAGCCCAAGCTCGATCAGAAAGTGCTTCAGCTTTTTTGTCCGTAGATGTTTCAGGCGAGTCAATGATTGCGTTAAGCTCCTCAATCGTTCGTGGTTTTTTCTTGGGAGCGTCCAGCCGCTCCAACTCGGGCCATTGTTTTAAAAATTGGTCATAAGTATCAATGGCCGATTCAAAATATCGCCAGCTCGTGCTTTCTCGCACGTGCGATCCACGTTTGCGTTCCAACTCCTCGCGATCGAACCACGCTTGCAGAAACTCTACCAAGAGGGACAGCGGTTGATGCGAACCCGTCTCCTTGACTTGCATCACCAATCGCATCAGGGGTTCAGCCAACTCGTAGCGAGTCTCGCGTCCTACCTTTGTAAACGCAACGTAGCCGAACCCCTTTAGCTCTTTGAGCTGGCTGCTAACGCTTTGGTTGGTCGTAAACAACTCTTCTGCGATCTGCTTGACCGAAACCGCCGAACGAAAACGGCATAGCACCTGCACGATGTCTTGTTGCAGCGGTGCCAACCATCGCAAACGCTCTTGATAGTAGCTCGTCAATTGCTGATCCACCATCGCTTCGAACGTGTCGACAACATCGTCCAACGTATCATCGGCAATCAATTCGGAGAGCAGAACGTACAGTCTCGGGTTGCCTCCAGCCAAGAAATGAATGACTCGCAATCTGGACTGTCCCTTGGGTGTGTTGAGCATCTGCTGCAGCGCCGAGTGGTCTTGCAGGACTGCAATCTTCATCAGCATTTCCGCTGTTTGCTCGACCGAAAGTGGCTGCAAATGATGCGTATCAAAAAAGCCAAAGAACGGTTCGTCATGCTTCTTCACTCCATCGAAAAGCCCTTGTGCAGTGGCCACGGTCGTAAAGATGGGATGGTCTTGCATAAAGCCACGCCAGCTGCGTTGCTCCTCAACGGAGAATTTTGCGAAGTGAGCGTCCAAGTTCTCGATCAAGAGCAGGATCGTATGGTTTTTGGTCCGTTGTACCAACACCTTTGAGAGCTTCGCCAGTGCGTCGTCTGCGGCCATACCCAGGACGCTTTGCACATCTTGAATCGGAAACTCGTCAGGATATCTCGCTGATAAACTGCGGTAGATCCGCAACAAAAGATGCAAAAAGCGAGAGCTCGTTTCATCTTCGTTCAACCACGCAATGCGCACTTTGCTCGCCAATTTCTTGTCCAATTCGACTCGACGATTGATGAGCGCGACCATGTGCGTTTTGCCAATGCCGCGTTGGCCGACAAACAGCAAGTGGTATCGATTCTTGGTGGTCGAACTGCTTCGAATCTTGTCCATCGTCGACTCGAGCAACGAAGCACGGGCCACCAAGATCGATTCAAGATCATCGGGGTTCGTTCGTTGTGGGGAAAATTGATGCAACCTCGAGACTGTCATTCTATTCGAGCTCCTTGAGGTCACGCGAAATGCGCCACCATCTGGCAATCACCGCAATGTAATACTGATAGAGCCCGTCGTGACTATGTTCCAAGTAGTGGTCCTTGCACAGTAGCTTTAAAACGGTCCGCAATTTTTCCTCTCCAACAGTCATCTGATTCGCTACGGCGGATCGGACTCGATCAAAGTTCATCTTCGATTGGACTGCGACCGCGTCCAAGATTGCCAAGGCCAATGGTTCGTCTTCTCGGTAGTATTCTCCTAGCCGAACTCGATAGTGCTCCAAGTCCCAATCGTTGTTTAAATCCGCCAACTCCGAGTCCAAGATCTGACCAAGACGTTGAACGGAATAAGTTTCCGACTTCGGAAGACGACTGATGAGTTTGTGAATGTAAAAGGGTACATTGCCAACAGAGGATGCGATGAATTGCGTGCATGCTTGGTGGTCGTCTGTGCGAATCGATTCGCCCTGCAACAAGTAGCTGGCGAGCCCGATGGCATCGTTTGGGTCAAGAGGCCCTGGGCGAACGAGCTCCATTCGATTCAACGGTGAGCCCATGTATCCCTTTTGTTGTAGTGACTTGAGAACGTGATGAAGTCCGATGGAACCGGTAAGAAGGACACGAATTTTATCGAAGTCTTGCGTAAACGAACGAATAGCATCGAGAACTTCCATTGCGACTTGCTCGCCTTGTCGTTTTGCTATGTTGTCGATCAGAAAAGGAACTTCGTCCCATAGAAACAACATCCTCTGATTTGTCTTGGCGACACTTTCTGAAATGTCTTGAAAGGTCCGCTGGAGGACCTCTTTCCACGGCGCTGGCGAACCATCTGGCAACTTGATCACGCCGGAGATCTCCAGGCCGCCTGCCTGCCCGAGTAGGTCCGCCATTTTGCGCATCACCGTTTTTCCGCCAGTAAGGACTTCGGCAGAATCTTCAAATGCGGAGCGCGCAAATTCTTCGGCAGAATGGAAGCGACCGAGATCACGTTTCACGCAAACCCATCCGGGTGCGGGCTCAGCCTTCATTTTCACCATGATCTGCGTTTTGCCGATGCGTCTCAGATCGTTCATGTAAACGCAACGCCCCTCAAGAACGTTCCATATTCGCTGAATCAGCTCATCGCGTCCCAAGATTTCCGAAGGGTCCAACTGCCCGCCGGGATTCGTTCTAATTGTTTTCAAAGGAATTCCCAATCTTTTGGCAAAAACCATACGCCTGTATTGACGTACGTTATCTTAGACGTGCGTCGGTCGATGTCAAGCAGGAATGTGTCCAAAGGGCGTAGAGGTCGCTCATAATTCGGCGGACCGCCGAAAAGTTCGTATTGCAAGTTGTTCAGGATCAGCGTTTGAGCATGGCATCTGTCGATGGAATCGAATAGCTACCCAGTATCATTTGATCGAGAATCGATTGCTCACTTGCAAATGTTTGCGCTGTCTCTTTGCTAATCACTTCCGCTTTGCAAAGATCGTAAAGATACTGTTCAAAAATAAAGGAAGACGATGACGTCTGCTGCATCCCGACTTTCAACCCGAGTGAGTCTCCATGCAAAATTGCGTTCGCGATGATGTTCGTGTCGTTGAAGAGAAACTCGAGCGCGACCTGGCGGCCACCTCCACGTTTTGGCAAAAGCCGTTGGCATATCACGCACTTCAGTGCATCGCGAAGCTGTAACTTAACCAAATCTCGCTCAACAGGATCAAAGAAGCTGATAATTCGATTCACCGTTTCGTATGTGGTACCTGAGTGCAGCGTACTAATGACCAAATGCCCAGTTGCTGCCGCGTTAATCGCAGAGCGAATGGTGTCAGCGTCACGCATTTCGCCGATAACGATGACATCCGGATCGTGTCGCAATGCTCCTCGCACGGCTGCGGCAAAGCTTCCAACATCCTCGCCGACGTCTCTTTGGGAGACTATCGATTTTTTACTTTTGTGGACGAATTCAACGGGTTGTTCAATACACAAGATGTGCGAGGCACTGTTTTGATTTATCCAGTCAACAAGTGATGCGACGGTTGTTGATTTACCACTGCCAGTCATCCCTGTTACGAGAATCAATCCGAAATGAAGTTTGCCGAGCTTCTGCATTGATTCTCGAGGAATAACGAGCTCTTCAAAAGACGGAATTTTCTCGGGTAAGAACCTCAGTGTGCAATGCGGCGTGCCGGCCTTCATAAAAGCCGAAACCCGCGCGTAGCCTAAGCCGACTTGGTGGTAAATAAAACTGCATTGTTTCTCCGAAAGAAACTCATCGAAATGCTTCGATGAGGCCATCTCCTTGACGGCCTCAAAAATTTGATCGCTCGAAAGCGGATCAAAATTGTCGGAATGCCTCAGTTTTCCATCGATACGAAAGGCGGGTGGAGCACCTGGATAGAGGTGAATATCGCTTGCCTTAAACTTGGACAATGCACGGAACAATACCTCCTGGCTAATTGGTTTGGTCCTATACTCTTCGCCATGCACCCGCCAAACCTCAGGTAATACGAAGGCCGTTGATAGTTTATCGCAAATGCTATGCACCTGTTCTGAAGTGTCCGCATTGTCTGCGGAAACTCGGACCTCAATATCATTGCCCTTTTCGGTAAATTGGCAGGGTGGATGAGACTCGCTAGCAACCTGCTTCAGCATGTCGCGAACATTGACGTCAAGACCGCTCGCTCGAAATAGGAACGAGTCGAATACGCCCTCATACTCTGGACGATGCGCTTCCACTGTCAAGTTCCCCGACCGCACCACCATTTTTTTCGGAGATCCATGAATGGCACAAAGTTGCTGATCCGCAAGCTGGACGACCGTCCACAAACTTGCTTGATGCCCAAGGCCAAGTACGATTTCATTCATGATGCAATACTTCCCGTAAAAAAATGATCGCGATCCGCCTCACGTGGCGTATCAAAAAACTGTGGCAATGCATCGACGAAAGCCCGCAACTTTCTGGCTGGATCGCACCAATGGAAGCCGATTTCAACTCAGCACTTCAAATCGCGAAGTCGTTCTCCGTCCTGCTCAAAAGCGCAGACTACATTCAGAATCATTCTCGACTCTACGACCACGGGCCTGACAATGCAACACTAGGACTCAAAAGTAATTGCTATTCTTCGAATTTGTTAATGCTCAACTGGACGATCGCAATGTCGAGAACCTTGAGCGACATTCGGCACCGAATGTCATCAACTCAGATACGGATTTCTTCCGAGTCAAGCATATGGAAACAGAAGCGGCTGGCTAAAGGGAATCGGACGCTTGCACAATGGATCCTCAAACGGTTTGTCCGGCGGCACTATTCCTTTGCCCGTTCGTAAACCGTTTCGACTGCCTTTGACTCCTGCCCATCTGGCATGATGTTGTAGGCGGTGATCGTCAAATGATCGGAGTCCTTCAACTCATAGTCCGTTCGCCATCCACCCTGAGGTTTTCCCAACGCCCAATCATATTTTCCAGAAACCGAAAAACCACGCTCGATCGCGTCCCCTTCGCTGATAAGGATCGCACCGCTCATGTGAAAATCGTCGAACCAGCAGACCTGAAACTTCTTCGTGATGCCATTCATCGCCAGCGTCTCTTCACCATGCCGCGATTTACCTTTCATCGATCCTTCGTAAGTGTGCCGAAAGAAATTTCCGTTTAGCAACGATACGATTTCACCGGAGACTTCTGATTCATCGGCCAGTTTCCCAGGTTCGAACCACGTCTTCACTGTCCCACGCCACTTGCCAACACAATTACCCAGAAATTTTTCAGGCTCGGGCATCTTCTTTCCTTCTTTCTGCGTTCATTGTTTGTCCACCGATTCGGCATGCCTATTCTGCCCAAGGGCATGAGTGCCGACAACCCACGAACAACACGCTGCAAGCAGAACAACTGAAATCCTCGCTTGCTGATTCAGGTACTTACCTTCGTGACCTAGTGGTTTCAGGCCACTAACCAACTCGATCGACGCAGAGATTACAATGGGTCCCTTGAATTGATGTCGAAGTGTCCCTCTCAACTGGAGTTGTCTCGATGAAGAAGTCTCTGCTTGCACTTTCCATTGGCATGATGGTATTGGTGTGTGGTGCAAATGCTGCCGAACGACCGGCACCTGTTTTTCTATGGCCTGAAGGCGCACCCGGCTCGGTGGAGCGGATGAAAGAGCCCGAAAAAGAAGATGTTGGGCCGGGCAAGTGCAATGTCTCCAATATTCATCATCCGTCAATTACTCCCTATCTCGTTCAAGCCAAGGATGCTGGCAATGCCAAGCCGAGTTCGGCCATTCTGATATGTCCAGGCGGTGGCCACAAAGTTCTCTGCTTGGGACACGAAGGTTATGATCTGGCCGAATGGTTTGCTGCGCACGGTATCGCCGCCTTTGTTCTTAAGAATAGACTCGCTCGGGAACCCGGCTCAACCTACACGGTCGACGATCATGCGATGGCAGATACGCGTCGAGCATTGCGAATGATTCGAAGCAAAGCAAAAGAGTGGAACGTCGATCCGGAGAAGTTAGGAGTTCTCGGGTTCTCGGCGGGTGGCGAACTTGCTGCCCTGGCCGCGATGCAATCCGATGAAGGCAAAACCGATGCATCCAACCCGGTCGATCGAATGAGCTGTCGCCCCAATTTTCAAGTGCTGATTTATCCAGGTAGCTCCAATCGCTTCACCGTTGAAAAAGGGATGCCTCCCGTTTTTATTGCCTTGGGGGCCAAAGATCGAGACGACATTTCTCTGGGAATGGCCAATTTGTATCTCAAATATAAAGCTGCCGGTGTTCCTGCCGAACTGCATGTCTACTCGAATGCCGGTCATGGTTTCGGATATCGACCCAACACCAAGGACGCTGCCGGCAACTGGCCGATCCGTTTGAAAGAGTGGATGGTCGATAGTGGAATTTGCGATCGAGAATAACGAATCGATGATTCCTAACCGAAAAACTCATTCGCGTCTACATAACGTACGGCGATGACTCGCGCAAACGCGGCATCGCTGTCCATGTCGCCAACCATAACCGATTGATCGAAATCAAGTTTGTATTTTCGTTTCAGATAAACGCCAAGACCGGGTAGAGGTTTGCGACAAAAGCACCCAACCGGAAACGCTGGATGTGGACAATACGTCACTTCCGTAACCGGCAAACCCAAAAGCTCAACCGTGCGTTGAAAGGCAGCTTCCGCATCGGTCTGACTGAGCTTGCCCGAAGCGATTCCGCTTTGATTTGACAATAAGAAAAGCAGGAAGCCATCCTCAACCCAGCGTTGTAACGTCTCTCGCCGATTCGGTAACAGCACCACATCCTCCGCCGAACGCGGGTAGATCTCGCCGCTTCGCGTTGTTCTCAAAGTCCCATCGACATCGAGCAACAGTCCCTTTTGCTTGTGATCGTCAACCGTTCGTCGAACAAAGGGTATCGAGTCTATGGCCGAGAACCCTTCGTCTTCTTGAGGTCGTTCCAGGGTGTCGAGCCAACGTTGCAGAGCGACCGGAGGGGGCAAGTTTGGATCTTGTTTGGCAAGCTCTTTTAACTCGGACGGACCGAGCAGTCGTTCGTATCTATCCAGAACACGGTGCACGACATTGATTCGAGCGTCTTCGATTGAGGTGTCCAAGAAACGGCATCGCACTGGCAAACCAGCCGCGTGAGCCACACGAACAACGCTCGCCCGCGAGATGCGTGTTGGATAAGTATTGTCGAGAACAACCCTTCGTTGACCTTGCTCAAGCACTTCTCGAAGAGGCCCGATCAGATCGTCTACCTTGCCACCTAACA
>CAMBSL010000228.1 GCA_945870455.1 Pirellula staleyi DSM 6068 | reverse complement strand
GTTATGCACTGGATCGACTGTTCTGGAGAAATATTGGTGCACAATTCGATCGCTTCGATAACACGAGGATTGTCGCTAACGATAATGGTGCTTCGAGCTGGCGGCTTCTCGTAGACAAAGTAACCGCAATTGTCTGCCATGTTTGTGTCTGCGGGAATTCGTACCAGTCCCCAGCCTTTGGCGGCACCGACGTCCCCTTTTTCCGAGGAGAGGGCAATCCGATAATCGTTTACTTCGGCTGAATCCGATTGAAGATCGACATTGAGTACACTGCGAGCACCACCGACTTCGATTTCCACCGGAACTTGAACCGCCGTGAATGGCTGAGAATTTCCCGCATCACCGGAACCGTTTTCGACACCTGGCGACAATTGGCGTTCGATCTTAAAGCTCAGAGCAAGCTCAGTCTGCGAATCGCTTTGAACACGTTTTGCAGACACGAGGCGAATCGAAAGGTTTTCGCGAGAGACAGCCCCTAGGTCCAAGACCTGAAATCGAACATCTTGGGCTAAGCTCAAGAATCCTTCTCGCGATGCCGCCCACCGACCGTCGCGACTGTGCCAATCACTCTCTCGCATGTCCGAGCAAATCCAAACGGTTGTGTTGCCAAAGCGATTGTTTTTGATGTAAGCCAGCGCCCGTTCAAGCATACCCGGCATATCGCTGGTGAAACTATTTGCAACCAACGCCGGATTCGATTCCATCTCGCTGGGGGATTCTAATTCGAGAGGTTTCTCAATCGCGGTATCGAAGACGACGACCCGCTGAATACCCAACGTTTTCAGGGTGCTCGAGAGCTGCATGATGGCGGACTGCAGTTTCGTAAGGCCGCTTCCCGGCTGTGTTTCTTGCATACTGGGTGATCTGTCGAGCAAGACGATCGCCACTTCGGTCGAACGGCTACCCATGAGACCCATCAAGCCGCTCGCCAATGGTCTCGCAGTAAAAAAAATCAAACAGGCAACCGCCAAAGCTCGCATGAGCAGAATCAACCACTGCCTCAATTTGGTATAACCGCTGGACATCTTGCTAGCTTGCAAGAGGAACATCATGGCAGCCCAAGGCACGGTCTGAAATCGGCGTTGATTGACCAAGTGAACGATGATGGGAACCGCAATCAACGGCAACGCGACCAACATCCATGGCTGCAGGAAATTCATCGAGCACTCCGACCACGCGTACGACCAATCAAAAATCGCATCATCGGATGTTCGTATGTTTCGCTGGTTATGACCCGATGGTAGTCGACTGCGGTCTCCAATACGATTCGTTGCAAGTCGGTCAAATAGGTTTTCAATGCACGATGGTACCGATCCGCAATCTCGGTTGGTTCCACAAACAGTGGCTGCCCACCCTCCATGTCCGTAAATCGGACCGGCCTTTGGAAAGTAAACTCCATCTCTAACGGATCGAGCAAATGAAATGCCGCGACGTCATGCTTTCGAAATCGAAGGTGCTCGAAGCAACCTTTGAGAATCGACGGATCGACAAAGAAATCGGAAAGGATGACGACCAAGGCTCGCTGGCGAATGGTTTCGGCAATCTCATCGAGGATCGCTGGCAATTGTGTGTCACCCTTGGGCTCCGTTCGTTCCAGCGTGTCGAGGATGACTTTCAAATGGGCGGCGGAACGTCGAGGCGGGATGCTTTGAACGATCTTTTCAGCCACACAAGACAAACCGACGGCATCTCCTTGTTGCGCAGCAAGATACGCCAGGGAGGCAGCGATTCGTCTGGCGTAGTCGATTTTGGTCATCTGTCCCTTCGATGCATAAGCCATCGACCCGCTCGTATCAAGCACGACACAACAGCGAAGATTCGTATCGGCCTCAAACTCTTTGACATAGTAGCGATCGGTTCGACCAAAAGCTCGCCAATCCAAGCGTCTCAGGTCGTCGCCAGGTACGTACTTTCGATATTCGGCAAATTCAACGCTGGATCCACGATGAGGTGACGCATGACGACCCGATACGTTGCCTTGCATGGCCTGACGCGACACGAGCGGGACTGAGGAGAGCCGCGAAAGAACCTGTGGATCTAAAAACGAGCGAGCTTCTGGAATCATAAGTGGGTGCCAGACTTATTCCATTTCCTCGACCAAACGCTGAACAATTTGCTTTGCCGTGACCCCTTCGGCCTGAGCTGCAAATGTTGTAATGATACGGTGCGTTAGGACAGGTTTTGCAACATGTTGAATGTCTTCCATCCGAACCATGTAGCTTCCTAGCAAGGCTGCTCGGCTCTTGGCACCTAGGATCAAGTTCTGGACTGCCCGTGGGCCGGCCCCCCAACTTACAAATGGCTTCAGCCAATTCGGTGCCGAATCCCCAAGAGGCCTCGTTTTGCGCACCAACCGCGCAGCGTATTGGTAAATGTGATCCGGCACTGGCAAGTGACGCACCAAACGCTGATGAGCGATGATTTCATCAGCCCCCATCAACGCGCTCAGCGTGACGTGGTCGTCCCCGGTTGTCGTTCGAGCGATTTGGATCTCCTCCTCTTCGTTCGGATAGTCCAGCTCCACGAGGAACATGAAACGGTCCAACTGGGCTTCGGGCAGTGGATACGTTCCTTCTTGTTCGACCGGGTTTTGTGTTGCCAGGACCATAAACGGACTAGCGAGCTCAAACGTCTTGCCAAGCACGGTAACGCGTTGCTCTTGCATAGCCTCTAACAAAGCGGCTTGTGTCTTGGGTGGAGCTCGGTTGATCTCGTCCGCTAAAACGATGTTGGCAAATATAGGCCCCTTGATGAATTGAAACTCGCGACGGCCTTGTTGCGTTTCTTGCAAGATGTCGGTTCCAGTGATGTCCATCGGCATCAAATCCGGCGTAAATTGGATGCGGCTAAAATCGAGCGACATCGTTTCGGCAATCTTGCTGACCAAGAGAGTTTTTGCAAGACCTGGTACTCCCATCAACAACGCGTGCCGCCTTGCGAAAAGACAGATGGCGACCTGCTCAATTGCGGCTTTCTGGCCAACAATCACTTTGCCCAATTCGGAGGCGAATCGCGAATAGGATGTACGCAATCGATCGATCGCCTGCACGTCCTGGTCTGTTAACGAAGATGAAGAATTGACGCCGGACGTGGCGGAGTTGTTCATAAGTGCGTGGCTCGGACAGGAAGTGTTGCGAAACGATACCTCTGGTTTAGACCAAGCTCACTCCGATTGCAATAGGCCGCGATGATTTCTAATTCAAAGTCGGCGTCGACATGAGTGTATCGATGCCGGTTGCAGATCGAATGATTCCATTCCCGACGGTTTGTATCCCCTTGACCCACATGCTATTTTCATCGGAAAAAACCAATTCTGGAATCGCTGGCAGCACGTGCCAATCCCCATTCACGATTTCCGTCTCAAGCTGAGAAACTTGCCAAACAGCGTGTCCAATAAAGAGACGGCAATGGTCCGGAGTCACTTGAGCGATTTTTCGTAGCGTTTCCGTTTGTGCTGAAAGATAAATGCCTTGGCTATTTCCACCTTCTGCCAACAACTCATTATCATGAATTGCTAAAACGGGACCGTTTTGAGGGCCGCCGAAATTGATGTGCGAAACGGCATTTTGGGGTTTGGCTGCCCCCTCAAGCAATTGTTCCAGCAGCGAAGTCGTATCGATTGCCAGCGGCCGATTGAGCATGATTCCAATCGTGCGTTCCAGCGAATTTTCGACAATAATGCAAACGGATCTCGCAAACACAGGGTCTTGCACCCCAGGCGCAGCAACCATCAGATACCCCGCAAGCGAGATACGCGGTGCCAAGTCGTCTGAATTCGGAATTTTGGGCGTTCGATTCATTTTCGTATCAATAACTAAAAAAAGTTAGATCCACTGCGAAGCGAGGAACCGCTCGCCTGTTATTACACCAAGTGATACGATTCCCACAATGACATTCTGATTACACAAGCAAGCAAAAAATGTGCCGAGAAAAAGGAGAAAGCCTTGACCATACACCATTTGAGACGAAATTACACGTTTGGTTCCCTCTCGCGAAGTGATTTGCCGGTGGAACCGATGCAACTTTTCAAGGATTGGTTCGCTCAATTACACGCCTCAGAGCTTCCAGACTGGTTCGAAGTCAACGCAATGACTCTTTCGACGTCCAATTTGGCAGCGGGTGTCAGCAGCAGAATCGTGCTGCTCAAGCACCTGGATGAGGACGGGTTTCTATTTTTCACGAATTATGATTCGTCCAAGGGCCACCAAATTGCCATCGATCCACACGTTGCGATTCATTTTTATTGGCCCATTTTCGATCGCCAAGTCCGGATTGAAGGCAGAGCCACAAAGACTTCTGCCGAGATTTCGAACAATTATTTTGAGTCCCGACCGAGAACGAGCCAGCTAGGTGCTGTCGTGTCGCCACAATCGGAGATCATCTCGGATGACGCGCAGTTAGCACGGGACATGGACGAACTGGACAAAAAAGTTGGCGGACAATCCATTCCCCGACCTGAAAACTGGGGTGGCTACAAAGTCACGCCACTCATGATGGAGTTTTGGCAGGGGAAGCCATCACGATTGCACGATCGATTTCGATATCAACTCAACGAACCAACTGGCGTTTGGACGATCGATAGACTGGCGCCATAAAGACGGTATTCCTGCACTCCTACTCTGAAATTCCTGCTCTGAAATTCCTGCTCCGACAAGCCTGCTCCGAAATGCCGAAGTGAGACGTGATCTCAAGGGGGATCTGCAGTTGATAAGGCCTCATCTTTACCCACATTTCGCAGCACGCAAGATTCGAAATCCCAATGGAATTGCGTGACACCAACGCGTTTTCTCCCCCTCGCCCCGCTTCGGAGACCAGGGCGAGGGGAGCAAGATCAAAAAATGGGGGTGACGATGAGGTGATGGCCCTGGGTTTACTTTCGAGTGGCCGACTCGATCCCTCGCAAATGAGCATCGACACATTCGGGCATATGCTGGAGATGGTAGCCACCTTCGAGCAACGACACCAATTTACCGCCGCAATGACTCTTGGCAAAATTGCTAATCCATTCGCCTGCTTGTTCATAGTGCTCGGCTTCAAGGGTTAAGCCACCGACCGGATCGTTTCGGTGCGCGTCAAAACCAGCACTTAGCAGTATCAAATCCGGTTGCATCTCATTGGCAAGCTTCTCCGATGCATCATATAGCCGCTTTAAGAATTCGCCTGCTGGGATGCCTGCCGCAACAGGAATATTCACTTTGGTTCCGATGGCTTGCCCCCCACCGGTCTCATCGGCCTTACCGGTTCCTGGGTAAAAGGGAAACCGATGTATCGAGACAAAGCCTACGTTGGGATCCTCCCAGAAGGACGCTTGTGTGCCGTTCCCGTGATGCACATCCCAATCCACGATGAGAACTTTGTTGAGCCCCAAGGTGCGAGCATATTGTGCACCAATAGCTACGTTGTTGAGCAGACAAAAGCCCATCGGTGCCGAAGACAAAGCATGGTGACCCGGTGGACGGATGGCGCAGAATGCCGTCGTGTCTTCACCCTTGACGACTCTCTGGACAGCATCGCAAACGGCTCCTGCGCCCAAAGTCGCGGCCGTCCAGGAGCCTTTCGACACGACCGTATCGACTTCAACCCTACCCGCATCGTGTTCGCACCAATCTTGCAGTGCTTCCAGATACGAATCGGGATGAATGCGAGTGCATTGCTGTTGAGTCGCGGGCTCCCACGCGGGCGATTTGCAACGCTCCGTCCAACCGGAGGATTTGAGCATTGCATTGACTTGCACGATCCTGGCAACCGATTCTGGATGACTCTTGGTATCGTGCAAAGCAAACTTGGGACTTTGGTACAACAACATTTTCGGGCGGGCTCCTGACTTATTCGGATGCTTCCTTTCGAATTCGCATCCCGTAGAACGACTGCCAAAAGAATATAGCCGCGATACTGCAAAAGCCAACGGCAAGCCACATCACGAGCGTGGGGCCTTGCTGCTCTTTCAACATTACTGCAAGCTCCACGGCCAGCAAGCCAAAGAGCGTCGTAAACTTGATCACCGGATTCAACGCGACACTCGATGTATCTTTGAACGGATCACCTACGGTATCCCCAACAACACAAGCGTCGTGAAGAGGCGTGCCTTTTTGCTTGAGTTCGACTTCGACAATCTTCTTGGCGTTGTCCCATGCTCCACCGGCATTGGCCATGAAGATCGCTTGATACAAACCGAAGATCGCGATCGAAAACAAGTAGCCGACAAAGAAGAACGGCTCAATGAACGCGAAGCCGAGCGTGATGAAAAACACAGCCATGAAGATATTGAACATCCCCAGCTGTGCATAACGCGTACAAATCGCAACGACTCGCTTGCTATCTTCCACCGAAGCTTTGGTGGCACCATCGAGTTTGATATTCTTTTTGATGAATTCGACGGCACGATACGCACCTGTCGTGACGGCCTGAATCGATGCACCGGTAAACCAGTAGATAATGGAGCCACCTGTGATGAGACCGAGAACGAACGGCGCATAGAGCAACGAGAGTTTCTCCTGGTCCTGCGTCAGTCCATGTGTCAGGGACATGATGATCGAGAAGATCATGGTGGTGGCCCCCACGACCGCAGTACCAATCAAGACAGGTTTGGCGGTGGCTTTGAACGTATTGCCGGCCCCGTCGTTTTCCTCAAGGAGATGCTTGGCTTCTTCGAAGTTTGCATCAATTTGGAACTCGGACTTCAAGCTGGATTCGATGTTTGGGATCTGCTCGATCAAAGATAACTCGAAGACGCTCTGGGCGTTGTCGGTCACCGGTCCATACGAATCGACGGCAATCGTAACGGGCCCCATTCCCAAGAAACCAAACGCAACCAAGCCGAATGCAAAGACCGCTTCGGCCTCCATCATTTTCCCAAGCCCCATTGTTGAGATTGCATAGGAACCCGTCATTAACGCAACGATTCCAAACCCAAGCCAAAGACATGAAAAATTCCCCGCCACCAATCCTGAGAGAATGTTGAGCGACGCTCCCCCTTCTCGACTCGAAATAACGATTTCTTTGACGTGAGCCGAGGAGGTGGATGTGAATACCTTAACCAGTTCAGGGATCACGGCCCCAGCCAACGTTCCGCATGAGATGATCGTGGAGAGCTGCCACCAAAGATCTTGATTGCCCGAGAGTGACGGAATCATCAAGTACGATACGGCATAGGTCAACGCGATTGAGATAAGACTGGTTAGCCATACAAGCCTTGTTAACGGCATTTCGAAGTCCATTTTCGTCGCCGTTCCATATTTCGATTTGGTCCATACTTCATTCAAGTAGTACGAGCCAAACGAGGCCACAATCATCATGATCCGCATCATGAACAACCAAACCAGCAGTTGCACCTGGACGGTTTCATAGTCAGCGCCAGCAGATTTTTGATTCACGGCCAACAGAATAAAGGTGATCAAAGCCACGCCTGTTACGCCGTAGGTTTCAAAGCCGTCGGCGCTTGGGCCAACGGAGTCGCCCGCGTTGTCCCCGGTACAGTCGGCGATCACACCAGGATTGCGAGCGTCATCCTCTTTGATCTTGAACTCGATCTTCATCAAATCGGAACCGATGTCGGCGATCTTGGTGAAGATACCGCCAGCGATCCGTAACGCGGCTGCGCCAAGGCTTTCGCCGATGGCAAAACCGATGAAACATGCGCCAGCAAATTCGCGGGGAACGAAAAGCAAAATGCAAAGCATGATGAACAGTTCGACACTGATGAGCATCATGCCTATACTCATCCCGGCTTTGATAGGTATCGCGTAAACAAGATACGGGATCCCCTTTAGACTGGCAAAAGCTGTTCGCGAGTTCGCATAAGTGTTTACGCGAATACCAAACCATGCCACCGTGTAACTGCCTAGAATGCCAACGATGCTAAAGCCAACGATGATGCCAACGACAGTCGACGATTTCTGGGATAGCCAACCAAAGTACAGCACAATCACCAACGCGATGATTGTCCAAAGCACGGCCAAAAACTTACCTTGGTTGATGAGGTAGGTTTTGCACGTTTCGTAGATAAGATCGGAGACCTCACGCATGGACGAATGAACGGGCATGTCGTGAATTTCTTTGCAAATGCGAATCCCGAAAAAGAGACCCGCAGCACTTACCACCAACCCACCGTAGAGAATAACGTTCCCCGGCACACCAAGAAAATTGGTGCTACCTAGATCCGGCAGCACGAGATTGGCTTCTCCGCCGGGTGAATGAGCAGGCGTTTCCGGGCCTTGTGAAAAAGAGGTGCCAACAAGGAAAGTGCTAAAGAGCAAGACTGCGATGATTGACAATTTACGTCTGAAAAAAGTACTACGGCAGTTCATCCAGAGTTTCCTTTTCTTTCGAGAAATCAAATAGGGTCATTGGCTCAAAGGTACCAACGCCAACCGATTCCACAACATCGAAAAGCTCATTTTTGGCGGATTTATCGCTTTTCAAGTCGATTTAAGGGAATATGGTAGCCTTTATTGGATTTACGTCCAAACGGTTTCCAATTGTCGAAAATGTCTGGCGGCATGGCGTTCGGGCCAATCCTGGATATTCTTGAAGCCTTAGTTTCGACGTGGTGATGACGTGGTGATGTTGAAAAGAGCGCAGGAGCAAAACTAATCGTGTCTGGCAGAATTGTTGACCTTGGTCACGAAGAACTTCGTTCTTCCTTTAAGAGAGGCTTCTCTATAGCCTGCATCGCTTGGGTGTTTTCGATCGGCTGCGGCGCGACGGACCGTCCAAACGTCGAATCGCCCGAGCCACCCTTTCATCAACAGGTGGCGGCTGTTCGACAAGGTCTGTCGCGCGAGATCCGATCGGAGGCAACGGTCGGCGATGTCGAGTTCTCTCAGCTTCAAGGGTTATCCGCACTCGAAATTCTCTCGTTGTCAAATGCCCAAGTGTCGGATTCGATGGCGGACACACTGGCCAGTCTTGTCGAACTAAAACAGCTTCGACTGGAAAAAAACCATGTCGGTGACCGGTTGGCCAAAGTCATTGGGAAACTTTTTAAGTTGACGACCATCAACCTACCCAATTCTAAGATTTCGGACGAAGGAATCGAGGAATGGCCGTCCTTGTCGAACTTAGTTTTGTTGCGAATCGGGAGCCCAAATCTGTCCGACGCAGCCTTTGAAACGGTTGCAAAAATGGGTTCTCTGCGTTTTTTGCATCTGATCGATGTATCGATCTCCGACGCGGGGCTCAAGCAACTCCACGGAATGCAACAAATGGAATCGTTCTATTTGGACGGAGGCAATGTGACTGATAGTGGGCTCACGGAACTGATTCAAGCGTTGCCAAAGCTCCATTTTCATCGCGATCAACAACACATTCCGAATGATCCGCGAACCGACAACCATCGGAAACGCTAAAGGATCGTTTGCAATCTATCTAGTTACCAGGCTCTGCCTGGTAACTAGAGTGCAAGCGAGGCTCCGCCTCGCCCAAATGCATCCTTAGTTTGTGAACTCGGGAGGCAGGAGCCTCCACACCAATGCGTTCCCAGGCAGAGCGGCAGAGCCTCGGAAC
>CAMBSL010000227.1 GCA_945870455.1 Pirellula staleyi DSM 6068 | reverse complement strand
AACTTTGAGACATAAGCCCTCGAATTCATTCGCTTTCCACCCGCTTCTAGAAAATCGAGCCCACCCGAAATTTCTTGATACAGCGTATTGGTGGCAGTCAGCGAATCTCGCGATTGATCGACGTATCCGAGTTCCACGGTCTCACCAATCCGGAGCATACCGCCGTCCGGCTTGTCTTGGCCTGTGATCATGCGAAAAAGGGTTGTCTTGCCAGCTCCGTTTGGACCGATCACTCCCACGATCCCACCCGCGGGCAATCGAAATGTAAGGTTGTCAATGAGAACTCGATCGTTATACGATTTGGTGAGTCCCTCGGCATGGACAACGACCTCGCCTAAGTGCTTGCCTGGCGGAATCTGGATCTCAAGTTCATCTGGTCGCTCCTCGAACTGCTGTGCAGACAATTGTTCGTAAGCTGTGATACGCGCTTTGCTCTTGCTTTGACGAGCTCGAGGGGACATGCGAATCCATTCCAGTTCCTTCTCAAGCGTCTTTTGACGAGCTTGAGATGATTTCTGTTCGATTAGCAAACGCTTTTGTTTTTGCTCAAGCCAGTTCGTGTAGTTTCCCTCGTAGGGATAACCGGAACCGCGGTCGAGCTCCAAGATCCACTGCGCTACATTGTCCAGGAAATAGCGATCGTGCGTTACAGCCACAACCGTACCCGGATATTTTGCCAAATGCTGCTCGAGCCAGTTTACGGCTTCGGCATCCAAGTGATTGGTCGGCTCGTCAAGCAACAATAAATCGGGTTGCTGAATGAGTAGTTTGCATAACGCCACGCGTCGTCGTTCTCCACCGGAGAGTTTCGAAACGTCTGCGTTCCCAGGTGGCAGATTCATCACATCCATCGACTGTTCGATTTGCCGATCGAGTTCCCAAAGATTTTGTGCGTCGATGACGTCTTGCAGTTTCGCCATTTCGTCGCAAAGCTTTTCCATTTTCTTGTCATCGGTTACGTCTCCGAGCAAATTGGAGATCTCATTGAATCGATCGACAATGGCTCGTCGCGGGGCGACCGCTTCCTCAACGTTCCCTTGAACGTCTTTGTCGGCGTTGAGATTCGGTTCTTGAGACAGATATCCTGCAACAAATCCGTTGGCCAATCGAGCTGTGCCGTCGAAATTTTTGTCGGTTCCCGCCATGATCCGCAGCAACGTACTTTTACCCGCACCGTTGGATCCGAGCACTCCGATTTTTGCGCCGGGATAAAAGGCCAACCAAATGTCCTTGAGGACTTCTTTTTGTCCGTGGCGTTTGGTTAGGTTTTCGATTTGATAGATGAATTGTCGACTCATTGTGTGGTTTTATTCCCATTCGATGGTTGCAGGTGGCTTGGAGCTAATGTCATAGCAGACGCGGTTCACTCCGCGCACTTCGTTGATGATTCGAGTGGATATGCGAGCGAGCAAATCGTACGGCAGATGACTCCAATCCGCCGTCATGAAGTCGTCGGTGTTCACGCACCGCACGGCGACTGCTTTCTCGTAGGTACGAGCATCGCCCATAACGCCAACACTCTGCGATTCGAGCAACACCGCAAAGGCTTGCGAGGTGTGGCGATATAGATTGGCGTTTTTGATTTCGCTCACCACGATTTCGTCCGCATTTCTGAGGATTTCCAGCTTTTCCGGAGTGATATCTCCCAGGCAACGAACGGCCAAACCAGGACCTGGAAAAGGATGTCTCCAAACCAAATGTTCCGGCAACCCAAGTTCTACTCCTAATTTTCTTACTTCGTCCTTGAACAGATCGCGTAGCGGCTCAATGAGTTCGAATCCAAGTTGTTCTGGCAGACCACCTACGTTGTGATGCAATTTGATCGTGGCGGCTGGACCATCTGCGGCAGCCCCGCTTTCGATGACGTCGGGATACAGAGTTCCTTGAGCCAGGAACTTAGCGCCGTTGATCTTTTCGGCTTCGGCTTTGAAACAATCGATGAACGCGTGGCCGATGCGAAGTCGCTTTTCCTGAGGATCGCGAATGCCCGCCAAAGTCGCCAAAAATCGCTCGGTGGCGTCGACGACTCGCAAGTCGGCTTTGAAGTGATTTGTGAACTCAGAGATAACTGCAGCTTGTTCGTCTTTACGGAGCAAGCCGTTGTTGATCAAGATACAGGTAAGCTGTGGGCCGATCGCTTTGTAGAGCAATGCTGCGGTTACCGACGAATCAACACCGCCCGAAAGTCCACAGATGACGCGGTCGCTGCCCACCACACTCCTTATTTGCTCAATGGATCGCTGAGCGAAATCGGTTAAGTGCCATTTGCCCTCGCAGCCAGCAATGTTGTAAAGGAAATTGTGAATGAGCGTGCTGCCAAGTGAAGTATGCGAAACTTCCGGATGGAATTGCAGCCCATAGATCGGTAGCGTGTGGTGCTTGACCGCAGCGAATGGGCAGGTTGAGGTGGAGGCAAGCAGTTCGAACCCATCTGGAATCGAACGCACTTGATCGCCGTGGCTCATCCAAACGTCTATCTCATGCGGAAATCCGGCGAAGAGTTTTTCCATAGAAGCGATTTGCAAACGCGAACGCCCGAACTCGCGCGACGGAAAGCTCTCGACCGCTCCGCCCAAGGCTTGCGTTGCCAACTGCATTCCATAACAGATACCAAGGATCGGTATTCCTAGTTCGAAAATACGAGGGTCGCACTTGGGTGCTTTTTCTTCGTATACACTGGAGGGACCGCCCGAGAGAACGATGGCGATCGGCTTGCGAGCCAAAATCACTTCGGCTGAGACATCATGGCGAATGATTTCGCAATAAACGTTTTGCTCTCGGATGCGTCGGGCTATCAATTGTGCGAATTGAGATCCGAAATCAAGAACCAAAACGCGCTCGCTCAAGAGATTGTCCGCGACGCTGGACGAAAGGGAGGAGTTTGGTACTCCGCTAGAAGCCGTTTGCATAAATGAGAACACCGAAAGAGCGAACCCAAGACGGGTTAACTTCATGCCTTGGAAAACGCCTCATTGTAGCGTTTTTCAGATGCCATGTAAGCCATAAGGCGAATGGCAATATTGAAATCTACCAGGCCCTGTTGTTGTCCTAACTTTGGTAAGATTCATAACCAAGGCGAGCGGCAGACTGAAAACTACCAACCCTAACCCGATACGTAAGTGAGGGACCTGCGAAATTGTCCCTTGCTTACGCTTCGGGTTGGTATACCGTGATCTGCCGCTCGCCCAAACGACCGGCCAACACCCTTACCCAATCCAAAATCGACCCATGAATTGGAACGCTATTCCCGAGGACCAACCCACCCCCTCGCTCATCATTTCGGCCGATATCGCTCGAAAAAACATTCGCTCAATGCAAGAGTATTGCGATCAAAACAGCCTAAAACTCCGGCCGCATACGAAAACGCACAAGTCGATTCACATGGCAAAGGAGCAAATCGCCACCGGAGCCGTTGGATTGACGGTCGCAAAAGCAGGGGAAGCCGAGGTCATGTCGCAGGCCACCAGCGATATCCTGATCGCGTACCCAGCCATCGGAACAAGTCGCCTAAAACGCGTCACGGAGCTTGCAAAATCGAATCAAATCAGCATCGGTATCGACTCACAAGACGCGGCCGAGATCTTGCAAAATGCGGCTTGGAACGCAGGGGTAAAGCTCGGGATCATGGTCGATGTCGAAGTTGGCTTTCATCGAACCGGTGTCCTCGACCCCATTCGTGCCATCGAACTTTGCGAAACGGTTTCGAAACACAATGCGCTCACTCTCAATGGCCTGATGTGCTTTCCTGGCCATATCAAGCCATCCTCGGATGATGCCTCATGGGACGCTTATTCAGCCTCTTTGGAAACGGTAATCGAAGGGCTAAAGGTCAAGGGAATTGACGCGCCAACCATTTCAGGCGGCTCCACACCCACGGCAAAAATGTCCCATCGAAATCGTTTTCTCAACGAAATCCGTCCGGGCACCTACATCTACAACGACTTAAACGAAGTTCGGTTAGGAGTCTGCGATTGGGACGACTGCGCAGCTCGCGTTTTGGCAACCATCGTCAGCGTACCTGAACCGAATAAGTTTATCGTGGATGCTGGCAGTAAGACACTCTCAAGCGATCGGAATGCGGGCAACCCCGACGCAGGTTTCGGCTATGTGGTCGACTACCCAACCGCCAAAATCACACGCCTAAGCGAGGAACATGGAGAGGTTCTCATCCCGATGGAACAATTCGACGTTACCAAGCGACCCAAAGTGGGTGATCGCGTTTGGATCATCCCCAACCACGTCTGCGTATGCGTAAACTTACAAAACCATTTTTATCTCATCGATGCAGGGGAACTGGTGGCTATGCCGGTCGATGCACGCGGAATGTTGGTCTAGAAATCAGCCAATGGAGAACAGTTCATTGAAAGTTTCGATCTTAGTCCCCGCATTCAACGAAGAGAAAACGATTGAGCGCGTTTTGAATAAACTGCTCGCGTTGCCTATTCAAGATCGCGAAATCATCGTGGTGGATGATGGTTCCACCGATGCAACCGGCGAAGTTGTGCAGAGACTTGCTGCATCGCGGTCCGAGATCAAGTTTTTTCAGCAACGCAAGAATTTAGGCAAGACATCTGCCGTATCTCGAGCTATCTCCGAAAGCACGGGTGACGTTCTGATCGTTCAAGACGCAGACTTAGAATACGACCCATTGGAAATACCCGATGTGATTGGCCCCATTCTGGATGGCCATGCGGATGTAGTGTACGGAAGTCGCTTTTTGGTCAAGCGTGCGTCGCGGGTACTATACTACTATCACTATCTGGCCAACAAATTCTTAACGTGCTTAAGCAACATACTAACCAATCGCAACATGTCCGATATTGAAACGTGTTACAAAGCCTTTCGCCGCGAAGTTATCGTTCCGATGCAACTGTGTAGCCGAGGGTTCGGGATGGAAGTCGAAATCACTGCCATGGTCTGCAAAACGCGAGCACGCACATATGAGGTTCCCATCTCCTACTACGGAAGAACGTACGAAGAAGGAAAGAAGATTGGGACCTGGGATGGTGTGGCTGCGATTTGGTATATTTTGTACTTCAATCTGGTCCACCCATCTACGTCATCGGGCCGGAAATACATCCAAACAGTGAACCGCTCACTCGCACTCGATCGAGCCGATTGAAACACGCAACTGTGTCCGTGGAAACTGGTTTGTTCACACATCTTTGATTCTTGCTCCCCTATCCCGCTAAGTGATCAAACGATTGTTGACGGATCATTGTACCTAGCGGACCGAGAATGAATTGCGCTGGTTGACCTTGCATCCGAACCGGCGAGGACATCGATCGTCGTAACCCCCGAACAAACGCTAGAGCTCAAAGCTGCAGCACGCGCCAGCGACATGATCGCTTTCGCCCTCTTCTCTGCAGTTGCATGTGGAGCAATCACATTTTGTTTGGGAAAACAAACCAATCCGAATCGGCGATGGATGGGACTGGGAATTGGGGGCGCTTTGGGGATCGTCGCTGGTGCATCGGCTGGTTGGATCGGGCATTGGTTCGAGGCACATCCCGATTTAGACTTCGAAGATCCAATGATTTATTCCTTGGTTCGATGGGCCGTTATGCTGGCTCCCTTGGGTATTGCTGTCGGAATTGCTTCTACGGATTTCGGACAATGGCGATCTCAACTCTTTCGTCTAATCGTCGGTGCTCTCATCGGAGTCATGGCAGCGTCGGTCGTTTATGCGCTCCTTTCCGGAATGGTGACCGTGTTGGAGGGAAAGACCAAGATATTTCCGCACTTTCTGAGCAACCGAATCCTGATCATGTCAACCACGGTCTTCTATGTCGGATTGGGTATCATCACTCAAGCTCAAGGAACCAAGAACGGGTCCAGCTCACTTCATGGGGACCAAAGTACCTCCGAAATGTAAGGACCGTTTGGAGTGGGATAGGCTAGTAGGCGAACGGTAGACAGAAATCTACCAATCGTAACCCGATACGTAACGGCTCGTTACTTTAATCGTAACCCGAGGCGGCGAGGGATTGCAGTCGGCTCCTCGCTTACGGGCACGGGTTAACATCGCGTGGCACGAGCGCGCTCGCTCGTGAATCCATGGGCGAGATGCCTCGTCTTTACCCACATCTTTTGATCTTGCTCCCCTCGCCCCGTACTCGGGGAGAGGGGCAGGGGGTGAGGGGTTTTGCACTGTGTTTTGATTGGTTTTTTGATCGTGAATTCATTGTCTATTTGCGTTTCAGAAGCGTTAACCAATAACTGAACCGGAGGCTGCCATGTCAGGGTTCTACCCCCCGCCCCCCCTCTCTCCGACGCGGGGCGAGGGGGGAGAAAACGCGATGGGACCACGCAAATCCATTCGGATTTCGAGTCTGGCGTGCTGCGAAATGTGGGTAAAGATGAGGCGAGACGCCCATGCCACTTTCCAATACCCCGTCTCACAATCTATTAAAGCAACAAGCCGGTAAGTGAGGGACCTGCGAAATTGTCCCACGCTTACGCTACTACTCGGTAACGCTCTACTCGGTAACGCTCTACTCGGTAACGCTCTACTCGGTAACGCCGAGATCTTTCTCTAGCCTATCCAATCGATTCGACAGCTCGATAACCTTACTCTTAAGATTTTCAATTTCTGTTTCCAACTTGCCAACCAACTCCGAGTTGCTTGTCGAACCCGTTGACGATTGCCGACTGGAGGGTGCGGTGCTGCTTGACTCTTCGCTGCCACCGAATGTGCCTGTTGCCACACTTTTGCGGACTTGTTCGAGTTCCCATTCCGGATACAAGTTGTGTGAAACAATTTGACCGCGGCCTGGCGGACTCAATTCTACAACCAAGTTTCTTCGCTTCAGTTCTGCAAATAATTCGTTCATGTGCTGAATATCATTGATGGGCTCCATGCGAGCCGCACGTGTTCTCAACTCGCCAAGGGTTTGCTCGCCTCTCAGGAGCAACTCGGTCATCACGGCCGCTTCCACCTTGCTGAGTCCAAGCCAATTGTAAGCGTAATGCCTCACCTTGGTCACCCTCCCAAGCCCTTGAACAATGGTCAACGCGCCCATCGAGCGCAATTCATCGACAATGGTTTCGACGTGCTCCGATGTGTAGTTTGAGAGAGGAGTTCGGTTCGATTTTTGATTGCATCCCGTGCAAAGTCCGGTGAATGTCATTGGGTAAGCATCCGGGGTCGTTTTGGATTTTTCCATGAGAGTCCCCAATACGCGACGCTGTTTCGCGGTCAACGGCTTCCATTCCGGAGCCGACTGAGGCGACGCAACCTTGGAGTCATTCACTAGCTTGCCGTCGTGATCCTCAGCTCCGTCCACTAAACTCAAAATGTCACTTCCCTTTGCGCCGTTTTTTGGAAACTCTTAAACCCAAGTTGGAGAAATGCATCCCACGCTCCAACATACCATCGAAATCGAAAACACGAAACGTTGTCATTCCCATCGCGCGTGGGCCTATCCGCGGGCTACGCTTCTGGAATCTTGGATTCGCTCGCGTTGGTCTCAGTTGTTTCCTTCTTTGCGGACAAACCAATCAAAGCATCGAATTCATCGTCCGCAGCGGTCTTTTGTGCATACTCCAAGAACTCCGATTCGGCTTTCCTGGTATCCATTCCGGCCAACTCGCGGGATATTTTTGCGTTGGCGCTCGCTTTCGTCCGCAATTCTCGCAATCGATGCAACTCTTCATTGGTTTTGTCATTGGAGATGCCGTTGACCATATCTGCGATTTGTTTTTCTTCGGTCGCCGAAAGGATGTCGGCCACTGCGTCATGTTTCTCTTCTTTGATCTTGTCCAGATCACGCATGAGGGATTGGATTTGGCTCTTGTGACCATTGACGTTGGTCATCAATTGCTTGAGGTCATCTTCAATCTCCTTTGCTCGCTGTTGCTTTTCCACCAAAGTGCTGGTGAAGTCTTTGTAAGCGGATTGGCACCTGAGATACTCATTGTCGCTTTTGACCAAGTTGATATCGCCATTGTATTTGTCGGCGATTTGCTTGGCGCGGGCTGCGGCACCTGACTTGAGCTTTTCGAGCTTTTGAACGTCTTCCGTCAACGAGGAAAGCTTTTCTTTCTTGCTTTCCTCTTGGGCGATCATCGCGCTAATCGCATCTTTGTACTCGTTGAGTCTTCGCTTCTTGTCTTCGATAACTTTATCGTAAGTAGCTGAAATGACGGTTGGGTTGTTGCTCATCGAGTCGGCGGTGGAATTCACTTTGCCTGTAAACAAGTACCCGATTGCGCGAAAGAAACGGCCAATAGCTCGAAACATCTAATTTGGACTCCTAAATGAAAGGATGGGTGATTGGAAATAGGGATTGTACTCGCCGGCAGGCGACTCGCCATAGTCTGGGCACCTACTTGGCTTTCGACTTGGGGATATTTTGAACTTGTTTGCCAAAGGCAAATCGGGCGGCCCAGCGACATAAAGGGAAGCGTTTTGTGTGTAGCCAAAAAAGTTTAAGGATCCGCACGACGAGCCTGCGGGATTCGGTGTCAGCGATTCTGTATTTCGGTGACGATCGGCGTAAAAGCTCTTTTTTCCTTGGTTCTGCCCCATTCGGGCCATGCAGGGCGAAAGAAGGTCGAACTCGAACGAGAAGCCATCGGAATCTCACCATCGAAAGTGTAAAATCGTCAGCCTACACTTCACCGACTATTCCCTGCGCTAACCGCAAATGATCCCCAATGAAATCCACTGTTCACCGTTGCAAATGGTTGTTCGCCGTCATGTTCGCTGTCATGTTTATCGTTTCGATGAATGTATTCGTAGTCGCTGAAGACAAAAACCGCTACTTGATTATCCATGCCGACGATGCTGGCATGTCGCACTCGGCAAACGTCGCGACGCAGGCGGCTCTAGAATGCGGAATCGTGAGTTCCGCCAGCGTTATGGTTCCTTGCTCATGGTTTACGGAATTCGCGAGATACGCCAAGGCTCATCCGCAATACGACTACGGAATTCATCTAACATTAAATTCGGAGTGGGATGTTTATCGTTGGGGGCCGGTCGAATCGCGAGACCGAGTCCCGAGTTTGGTGGATTCGGAAGGATTTCTATGGGACAACACCGAGCAAGTTGCCACGCACACTAAGGCAGCTGAAGTCAAACTTGAGCTCAAAGCCCAAATCGATAAGGCGTTGGCTTTTGGTGTTCCGCTCAGCCATCTGGATACCCACATGGGAGCTTTGGTTTCCAGGCCTGATTTGGTCAGCGTTTATGTTGAGCTTGGACTCGAATACGGACTTCCCATTTTGTTTCTGAAGCAAATGGATCCTGCCATGAAAAAGGAGTACCCGGCGATGGCCGAGCGGCACGCCGACGCTGTATCAAGACTCACGGATCGAAAGCTGCCGTTGCTCGACAATCTGCTTCAATTCTACGGAGGGAATATTCCCGATCGACGCGAGCAACTCTATTTCGATGAAATCAAAAAGATCGGGCCCGGCGTAACACAGTTGATCGTGCATTGCGGTTACGACGACGATGAGCTCCGCGCGATCTCGGATAGCTCGAAGAGACGCGATCAAGATCGCCAAATCTTCACCGATCCGAAAATGAAAAAGTTCAT
>CAMBSL010000226.1 GCA_945870455.1 Pirellula staleyi DSM 6068 | reverse complement strand
AACGGCAAGTGTGGTATGGCGGCGGTTCTATTCAACTTGCTGGGCGAGGCGAAGGGTGCCGAATTCTTCTCGCAAATGAGTGTTGCCGCGCACGGTCCGGAGCGAGATTGCGGCCACTGCGGGAACTATTTCAACATGCTTTGGGGGATGCCGAGTGTCGCACTTTCCGGCCCAAACGCCACCGGGGCGTGGATGAAGGAGTTCGGTACTTGGTACTTTGACCTGGCACGCCATTGGGATGGCAGCTACCCGCACCAAGGCCCTCCAGAAAACGAGGACGATAGCTTCGTGGGTTTTGATGCAACGGGCACTTACTTGTTGGCCTACGCCATGCCGCTGAAGAAGATTCGGCTGACCGGCGCTGGCAATTCCTTCGTCCCGAGTCTGGACACGGTGGCCGCAGAATCCAAGATCGCCGATGGTCGTGGATGGGACAACAAAGACCGCAACAGCGCGTATGACAAACTCACCGCCGATCAACTCGTCGAGCGGCTTGGGAGTTGGTCGCCGGTCGTCCGAGAGCGGGCTGCGATGGCGCTCGGCCGTCGTCAAGAGGTGCCGATTTCAGCAATTGTCAAACTGCTCGACGCTCCCAGTCTCGACGCTCGCTATGGTGCCTGCCAGGCCCTGTGCAGACTTGGCCAGCGGGCCGAGCAGGCGGTGGCATCGTTGCAAAAATGCCTTATCGACAACGACCTCTGGCTCCGAGTCAGGGCGGCGGATGCGTTGGCCAAGATCGGGCCGGCAGCCAAACCCGCAGTCCCGAAGTTGTTGGAGTTGCTTGCCGAAGTGGACAAGGTTCATGATCCCCGCGGCATGCAACAGCGTTATCTGACGTTCGCCCTGTTCGATGGCGACGGAATGCTCGGTGGGTCTCTCGACGGCGTCGACCGCGAGGCGCTGTATAAAGCGGTGCGGGCTGGCCTGAAGAATGAGGACGGCCGTGCCCGAGGAAGTCTCAGTTCTGTCTATCGGAACCTTTCCGCTCGAGAGATCAAGCCGCTGTTGCCCGCCATTTATCAGGCGATCACCGAACCCGCCCCGAGTGGTGAGATGTTTGCCGACGGAATTCGGGTGGAGGGGCTTCGCGTCTTTGCCAAGCAGGGCATCGAAGAAGGGATCCAGGCGTGCGTCCGATATACACGGCAGCAGAACCCGTGGGAAAGCCAAATACGAACGCCAGAACTGATGAAGATCCTACTCAGTTACGGTACCCATGCGAAAGCGGTCGTGCCGGAACTGACTGAGCTTGCCAACTACTTCGAGAAGGATGAGCCGGACTTCCCCGAGGAACTGATGAAGCAGAAGGCAAAGTCCGTCCGAGAGACGGTTCGAGCTATCGAAGCGACGACAGAGACACCGAAACTCATCCGGCTCAACAAGGAGCCTGAAGCAAAGTAGCCTGAAGCAAAGTAGCCTGAAGCAAAGAGGCCGGGCGGTGATTCCGCGAAAGCTCCACTCAAAGTACTCATCCTCGCTGACGTGCGTCAAGACCTATCCGCCCCGAAATTGCCATCGCTGGAAGCTTACGGCACACTCGAAATCCGTGCGTTAATTCTCAAACGGAGTTTTTTCCCAAGCCCACACTTCGACCCGTTCGTGGGCTGCAACCAGCAGCGACGCAGCATTGGCATCCCAAGTGACGCCGTGGATATGTCCCTCGCAGCCATCTTGGTGCAGCATCGCATTGGTGGCCGTATCGAAGAAGTTCAAAAACCCTTTGTTGTCTCCCCCAACTGCCAAGATCCAAGTGGATTCCGGAATCCAAACGATTTGTTCGACCAATCCTTTTCTTTTTTCATCCTCAAATTCATGCAGCCGCGTTCCTTTTTGCCAATCAAAAACTTCTAATCTGGACCGTCCTTCCAAATGATCGATGTTGTTGATCTTGCCGGTTCCGCCGACTGCAAGCTGGGAGCTATCGGGTGAAAACGCAAGGCTCCTAATCCCGCCAATGGAATGCCGCCTCGCTTTCGGATCCCAGGTATACATCACGGGGGCTTCGAGCTCTGCTTTCTTTGCCCACGTCTGCGTGTCCCAAATAGCGACGTGGCCAACTCGATCACCCGTTGCAATCCAGCGGCCGTCGGGCGAGGCGGCTACGGCATACAACATCGAGGGGAAATGATGTGGAGTCATCGCATCATGATCTGTAAAATCGGCGATCCTCTCGCCGCTGACTGCGTCCCAAACTCGACACCGCATATCGTCTGCCACGGAGACAAAGGCGTTTCTACTTGGGACAGACACAATTCGTCGAATCCACTTGCCGTGAGCGTTTATCGTTCGCATCGCTTGACGAGTTTGCAGATCCCACCAAACCAGTTGCCCATCGTAACCGCAACTAACCGCTTGCGACTCCATCACCGCGATGCCTGTGACGTAGCTTCGATGGCCGCCAGAGAACTTGATACGATCAGGCTTCTCCGTTGTTAGATCCAGTTCATATACGCCCGCATCGGAGCTCCCGAGCAGCACCGACTTGCGATCTGGGTAGTTGGCGATCGCGAACAGGATGTCGGTTGATCGAACCTCCCGCGTTCGTTTGAAATTCTTCATATCTCGCGTTAATACATCGGACATAATCATTTCCTTCAATGAGGATCTCAGGATCATTCGATCCATTAGTGGCATAGGCACAGCCGAAAAAAGGTGCATGCACGCTCCGCCGTGCCGTTCTCAATTAAGCTTTTGCCAGGATTCTAGGTGGACGGCACATGGAATGTGCCTACTACTTTGACTTTTGTCGGCGTAGGCTTCCAGCCTGTGAAGCTGAAAATGACGGGCGGTGAGCCTATCCAACCTATGCGAGGATTTCTTGAATGGGTTTGCTGCCGAAATCAGCCAAGGGAATTGGGCGGCTGCCGAGCATGATTTCCTTCTTGGGATCGATACCGAGTGCAGCCAAGATGGTGGCGAAGAGATCGCCTGCATTGGTTTCGCCTTCCACAACGGTTTTTCCATCTTCATCCGTCTTGCCGTAGACGGTACCCCCTCGAATACCGCAGCCGGAGAGGGTGCAACTCCACGCGCTGGCGAAATGATCGCGTCCCAGACTGCCGTTGATCTGTGGTGTTCGGCCAAATTCGCCAAGAGTAATGACAAGTGTTCGTTCGAGCATGCCGCGCTGCTTGAGATCATCCAATAGGGCCGCCATGACAAAATCGAGATCGGCACATAGCTCTTGATGTGTTTCAAAGTTCTGGCCGTGGCTATCCCACCAAGCGCGAGCGACTTTGACAAATGGCACGCCGGCTTCTGCAAGGCGGCGCGCGATTAAACATTGTTCTCCAAATTGAGTTGGACCGTAATGGTCGCGCATGGTCTGCGATTCGCGTTCGATGTCGAAGAGATAGTCGCTTGACATGAGTCCACGCACTCGTTGAAACGCAGTGTTGTGACTATCGACGACATTGTTTCGGAGCTTCATGCTAAACTGCTGCGAGAGGATTCGCTGCAAATCCGCTCGTTCTTGGTGGTCAACATCCTGAATCGATTCCAAGCGTTTCAAGTTCTCAGGCATCATGCTCTCAGTCAAGAACATGGGGTTATAGCGAGCGCCTAGATATCCGGCCGCACCTTTGCGCCGCCCTTCGGTTGACGTATACATTTCGACGTAATCCGGTACATCGCTATGGGTGCTGGCTAACTGGTGCGCGATGATAGCCCCTAGATGCGGAAACTGCACGCCAGGTTCTCGGATGCGTCCTGTGTCCATGACCTCATACGCTTGACCGTGATCCGCAATCTTCGTGTTCAATGAACGAATGATCGCCGTTTCATGCAATCTCGAAGACATTTTCGGGAGCAATTCGCTGATTTCAATTCCTGGAATACAGGTCTGTATCTTGGCGAATGGGCCGCCAGTTGGGCGCCCCGGCTTGGGGTCCCAAGTCTCCAATTGGCTCGCTCCGCCTGCGAGCCACAAAAGGATAACACTCTTGTCCGCCTGCTGGAGTTGTTCCGCAAACGCTGGCTGACTGAGCAGCTCTACTTGAGCCATGTTGGCGGCCAAACCAGATGCACCGATCGCAGCCGCGCCGAGCAACTGGCGTCGATTAAGGCAAACGCTTGGGTCGACTTTCATCACGATTCACCTGTCCCAGGAAATTAATGGTTAAAACGAAATTCTGCGGATGTTAACAGGGCCCACACCCATTGTTGTATCGCCTGATCGCGTCGATCACCTCTGGCTCCCAAATAAAAACGAACAATAGCTCGTTCCTCTTCCTTTGGATCGCGGGCCAAAACATTGAAAAACGCCGCATCAATGATTCTTGGTTCGTCACCGACTGTTTGAAGATAACCGACTAAGGTATCCGATTGATTCCGCAAGAACTCGCCTTCGATTTGGGGGCTGTTGCTTAATAGCAGGGCCTCTTCGACCGAGACTTGGAAGTGCTCTTCAGGAATCTCAAAGCGTCGAGCAAACTGTTCCGCACGCTGCTCCCATTGCTCGCGGATCTTAGGCCAATCGGCTGGCTTATCTCGGCCTGGGAGAGAGTCTGGATTTCTCGAAGCGACCCACAACGAGAGTGAGTACTGAAACGGAGTTAGTGGGCGAGGCGTCCTGACCGCGAACCACTCCGGCGAGGGAAGCTGCGACGAATCAGGGAGACTCGAATCTCGCGAATAAGCGTCACTAAGTACGATGCCGCGAATCAAGACTCTTGTGTCATAATCATGATCCGCAAGCTCGGTTGTAAGATGGTCGAGAAGCTTCGGATGACTGGCAGGATTTTCCGAGTGCATTTGGTCAATTGGATGAATCAAACCACGTCCCATCAGCCTTGCCCAAATGCGGTTGGCAGCATTTCTCGCCAACAAATTCGATTTGTTTGAGTCCAACGCCAAGGAAACCAACTGTTCGCGCGGGCTAAACGAAGGGACTGGTGGAGGGTCGGCTTTGTCGTTCGACTCGGATTGTTTGATTTTCGCACGAATCTCCGTCCATTCCTCGGCGGATCGCGACAACTCTGGTTCCACAATCGATTCGCCGTTCAAGAACATGAAGGCCGCACGCTTCTCCTCGCCTAAGGTCGTCGTAAATTTTATGTCACCCTCAAAACGCTCTGCCACCAACCCACTTCGAGTCGCAAAAGTTCGTTTGAAGAATTTTGCAAATCCAAAGTAATGGTCCTGATGCCAATCTGCTACCAACGGGTGGTCGTGGCACTTGGCGCAGGCGATATTCACGCCGAAGAGTAATGTACTCGTGTCGTTGGTCATGGCATCCAAGTCATTGGCTCGTTGCCTGAGGAAGGCTACGGCTCCTTTGTCGTCGGGACGCATCTTTTCGGGCAATAGAATCTCGCTAAACAAGCGATCCCAAGATCGGTGCTCGCGAATTGCTTGCAACAAATAGGCTCTCCATTCGTTATTCCATTGCAAACGAGCTAGCAGTTGGATATCCAATTCGTTTCTAGCATGAAATGAATAATCTTCGCTAACCATGAGTTGGTCTACGAGTCGCTCTCTCTTTCCAACATCGATATCTGCGAGGAACTCCTTCAACTCTTTGGGCGTGGGTATTCGACCCGCTAGATCCAAAGTGACTCGTCTCGCGAACTCGGAATCGCCTACGAGAGGGGCTGGAGTGACGCCTACTTTCTCAAATGTCTGTTCAAGGTTTTGGTCAATGAAGACCGACAATGCTAGTTTGTCGTCGGCGACGCACTCCGAGAGGCAAACGCACTCCGAGAGGCACATGACGAGGGACAACAATCCCAACCGTTGGGTCGCGTGAAAGATCATCATTATCCGAGGCATTCGGCTTATGGAGTCATTGTCGGTGGGATCAGCAAGTCATCGCTGACGTAGGCGGGCGAGGAAATTGATTGTCATCATTCGTCGGATTGGAATCCAGAGTCAAATGGGTCTGTTCAGCAAAAGTTACCAAAATATCGACACTAATTGATCGAACGAACCGTCCCCACAATTTCATTCAGTCGACTATACTATTCCATTGCGGTCCGACGTGAATTAGCTTGCTGTTGAGATTCTCCGATGATAGCAGCAGCAAAAACCGAGGACTGAAGGACTTTAATCACTCTGCTGTGCCTCACCTAGGAGATTTTCGCATGATCATGCATCGACTAGCCTGCTTAGTTCGAATCGCTTGCCTGTGTTCCGCGTTCGCTTTCTGCTTAACACCTTCGCCGAGTCCCCTCCATGCACAAGAAACGGCGGAATGGATCTGGCACGACCGTTGGGTAACGCACCTTGCTCCAGCTGGCGATGGCAAACTATTTGCCTCGGTTGCCACCGGGATGCCGTACCGAGAAGGCTTGGTAGTCAAATTTTCGGGTGACAACCCCGATGATGCAAAAGAGTTTTACAAGCAACCGGCAGCCGTGTGGTCAGTGGCTACCAGTCCCGATGGTTCAACTCTCGCATCCACAGACTTTCAAGGAAGCCTAGCAGTCACACCGATTGCAGGTGGCGAGACGAAACACTTCGACAAAATCTTTGCAAAATGGACGCGAGCGATCGCCTTTGCGAACGACTCAAAACACTTGGCCGCAGGCAATGAAGCGGGAACGGTGTTCGCATGGTCGATTGCAGAACAAAAGGCAATCGGAAGCCGAGATTTGGCGAGCGGTCAAATCATGTCGATGGCATTTAGTCCCTCGGGTGAAAAGTTAGCGATCGCGACTGGATCCGGAAAGTTGCACATCGTGAAGTGGCCGTCCCTCGAGCCTATTAAAGAAATAGCAATCGGGAACCAGCCGCTGTGGTCGGTTGCCTTTGGCGGTAGCAATGATCTGCTTTGGGTTGGAAGCGCTGATGGATCGGTCAAACGCATTGCTTCGGAAGGCGAACCGGTCGAGATCGCAAAGCTGAATGACTGGGTGACATCACTAACGTCTCTCCCGGGCGGTGGTTTAGTTGCCGTTTCGATGCGAGGCCAAGTCAAAAGATCATCGGATGCGGATCCCAAGGCGCTAGTGGACTGGGCGGTTGGACCGAAAGGAACTTGGGATGTGATTGCACTTAGCAAAGACCGACTTGTCGTTGCGACTCGAAAGCTTGGTCCAGCAATTTTGCAAAGTGTGGGTGAACTCCAATATGTGGCAAAAGACGCTGCGACGAAGGCAGCGGACAGGAAAGCTGCTGCGGACAAAGCGGCCGCTGATAAAGCCGCCGCCGACAAAGCCGCCGCCGACAAAGCTGCTGCCGACAAAGCCGCTGCCGACAAAGCTGCTGCCGACAAAGCTGCTGCCGACAAAGCTGCTGCCGACAAAGCCGCCGCCGCCAAAGCTGCTGCAGACAAAGCTGCTGCAGACAAAGCCGCTGCCGACAAAGCCGCTGCCGACAAAGCCGCTGCGGACAAAGCTGCTGCCGACAAAGCTGCTGCGGACAAAGCCGCTGCCGACAAAGCTGCTGCTGACAAGGCCGCTGCTGACAAGGCCGCTGCTGACAAGCCCAAAGAATAGTTTCCGCCGCTTGTGAGGCGAAGTCACTGACCCAACGACCTCGTGTCGTTGGACATGATGGCTTGTGCCATTCCGCTTCAAAACTCATGCCCAAATAATTGATGATTCGACCAAACTTTTCATTTTTGATTTGGTGCGTACTTTTGGCGGTCCTTGCCACAAATTCCTTGGGCGATGTTCCGACTCTCGGCAATGATCTGAATAGGACACCAACGTGCACGGCCGAGCGCGACTTTCATGAAGCATGGATTAAGGTCGTTGAACGCACGTGCATTAAGTGCCATGTCAACGACGGTGAAGCGTCCGAAAGTAGTTTTAAGCTGCACGACCTTTTGCGAGTCCCGGCCCCCGAGAGAGTACGGACAAACCAGAAGAATTGCGACGCGTTGACCGAAATTGCCTTGATCAACGAGGATGACGGTCGCTCGCGATTGCTCGCCAAATCTAAGGGTGAGTTGGATCACGGCGGCGGAGAGATACTGAAGCAAGACTCGACTGCGTTCCGAGTTCTCCAAGATTTCGTTCGAAGTCGACAGAAAGCAACTCCTTCGAATTCTGAAGAACCGCAATTTGACGACGACTCACGATCGCTTTTCGAGAATACCAAAATGATCTCGGAACGGCAGTTGCTTCGGAGAATTACCCTTTCGCTGGCAGCCCGGCTGCCGACGATCAGCGAGCTTGAGTCGATCGATTCTCAAGGGCTATCCGCTTTCGAATCCATTCTCGCAAAGCTGATGCGAGAGGAAGCATTTTACAATCGCCTTCAGGAAGGGTTCAACGATATCTTCTTGACGCGAGGGTATGACGGCAATGGTGAAGATGTCCTTTCGTACAATCACTTTGAACATACTCGCCACTGGTATCAAAAGCATGACCTCGATCAACTCCCAGAAAAGGAGCGACAAAAGGCACGCTACAAGTTGGCCGATCAATATCGCGAAGCATTGCGGCGAGAACCGCTCGAACTGGTGCGCTTCATCGTTGATCAGGATCGCCCTTTCACCGAAATTGTCAACGCAAACTTCACCATGGTTTCCCCCTATACGGCTCGGGGCTATGGGGTCTTTGATGTCTTGCGCGACCAGTTCAAGAATCCGGATGATCCGTTCGAATTCATTCCAACTAAACTCAACGCGTTGAAGCATCGCGACGGGAAAACGCAACCAACTGGGGATGGCTTCTATCCACATGCGGGCGTTCTAAGCATGTTTCAGTATTTGCGGCGTTATCCCACGACAGAGACCAATCGAAACCGTTTGCGTGCGAGAATGGTTTATCAACACTTTCTCGGTGTCGACATCATGAACCTTGCGCCGCGTGTTGGCGATGCAGCTGCTATTGACGCCAAGTACAAAATACCAACCATGCAAGCGGCTGAATGTGTTGTATGTCATCGGACCATCGACCCGATCGCAGGACTATTCCAGGACTATTACAACGAGGAGGGACACTACGGACCACGCAAAGCAGGTTGGTTTGCCGACATGTTCGGACCGGGGTGCGAAAAAGTTGATCTGCCAGCGACGGACATATTGCGGCCGATCCAGTGGCTGGGACAGCGAATCGAGCAGGATCCGCGTTTCGCGGTTGCCATGGTCGAGCATGTTTACTACATCCTGATGGGCCGCAAAGTTTTGTTGCCTCCCGATGATATCGATGATCCACATTTCGCAGCCAAGCGGCTAGGTTATCTCGCACAGCGTCAAACGATTGAGCGTGTAGCGGATCGATTCCGAAAGCAGAACTTCAATTTAAAGGTTGTGTTTCAAGAATGGGTGTTATCGCCATTTTATCGAGTCGATGGCTTGAACGAAGTCGAAACGAATCCGGAACGAATGGGCGAACTCAACGATCTCGGAGTTGTCCGTATGCTGGGCCCCGAGCAGCTCGAAAAGAAAATTGTTGCAGTATTTGGAAAGCCATGGGGACGGCTGACGGATAGTTACGCAATCCTATATGGAGGTATCGATTCGCAGGAAGTAACCGAGCGTTTGACCGAACCCAGTGGCGCGATCGGTGCGATTCAACGGATGATGGCCAATGACGTCGCATGCAAGAACGTTTCAGCCGACTTTGCATTGCCGGCGGACCAGCGCCGACTGTTTCCTGGGATTGAACT
>CAMBSL010000225.1 GCA_945870455.1 Pirellula staleyi DSM 6068 | reverse complement strand
GTACGTTCGCCCCGTTGGGGCTTGGCGGTTTGGGTGGGACGTTCGATCCCAGGGCGTTGCCCTGGGCTATCACCGTTCGCCCCGTTGGGGCATTGCGCGTTCGTACATTGCGTATTGGAGCGAGAAAGAAGCGTCTACGCGATAATTTTTTCGATTACGTTCCCTGCAACATCGGTCAACCTAAAGTTTCGGCCGGCATAGCGATAGGTTAACCTCTCATGGTCCAGACCCATCAGATGCAAAATCGTTGCATGCCAATCGTGAATATGACACTTGTCCTCAACGGCTTGATAGCCGTGTTCGTCGGTGGCACCGTAACTCAGGCCGCCCCGGACTCCGCCACCTGCCATCCATGTTGTGTATCCTTTGTGATTGTGATCGCGACCGTCTCCATTTTGAGCATCCGGCGTGCGTCCAAACTCGCCCCCCCAAATAATCAACGTATCTTTCAGCAAGCCGCGTTGCTTGAGATCGGCTAACAAGCCTGCAATGGGCTTGTCGATTTGCGAGCAGTTTTCAGGAAGCTGCGTTGAGAGCCTTTGGTGATGGTCCCAATTGCCATGGGTTACTTCGACAAAACGAACGCCCGATTCGACAAAACGACGAGCCATAAGGCATTGACGTCCAAAATCGTTTGTGTCCCCTTGATTGATGCCATACATGGCGAGCGTCTTTTCGGATTCGCCTGAGATATTCATCAGATCCGGCAACACATCTTGCATCTTGAATGCCAACTCGTAAGACTCAATGACACCTTCAACTTCGGGTTGGTGAACTTCACGCTCTAGTTTTTGGCGATTGAGATCTTGGATCAGGTTGATCTGATTGCGTTGCGATTGTTTGCTGGAACGTAAGCTTGAAATGTCGGCCACTTGTTGACCCGCATCTGCTTGACCACGTTGCATTGCCATGGCTGGACCTCGGCCTTGAGGACGCCCAACTTTGGTACCCGAGTAAATGGCAGGAAGAAATGAGCTTCCGAAGTTTTGAGCGGAGGCAGCGGGTGGATTCAGTGCGATAAACCCGGGCATGCTCGCGTTCTCGGTTCCTAGTCCATAAAGCGTCCACGCACCTAAGGATGGGCGAACAAACTGTGCGTTGCCGGTATGCATTTGAGTCATGGCCCGCGGATGCGACGGTTGATCGCAGTGCATCGAACGGATGAGGCACATTTCGTCCGCATGCTTGCCCAGCTCGGGGAACAGTTCGGACATCCACAGCCCACTTTTGCCTTGTTGACGGAATTTCCAAGGGGAAGGCAATAGTTTGCCGCCGCCGAACTTTCCGTTCGCTCCACTCTTTCCAGCATCGGTCGCAAGGCTGGGTTTGTAGTCGAACGTGTCAACATGCGAGGGACCACCTTGCATGCATAGAAAGATGACGTGTTTCGCGGACGCTTTGAAGTGGGGGGCTTTTGGCGATAAGGGATTTGTCGAGGCGGTGTCTTCGGCTGCGGCAACCGTGCTCAGCCCTGCAAACGCCAAGTAGCCAAAGCCAGCCGATGCCGTTAGCAATAATTCACGCCGCGAGATCTGTTGCAAGTAAGAAGACATAATATGGTTTCTGTTGGTTTAAGAGTGCAGTACTGGCTCGGATGGTCGCACCCGGCAGGTGCGGCGACCTACTGTCAATTAATAAATCGAAACTCTGCAGAGCAGAACAATGCTTGGCAGAATTCGCTGAGTGTCTTAAATGTTCGTTGTTCGCGAGGTAACGAGCCTTTGCTCTCGTCCGCTTTTCGGAAAAAAACGCTTGCGGATCGTAACTCAGCCTCGGTTGCAGCTCGCCCGTAAACTAGGTTGATTGCTTTTCCGGCGCGATCGATCGGGTTGCTTGAAAGCTTCATGATTCGCCTAGCAAGCGCGTCGCTTTGTTCCAACACGAATGGATTGTTCAACATGTACAACGCTTGATCCGGCGTGTTCGACGATTCTCGCGTACCCACAACTAAACTTGGCTCGGCGAAGTCAAAAACATCAAGTGCTCGCGGCAAAGTGTTGCGTGCGATGGGCAAGTAAACAGAGCGAAAGTAACTCGGCGCTTCAAACGGATTCCCGTTCGCATTGCGTAAACCACCCAAAGCTCTTAGCCCCGCCGCACCAGCCGACCCTGCTTTGTCTTTGTCCAGTATCATTGAGATCGCTGCCGGTGGGATCGAGACTGGACCATTTGGACCCATCGTAACTTGCCCAAACGAAGCGATCACAGAAGCTCGCGGTCGGTTCAAATCAATCTGTCCACCGATCACCAGCATCGAGTCTCGCATCGATTCGGCGTCAAGGCGTCGAACATTGGCACGTGCGATATGCAAGTTGTCTGGGTCCGCTTCGAATCGGTCGAAATCATGTTTGGACGATAAACGATAAACTCGCGAATTTACAATCGAGCGAATGGTATGCTTAATGGACCACTTATTATTCATGAAATCGAGTGCGAGATGATCGAGCAACTCAGGATGCGTTGGAGCAGGGCCTGAGAAACCAAAATTATCAGGTTCGCGAACCATCGCTTTGCCGATGAGATGTTGCCAAATACGGTTTACCATTACCTTGGCGGTCAGCGGATTGTCATTGGAAGCGATCCATTTTGCGAACTCGAGACGCCCTGAGGATTTATTGGTTAACTTCACGGGTTGGTTCGAAAGCACTTGTACAAAACCACGCTCGACTTCTTGAGCTGGTTGGTCGATTTCACCTCGAACTAACAGACGAGCCGAGCGAACTTTGTCCGCGTCTTGAACGCCCATACACATCGAAATGGGTTTGCCATCGCTGTCGACGGAATTGATTTTGTTCGTGAGCATGGCGATCGCTTGATCGAGAATGGCAACGTTGAGAAAGCTCGGGCGGCCTCCAGTCGTTTTGTCTTTGGCTAATGCTGGATTGCGCTGAACGCGACGCGCTTCCTCGTATTGAGCTTCCACCTCTTTCAACTGCGACTTCAGCTCTGCTAACTCGCTCTTCGAGATCGGCGTGTCCGTTTTCGCGTTATCCTCAATGGGCAGGATAATCAAGTTGCTTGGCTGGCGATTGCGTTGGCTACGGTTGCCGCCGTAGAAGGTTGTGGTGCTTTGAAAGATACCTGCCAACGCGTAGTAGTCGGACTGCGGGATGGGATCGAATTTGTGGTCATGACAACGTGCGCAAGCGACGGAAACACCCAGTAGGATTCGCGTGGTCGTGTCGATTTGTTCGTCGATCAAGTCGGCTTGAAATTGCCGTGGGTTTTGTTCTGCAAGCGACTTTGGCCCGAGCGCTAGGAAACCTGTAGCGATTAAGTTTTCCTGCCATTGAGCGTCGGTTTTCGCAGGTAGTAAGTCGCCTGCAATTTGCTCTTGGATGAATCGATCGTAGGGTTTGTCCGCGTTGAACGAATCGATCACGTAATCGCGATAACGCCACGCATGTGGAAATGTCATTTCTACTTCTTTGCCGGTGGATTCGGCGTATCTCGCGACATCCAGCCAATGGCGTCCCCAACGCTCTCCAAACTGGGGTCGTTCAAGCAACTCATCGACGATGTTCGAGATCGCGGTTTCTGGGCTGCTCTTGAAAGAGCGGACGAAGGAATCGTGTTCTTCCGGGGAAGGGGGCAGTCCGACCAAGTCGATATAGATTCTGCGGAGCAACGTGGTTGCGTCGGTGTCATCTGCTGGCATCAAATCATGGTCGTCCCAGCCTTGAGCGACATAGCCATCGATGGTCGATTTTGCCCACGATGAAAACTTGTTGACTCGGGGAGAAATGTCCATAGGTGCCCGAAACGACCAGAACTCCTTGCCCTTGGAGATATCCTCCGCAGACACTTTGGAGTGGATGGCAACACCCGTTCGCACACGTGGATCTGGGGCTCCCATTTCGATCCATTTGCGGAAGTCCTCGAGGACCGAGTCAGGCAACTTGCTCTTCGGAGGCATGCGATAGTCGCGATGGTTGATCGCATTCCAAAGAATGCTGTCTTCGAGATTGCCTGGGACGATTGCTGGCCCTGATTCACCACCTGCCAACAATGCGTCGCGGTTATCAACCGAAAGCCCGCCTCGGATACCTTGCCCGTCTGCGGAGTGGCAACGGTAGCACTTTTCGGCAAGCACCGGTCGGATTTTCGTCTCAAAAAACTGGACCGCATCCGGCGAAAGGTTGGTTGGATCGTCCTCAAAGGCGTAGGCCCATTGGGCAAAGAAAACCAAAGCAATGGCGAATCGAAGAGTGCTCGTGATCATGATTTATCCATAGCTGATCGATAATGAAAAACAATTGGGGAAATAACCGCTTGGCGACCGCTGACTGCTGGCCTAGACCGTTTCAGTCTGCCCCTCGGCTTATTGGCCTGGTCGCTTTGGTTTGACACCGCTGCCATCGCTCGTATTTCCGCGACCTGGTCCTTTTCCCATACGCTCAGCCATGATGGCGTTGGCGGCTTCGAGTTCCGACTTTTGAATGGCTCCATCTCCGTCCTTGTCAATCATCGTGAGGCGTTCTCGCATAGGTTCTGGGATCTCCTCACCGGAAAGTTTTCCATCTCGATTGGTATCGCGGGCTTCAAACATTTTCATCATCATGGCGGGGGTACGTTGGCCCATCGGACCGTCTGGCCCACCAGTTCCGCCCATCGCAGCCATCATGCCTTGCATTTTCGATGGGTCGGGTCGAAATTCTTCCGCGCTGAGTTGTCCATCACCATCTTTGTCCAATTTGATGAGCGACTTGGAAGCATTTTCGATTTCGGAGGCAGATAGCACCCCATCTTGATCCAAATCCAGGGCGATCATGATTGGAAACATCTTTGCCATCATCGCGATGCCTTGGCCGGGTGCCATTCCCCCAAAACCCGCCTGGCCACCCGGACCTCCCGGTTGTCCGTTGGGTCGTTGCATTTCGTTGCGTCTGCCAGCTGGTTTCCCTTTTTCTCCGTCTTGTTGAGCAGAACCCACGGATGGGACAGCGATCAAGGCGATGGAAAGGCTAATTATCGTGAATTTCATGGATTTGTTCCTCTGGTATTTGAGTTCTGGATGGGGTCACGTTCCATACCGTTTCCCGGCTCGATAGATCCACATGAATTTTTTAAAACCTTGCTTACATTTGTTTTACGAGCCTAATTTTAGTTTTTGCGTAGGTACTTAGTCCATTACTCGTTGCTCCCTAAAATCACCGGAATCTGGATTGTTTGTCCGCCACGAATCACGGTCAAGACGACCTGATCCCCTGATTTCTTGGCTTCGATGACACTCAACAAATCATCCGAGCGTTTCACTTTTTGACCGTCAATGCCAACGATGAGATCGGACTGACCATGGTCGATGACTTCTTGTTCCAGGAGTAACACCCCTCGTCGAACTTTGCGGCGTTCGAGTTTTGAGCCTCGCAGGCCAGCTCGCTCTGCCGGTCCATTGGGCGTCATGTTGACGACCAGCAGCCCTTTCTCGGTTTCGAAGACTTGCATGATTCCGATGGTTGGGCGAATCACACGTCCGGTAGAAATCAATTGAGGAACCACTCGACGAATGGTATTGATTGGAATTGCAAAACCGATGCCCGCGTTGTCACCGCTTCGTGTTGCGATTGCGGTATTCATTCCAATTAACTCACCGCGTGAACTCAACAATGGCCCGCCTGAGTTTCCCTGATTGAGAGCAGCGTCAATCTGAATGATGGAACGCATTCGACGCTTTGTTTTCGATGTGATTTGGTGGTTCAATCGCGAGATGATGCCGGTGCTCATGGTGCGTTCAAGGCCGAATGGATTGCCTATGGCTAAGATATGTTGCCCGACTCTTAAATTGCTTGAGTCGCCCCAAGTCAGAGGGAATAGAAGCGACTCAGGTGCAGTAATCTTCAATACGGCGATATCGTTGTCCGCATCTTGGCCGACAAGTTCGGCCGGAAACAAATCGCCATTGAAGAGGGTGACATTGATGGCTTTGGCCCCATCGATCACATGGAAGTTCGTCAGGATGTGGCCTTGCTGATCGAACACACTTCCACTGCCGTTTCCCTCGATTTCCGACTCCATAAAAAGCGTTTCTGGCCGGAACGATTTCGTCGAGATGTTGACGACGCTTCGGTTGGTTTGATCGTAGACCGAAACGTTGATCGCTTCTTCGGAAGTCATTGCCACGAAACCGTCAGGAAAAACGATTCCAGGGGGGAGCAAAAAGCTTTCCCTCTGTGGTTTTGCATGAAGCAGACTCATGCCGCGACCTTGGAATATCCATCCAATGGCAAAACCGATGAGCACAAATCCTCCTGCCACCAACGCTTTTCGAATCATCGATCGTTCCTTCCTGTAGACGACTGTTCTTCTCGTGACGAAACCGGCAACGCATGTTACCTTTTCGTATCATTCGATCCATCCTGTCATTTCTACCACTTTTTTCAAGTCGACTTTTGATGACGATCCGCACTCGTTTCGCCCCAAGCCCAACCGGTTACCTTCACATAGGAGGGGTACGCACGGCTCTCTTTAACTATCTGCTAGCAAAACAAGCGGGTGGTCAATTCTTGCTGCGAATCGATGATACGGACCAAAATCGCAATGTGGAAGCGGCTTTACAGCCAATTCTGGAGGGCTTCAAATGGCTGGGTCTCGACTGGGATGAAGGACCGGAAGTAAATGGTCCTTTTGCACCTTACTTTCAGTCGCAACGACTGGAACACTATCAAGCTGCGGTGGAAAAACTCTTGGCTTCGGGCCATGCCTATTTCGATTTTGCCAAGCCGGAAGAAATCGAGTCCCAAAAAGAACAGGCTAAAAAAGAGGGCAAAGCGTTTATCTACGATCGGGCGTTTATGGCCGATACGCCTGAAAAACGAGCTGCATTCGAAGCCGAGGGGCGACCTTTCGCCGTGCGATTGAAAATGCCACGTGTTGGTCAATGTCAATTTCACGACCTCGTTCGAGGCGATTGTTCCTTTGAATGGTCCGACGAACAAGATCACGTCGTACAGCGTTCCGACGGAACGTGTTTGTATCACTTGGCAAGCGTTGTCGACGATCACGACTTTCAAATAACGCACGTGGTTCGGGCGGTCGAACACCTCCCTAACACGGCTCGCCAAATCTTCATCGCGGAAAGCCTTGGCTATGCCCTGCCCATTTACGCTCACTTACCTTATGTGGCAGAACCAGGCGGAACTGCCAAGCTGAGCAAGCGCAAGCTAGACAAGTATCTCAAGCAGAAAGACTTCGCCGCACTGTGCCAAATGGGTGACACCATTGCGCAACGAGCCAACATGCAGGTTTCGAAAGAGACCTTCAATCCAGTTGTTGTCGACTTTTATCGAGAAACGGGGTTTCTTCCCGGCGCCATTCTCAACTACTTGTTATTGTTGGGCTGGTCGCTCGATGACAGCACCGAGCACTTCACGTTGGAAGACGCCGTAAAGCACTTTTCCTTGGCGCGAGTCAACAAAGCTCCTGCCGCCTTTGATCCGCAAAAGCTAGTAGCGTTTCAGACACGTTGGATGAACAACCTCGACTTGAAAAAGAAAGTCGCGATGGTTTTGCCTTTTCTGCAGAAGGCCGGTTTCGTGTCGGAGCCCGCACCATGCGAGTCGGCGGACCGACTTGGACAAATCGTTCAAGCGGCTGGAGATCGCATCAAAGTTGCGGGAGACATCCTGCAGTTTGACGAACTTTTCGCAACGGCTGAGTCCTTAGCAATCGACGAAGAACTATTCCAGAAGCGATTGGCCAAAGACGCGTCGGCTATTTCAGTCTTGCGCGATTTCCGAGAAGTATTGGCCTCGGCAGAGACATTTACTCGTGAATCGTTGGAGCCGCAACTCAAGCAATTCGTTGAGGAACGTGGGATCAAACTCGGACAATGCATCAACGCGTTGCGGGTTGCGATCACGGGAAAAGCGAACGGGCTAGGGATCTTCGATTACTTTGAGATTCTAGGTAGAGCGGAAACGCTCGAGCGGATTGATCGATGTTTGGCTAAGTTGACTGTCAAGGGCGAAGGTCCGTTACCAATTGCGTAAAGCAGTCCCCGTAGACTCGTTCGTCCGGTATTTAAATGAGTTATGCTATGAATGAGAATCATCCTGCAGGATGGAGCGATGACGAATTGCTATCCCATTGCAAACTCACGTTTTCGAGAGCAAGCGGGCCAGGTGGTCAGAATCGCAACAAAGTCGAAACGAGCGTTCAGGTTGAGTTTGTCCCTGCTGGAATCATCGCTCATGCGAGCGAACGCCGGACGCAAAACGAGAATCGAAAGGCCGCAATCCAACGGTTGAGATGCAAGCTGGCCGTAGAGTACCAGCGAACTCACGAGCTTGGGACGCCAGCAAAATTGGCTGCATCCGAGTTATGGAATCGATATTGCCTGAACGGTCGGGTGAACATCTCGGACAGCAACACCGACTGGCCCGCACTGCTGGCCGAATTGATGAACACACTCGAACAAAAGGATTGGGAGCTCTCATTGGTGGCAGAGGGGCTAGCCACCAGTTCGTCGCAGTTGGTGAAGCTGTTGAAAAAGTACCCTCCGGCTCTGTCGCGTTTAAATGGGGAACGAAAATTGAGAGAGCAGAGACCGTTAACTTAGTAATGTTCGATCATTAACCGTCGGATTTCGAGCGCGGCGTACGCTTCCTCCAGCGAAATGGAACGGTTTCGCGCAGACCAAGAACCGATCTTTGCGTATGATGGCACTTGCATTTCGCCAGAATACTTTTTCTAGCTACCGTGGTGACTATTTCTAAAAATGACAACTCCAACTCTAGAAGCTATCAACATTCGCAAGGTATATCAAACACCGGCGGAGGAGATCGTCGTCCTTGATTGTGTCTCAATTGCGTTGAGTGCCGGCGAAAACATGGCTATCGTTGGACCTAGCGGGGCAGGCAAGTCAACGCTGCTGCAAATCATCGGAACACTCGATACTCCGACCAGCGGGACGGTCCGAATCGGCGGTCAAGACCCTTTCGAATTCAATGAAAATCAGCAGGCGAGATTCCGCAATGAACGTATCGGATTTGTTTTTCAAGACCACCACTTGCTGCCCCAATGGAACGTGTTGGAAAACACATTGCTCCCTGCGCTCGCGACAGGAAAACCTTCTCAAGAGGTGAGGGATCGGGCTGTGGCATTGCTCGAGCGAGTTGGGTTAAAACATCGCATGGGACACTTGCCAAGTCAGCTATCTGGTGGTGAACGAGAGCGGGTTGCCGTAGCTCGAGCGCTGGTTCTGAAGCCAATGGTTGTGCTAGCAGACGAGCCGACCGGTAATTTGGATCAACAGTCCGCAGATACGGTTGCAGCACTGCTGCTGGAAGTTCCGAAAGAAGAGAACGCAGTCCTCATCGTAGTCACCCATTCCGTATCACTTGCCGCAAGAATGCAGCATTGCTACGAACTCAAGCATGGGCAACTCCGTCTGCAGCAGACAGACTAGTGTTCTGTCCAGATTAGATTTTTGGGTAGAGGGACTTAAGTTTTGTCCTGGCATCATCGATCTTGAATTGCCAATCAACACCTCGTTTTCGATTGTTGGTCGCATTCTGCCAAGCTGCAGTTTGTGTTTGTAAGTCCTCGATGGTCGCGAACCGTCGACCCTGCATGCACTGGCGCGTCAGACTACTTAGTTCGTTCTCCGCGATGTTGAGCCAGCTACCGTGTTTTGGCGTGTATCGGAATTCGATCCGTCGGACCAATTCGCGAGC
>CAMBSL010000224.1 GCA_945870455.1 Pirellula staleyi DSM 6068 | reverse complement strand
CTCTTTTCGGCCAATAGGAATTTTTGAATGAGTCGCCTCACGATGCTCCACGAATCGTTCAATCAAAAGTACTCCTCCATTGCCACGCTTCCAAGGCGTGCACCTGTCCCAGAACGAAGCATCGAACTTGAATTCCCCTACAGGCTTTTCGTTCCTGAAAACTACGAGCCAGGATACGCCTACCCGCTTGTTGTCTGGCTTCACAGTGATGCGAGTTCCGAAATGGAATTGGACCATGTGATGCCAGCTCTCAGTCTTCGAAACTACATCGCGATTGCTCCTCGCGCAAACGTGAAATCGCGAGGAAGCCAGCGGCGGTATCGATGGGGCACGACTCTTACCGATTGTGCTGTTGCAGAAGATTTGGTTTGGGACAGTGTTCAAGCAGCCATGGATGTTCTGTCGATTCATTCGGACCGAATATTTCTGGCAGGCTTTGGAGGTGGTGGCACCATGGCGCAATGGATCGGACTCAAATATGCGTCGCAACTCGCTGGCGTTGTATCGTTAACAGGCGAATTCCCAATGACATCGAGGGTTCTTTCGAATTGGAAAATCGCTCGCAGCTTGAAGGTGCTATTCGCTCAACGCCAAGGGTCGACGATTTGCTCGGAAGATGACATGATGCGGGCCGTCAAATTGGCTCATCAGTCCGGTCTCGACTATCGATTCTTGCAAGCTCAATCCGAGGACGATACCGAAGGAAACGAGCTTGATGCTGGCATGCTTCAAGCTGCCAATCGTTTCATGATGGGCATCGTGACGGGAACGGATCTGAGCCTCTCCCCTGAAACGTCCTGCGACAGAGAAATCGTTGAATTCGGTTTCAACTGATGGATTCGAGATCCATGCTGATCGAGCTGGACAATGTCAGCCTCGAACGTGGCACAACACGCATTCTAGACCGAATTAGTCTATGCATTCCACAATCACAACATGTTGCGATTGTTGGCCCTAACGGATCCGGCAAGTCGACACTTCTCAAATTGTTGATGAAATTCTTTTATCCATCGGTGATCGACGGGAATTCTGGAACCGTCAAAATACTTGGACGCGAGGAATGGAACGTTTGGGATTTGCGTGCGCATTTGGGTTTCGTCAGTGCTGAGATCGACCATCACTTTTGCTCGGGACGTTCTGCTCGTCTTAACGCGCTGCAAACAGTTTTGACTGGCTTCTCCGCTAGCGAGTTGGAGCCAGAGTTGGATTGCATTACGACGGAGATGAAGACCGAGGCCATGCGATGCCTGGCTCTTTTTGGCATGAATGGTAATCCAACCAAACTCATTGGACACATGTCGTCAGGTGAACGACGCCGCGTATTGCTCGCTCGGGCCCTCGTGATGGACCCCAAGGCCATCATACTTGACGAACCCACTTCAGGACTCGATATACTGGCGCGAGCAAGATTGCTCAATGAATTGAACCATCTTGCGACTTCTGGTACGCAGATCCTATTGGTGACACACCATCTGGAAGAACTTTTGCCGTGCATTCAGCGAACGATTTTGCTGAAGGGTGGCCGTGTCTTCTTCGATGGGCCGACCGTGGAAGCGATCGACGAGGCCAATATCACATCGTTGTTCGACGCAAAAGTTCGAATCGAGCGAGACGCGGACGGTTACTTTCATGCGATCTTAGGCGATCGCCAGCCTAAGTAGCACAACGCTTCGCGGTACTTCGTTGCACGACGCTCCGCCGTCGTGATTGGTGCGACGCGGAGCGTCGCACAACGAAGAGATCTTCGAATTCGATAGCACCACGCCCAATCAATCGCCCATGATTCCCTTATTGCCCGTCGGTGGTTAGATGGCTGGCCCCTTGTGGTTTCCCAAAAAATGCGACCACAATTTGGTCTTTAACAATTTGGCCCGCACCAAGTAGCACTTTACCGTTGGTCGTGCGTTGTTGACCGAGCTTCTGAATCGGATACTGACGGGTTTCCATCAGCCCAACGCCAGAGTCGTATGCTGTTTGCAGTAAAGAAAAGTATTGGTAAGCCATAGCCAACGATTCGAATAAGTATGTAGAACCACTGGGGCGGACTACTTAACCCCGAGCCAAATCTCAGAGTAAACGGAAGTATGATTGCTAACGAGACATCCATCCGAGAAATCCGCTCAGAAAACTTGAAAACAACATCCATAGTAGTCTTAAGTATCTAGTCATGGCGACTGCACCTCGCGACACCATTCGTCGTGTCTTGCCCAACTTACAGCCCAACATATGAAAAGTATAAGCATAAGAAACGTTTAGTTCAACAGAGGGGCCATCCATTGAGTCTTGTGTCCAAAAACCGGCTAGCTACGTCGCTCGAAGACTGTTTCGAACAAACGCAATGTGATTAGTTTTGTTTTGGTAGAATACGGCTTCTTGGGTTATTGGCTGGGAATGGCGGGATTGGTGTTTCAAAGATGTCGATGAAGATTGGGATTCGAGCCTGGATTGATTTTGCGTTTCGCAAAATATTCAGCAAACCCGGCAACGAGATTTGCTTGATCAGTCTGCTCAACGCCATTCTGGATTTGCCCAACCCAATCGATTCGGTCGAATTCATGAATCCCTTTTCCTACAAGGAATTCGAGCAAGACAAATTAGTTTGCGTCGATGTCAAGGCGACGGATCGGTCGGGGCGTGTCTTTATAGTCGAAGTCCAGATTGTGGTTCATCCGAGCTTTGCTAAACGCGCCGTATACTACGCTTGCAAAGGATATTCCGATCAGTTGCAGTCAGGACAAGGGTACAGCAAACTGAAAGCAACGTATTGCGTTTGTTTGTTAATGCGAGAGCTGTGGGATGACGCCATGTTGCACCACCATTTTCAATTAGTGGAGCGAGCGACAGGCGAGGTACTAGGGGATTCGATCGAGATTCACTTGGTTGAATTATCGAAGTACAATGGAAGCGAGGAGACAGTAACTCACTCGAGCGTGTTAGAGCAATGGTGCTATTGGATCAAGTATTCGAGTGAGCACACGGCGGAAGAGTTGCAAGCTTTGTTACCAGGATTGGCATTTTTCGAGCGACCAAAGAGCTAGATGACATTCAAACGATAACGGAGGAGAAGGCGATGTATGATTTACGAGAAAAGGCAATCTTAGACTACGAATCGAGCCTCATTGACGCCCGTCAGGAGGGCGAAGCGATCGGAATCGAGAAAGGCGAAGCGATTGGAATTGAGAAAGGCGAAGCGATTGGAATCGAGAAGGGACGCATCCTGTTGCTTCAAGAGTTGATTGGTGGGCCTGCGCTTAGCACACTGGAATTGAACGCGATGTCGCTGGAGGAACTTACAGCTACGATGATGTGTCTGCAGTCCAAGCTTCGCGAGAGAAACTCCTGACAAAACATGGTTGCAATAATCTCGTCTCCATCTACGACAACAGAGATCAACGAAACTGGACGGAGCGATGCGTCCCCTTATTGCCGGTCCGTCCCCTTATTGCCTCTCGCTAGCGGAGTGTATACTGATGGACCGTGAAATCCTCTCGACCGCAGGCTATTAATCCTTCCTTTATTGGCTCATCCGAATCTCTATGGAACGTCGCACGTTTCTCTCAACACTTGGCGCAGCTGGCGTTACCGCAGCGACAGGCTTCCAGTATACCGTTCACGCACGCGGAAGGAATGCAACAACCGCTGCTGGAAAAAACCGCAAAATCTTGTTGAGATCTTCATGGCAAACGGTGAACATCGGCGATATTGCTCACACCCCTGGCATGTTGCGATTGCTCGAACAGCATCGACCCGATTGCGAGGTTACGCTATGGCCCAACGCGATCAGCTCGGAAGTCCAAGCGATCCTTCGAAAGCGATTTCCTCAATTGAAGATCGTCATGGACAAAGCCGGGCAAGCCGCCGCGCTAGATGCCTGTGACTTTTTTCTTCATGGCTCCGGACCAGGCCTAGTCGGACTAAAGGAGACCCAACTTGCGGCCACGGCGAAAAAGCCGTACGGAATCGGCGGTATCACCTTAAACGACAATGAGATTAAAAATCATCGGGAACTGCTCCAAGGAGCCCAGTTTATTTTCCTGCGCGATACCGATTCGAAACGCGCACTTGAGGCTTCTGGATTTCAAGGTCCGCCCGTTGCGTTCGGTCCAGACGCCACGTTCGCGCTCGATATCCGTGATGATCATGCCGCAGAGCAATTATGCGGACTGCATCAACTAACGCCCGGCAAGTACTTGTGCGCAATTCCCCGATTGCGGTGGACGCCTTACTGGGAGATCCATCCCGAATCGCGAAAACCAGATTCCGACAAGATTGCGGTCAACGAAAAGTACGTCGAATCCGATCATGCTAAATTGCGGGCCGGTATCGTTGCATGGGTTCGTGAAACGCGAATGCGTGTTTTGCTTGCTCCGGAGATGACATACCAAGTTGCGCTGCTAAAGCCATTGCTGTTTGATCCCCTTCCCGAGGACGTCAAACCATTTGTTGCAACGATGGATCGTTACTGGCTAACGGCGGAAGCCAACAGCTTGTACGCGAACGCTGCCGCGATTGCCAGCATGGAACAGCATTCTCCGATTATGGGAATTGCAAACGGTGTCCCATCGATTCTATTGCGTCAACCGACGGATACTCGCAAGGGACAGATGTGGCGAGATATCCAGCTCGACTCATGGATTTTTGAAATGGATGACGCGACGGGAGACCAAATCGCGAAAACCCTGCTTAGTATTGCAAACGATTTACCTGCGGCGCGAGCGACCGCAGCCAAAGCTCGCGACCTTACCGCCATCAAGATGGCGGAAATGATCGCCGCGATCGGATAAATCGGGCAAACTCAAAACTAGTCTCTTCGACTAAGTTGTGCTGATGGGATTCACGACGGCATGGCCCATCAGACTTCCCTAAGCGGAAACACTGTCACCAACGACGAGCGGCTTCCGTTGAGCTTGTCTCAGCGGAGCCACAATTGGCAGCTACAACGATGGATTGCTTGGCCGGCTCTCCGTCCGCCTTGTGCGGGCGGAAGCAGCGTGATTCGCGCGTCGTTATGAAACGCAACTACCATCGGGACAAGCCACGATGGAGAGCTCGCTATATCGAAGTAGCGGCTCACTCAAGGCGGTGTATGCCTGGCACCTACTGGCTGCTATAAAACGACACAGCCGACAAAAGTCAAAGTAGTAGGCACATTCCATGTGCCGTCCACAAAGTAGTAGGCACATTCCATGTGCCGTCCACCTAGAATCCTGGCAATACCTTGACTACGAACGGCACGGCGGAGCGTGCCTGCGACTTTTGTCGGCTGTGTCTAAAACGAGGCGGACGCACCAAATTCGCGTGCATCTCACCTTCGCGGGTTAGCCCGTCTTGTGCGATCGCCTGTACGGCGCTCGGGCTTCTCAAATAACCGCTCGCAAACTTTCCACCGTGGGTGATGACTCCGTGCTTCTCACCCGGCAAGCGCTCCACGCGCATCGGCTGAAGATTACTCAACCGCGCACCGGGGAACTGCGGGAGTTCACCGCTCCGCTGCCGGCCGACCTGATTGCGGTAATGCACTGTTTACGGACAGGCGAATCGGCGGTAAAATCGCCTTCTCTGCTGGGGGGCGACAATCCGTCCTGGTAGGTGCGTGGTTGATCGAGCGCCTGTTGCGCGCGGACTGCATGGCGCCGAACGGTTTATTCCGCTGTCTTTCTAGAATTGAGGAGCACTGCTTTGGGAATGTTAAGCGAGTTTAAAGCCTTTGCGATGCGTGGCAACGTAGTTGACCTAGCGGTGGGGGTCGTGATCGGAGGCGCCTTTGGTCAGATCGTTAGTTCCTTGGTCGAGAAAATCATTATGCCCGTCGTCGGGTATTTGACTGGCGGCATCGACCTCAGCAAGGCGGCACACTCAATCAAACTACCGGTTGGGGATCCGATCAACATCGGGTGGGGTGCGTTCGTGCAAGCGATCATCAACTTTTTGATTATTGCATTTGTGATCTTTTTGCTCGTCAAAGCGATGAACTCGATGAAGAAGGCCGAAGCCGCCGCGCCGCCGGAAGACGTTTTGCTGCTCCGCGAAATCCGCGACGCACTGAAAAAGTAAACTACGGAATCTAAAGACGCGGATGAACGCAGATATACAAAAAATCTGCGTTCGTCTGCGGCTAATTATTTAGAGTTTCCAGGGCTCGCGCATCGTCGGGCCTAAGAGCGCGTTCGCCTCGGCAACGATTTACCTGCGGCGCGAGCTACTGCGGCCAAAGCTCGCGACTTTACCGCCCTAAAAATGGCTGAAATGATTGCCGCGATCGGATAAATCGGTCAAACTCAAAACTAGTCTCTTCGACTAAGTTGTGCTGATGGGATTCACGATGGCATGGCCCATCAGGCTTCCCTACGCGGAAACACTGCCACCAACGACGAGCGGCTTCCGTTGAGCTTGTCTCAGCGGAGCCACAATTGGCAGCTACAACAAAGGATTGCTTGGCCGGCTCTCCGTCCGCCTTGTGCGTGACATCCAAATGCCTATTGCGTGCGGGCGAGTGCAAAATCACTTCACCATCAATGAACTCGATCTTTTGACCGGGAGACAGTTCGTGATAAAACCGATCGCGTCGCTGACGCTCGGCCTCCAATTCTGCTTACAAGATCGCAATCGCTTGGGGCAGCTGCGGTGAATGTCGGAGTGGTTCGATCAACCAATCTACCGATGACATCAGGAAACGCTCTTGTTTTTAAAAACTGGGCTCGCAAGGTCCGCCAAAACAATACAACCGACGTTGGAGCACTTCATTCTAACGGATTGGACGCCAAAAGCGAACTGCGATTCCGGTCCCAGCCCAATCGCTTCCACCATGGGAGGCTTCGTCCGCACGGTCTCAATCGTCTATTTCAAACTCGACGAGTTAAGTTGATTCGATCCATTTTTTAGCTCCATTGGTTCAACGTTCTCGTTCTGGTATAGATTCCAAGGCCAAGTTCGCGAAGACAAAGCCGTCGTCACCGCGCCCACCGCAGCGAAAAGCGTAATAGCAACAAGTCAGGCAAGCGTTTTATTGGCGGAGGTCGTGGTCAGGGTACGTTGCGTGTTGTACATGGCGACAATCGTTGCGATCCGCCACAACGCAACCATCGAGGCCTTCTAAGCACACTTAAAATCGAAAGGGAAAGAGTCCAAGGTAGCGATCGTTGCTTGCATACGAAAACTGGTGACGATACTCAATCTACTTGTGAAGTCGAATCAAATGTGGCAAACAAAATGAGCGACAAGATCGACAGATCGCATCGCTCTCGATGAATTCCCATAGGCCCGACTATCCATAGCAGAGTTGTGTCCCCACAGAGCCTCACGCCGTTTCGTCGTGCGCGATTATTAGAATCGCAAGAGGAACACAAACGAGGTGATTTTCCGAGCTATGCCTGAAAAAAATCCCGGGGTTTGGGGCTGGCCCCAAGGAGCTCTGCGGGCACAACTCGTAAAAATGGAAATCGCAAATTTAACAATTTTTGCGATTCGGCTATTGCCCTTAATTAAGACCGTCGCTGACCCCTTTGTTGTTCGCCACTGCGGGATGTTGGCATCGCGCCTTCTCCGACCGATCCAGTTCCATGGGTGAACTGGATGTTGCTGGGGTCTCTCGGCTTCGGTGAGAAAAGTTTCCAACCGTGCGTGTGCTCTCTAACTCCGTGGGGATTATGTCGGACTTGTCATTAACGTTCGTCATAATTGTTGCCTTTCCCTTGTCAGGACAACGTCGGCCACCACAAATACATGCCCCTAAAGCTGGAAATACGGTGGAGTTCAATACACAGCCCGGTTCTACCTCTGTGAACGCTTCGATGCGCAAGTTGCCCGACGCATCGCATCACTCAACGCCAAGGCGACTGGCTAGGTCTTACCTCGTACGACTCTTTCATTCGCGACCATTCTCCGGCTTGCGCCGACGCACACTGACCCCCTTTTTGTTCTCCAACATAAATTTGCACTTTGTTGATTTTTCCGCGCACATTTGTTCAACGATGGCCGTTTCCATGGGTACAGACGTGACTTGTTTCTTTCACAAGCGACCGCCGTTTTGGTCGCTGGAAACACTGTTCGTTTTGCGTAATCGGGTGCGCTGTCTCATCCGAATCATTTTAAGGCGTCGCCTAAGGGGAAGATCATGTCAGCTATCGGACAAAAAGTCAGTATGTTAAACAACGGGGCATTCCTGGTTAAGTTTAAAGTAAACATCGGGAAGGTTAGCACAGAATTCACAGGAAATTACGCGGCCGGTCAGACGAGAACGATAGACCTAGGCACTGAAATTTTCAAGCCGGGTGCTTCGATGACTGTTACAGGTAAAGCAGAGGCTGGGGTCACTCGCCATTTTAGTGGCCTAACGTATGCAGGGGATGGTAAAACCATTCAACTTGTCTGTTCGGGAACAACGCAAAATTGGAAAATTGCTCTAGTAAAAGTAAGTTCTGATGGATCGGAAGAAGTTCAAGTTCTAGAATATGAAGAGGTAGAGTCGTAGGTTGGCAGGCAACAAGACGCCTACCCATCTATTGCTTGAAACACGTTGCCCGGTCAACACAATTGCAATAAACCAGAGGTCGCGGGCGATAATGCCGCCCGCGACCACTCCAACGCTGGCGTTCGGTAAAGGAGAGGTAGCAACGACGCGACACAAGATTGGGCTAGCGACAATTGAGCTATTCACAACCTGCCACCCACTTTTTGAAATTTTCAGCTCCCCAGGGTTGACTCGAATCGCCAACACACGGATGGCAACCGAGGCGTTGCTCGCCTGAGCGGCTTACGTTAAGGGAAAGAAAATGGGTTAGGTCTCTTTTCTTTGCGTTTCGGGCATGCTGTACTTGGATCATGCCGCGATCACCCCGAGCCGATGAAGCCTTTGGTTTATACCATGCCCTGAAGCGAGGTAATCTTCGCGGGACGATCTTTCACAAGCAGGGAGACTATTTGGCTTTCGAGAAAAATTCTAAGCGAAGGATTGGAACGCTACAAAGTTGAGCTTTGCTGGGAGTTGCCGTGCTGGCTAGCGGACCAGGAGAGAATCGCGTTCAAGGCCTGAGGCGACTCGATATGCCTGCATGGACGGTGCATCGAACACGCATGTCGCGAGAATCATTGTCTGGTTTGACGGCATGACCGAGATTCGATCGTTGTTGCCGCCCCTTAGCAGCAGCGAGCTGCTTCTTCTAATAGTAGAAGGAATGAGGTGAGACATTCTCTTGCTTACAGAATTGCGAGAGCGTCATACCAGAGATTTGAAATCGATCGAGACGCTTTGACCATTCGATCGACTTGGCAGAGCTGCGAACCATAGACGAACTCCGAGTAGGGTTGATTGACTGGCAGCCACATTGGCCGCCTACCAGAACCTACATCGCGACTCAACCCCGCGCCGCCAGTCCACCCACTGGTAGCTTTCTCGGATAATGCAGTGGAATCCGTGCGACAAAGAGGCAGATAGTTGCTTCAAAGTGTACAATTCTTGGCGTGGAACCGATCGAAGTGTTGATTTTCCATTTCCTGCCCCTAGATTTCTGCCTGCCTCCCATGAAAACGACTGCTTTTCTTCCGATTGCACTGCGGCTTGCGTTGATGGCTTCGGTATCCCTCGTCGCTTTCCAGGTCGCGGATTGCGTTCCAGCCCGGGCGGCTGACCACCATGGCGTTGCGAGCTGGGAATTCGGGGCCGAAGAAATTACCCGCGTTGTCT
>CAMBSL010000223.1 GCA_945870455.1 Pirellula staleyi DSM 6068 | reverse complement strand
AATCTCGTGAGTATCGGTTCCGTCGGCGGCGATGTTTTCAAAGCAATCGAGGCGGCGAGGAACGCGGAGCAGAAACGGGCCGAAGTTGTCGCTTCGGTGTTGGTTGATCGAGCCATTGGCTTGCTGGGGCTCGTTCTAGTCGCCGGCTTTAGCCTTTCAATGGCAACGGAACTCTCGCCAAGAATGGAGTGGATTTGGATTAGCGCGTTGGTGCTCAGCGTTGTAGGTGTATCCGGTCTTTTGCTAATCGTTGTGGTTGGGCACCGAGTACCTATCAAGTGGCTGACTAAAATTCCGATCGCTGGCCATATTCTTCATCGCGTCGCGCATGCCTGCATGATCTTTCAGGACAGACCGCGACTGGTTGGCGAACTCATTGGGGCAAGCATCTTGGTACATTGTTGCTTGACGTTTGGGTGTGTGTTGATATCCAACGCGATTTATGGCGAAAGCCCGACGGTGGGTCAACACTTCATGACGATCCCACCTGCGATGGCGGCCGCCACATTGCCATTAACCCCTGGCGGCGTGGGGGTACAAGAAGTAGCCATCCAGAGCCTGTTCCAAGAATTGCCTGACCTACCGAAGAACTACTCCGGATTGATTATGGCAAGCGTATTTCGGGCACTGCTGGTTTGCGTTGCCTTGATCGGTGCTGTCTACTATTTCACGGGTTTCGGCAGAAAAAGCCTATCCTGAAATGGACCCAAAACCCTGCTTCTGGCTCGCTTTCGATCGGACGCGTTAGCAGGACAGCCCGGTAGTTGTGTCAAAAACGTCTCCTAAGCAAATCCGCAACTATTTTTCAACCCAATTAGCCGTTGGGCGATAGCCCCGGTTTTCCAATTGTTCGACATTCGTCGAGAACCGGGGCTATCGCCCTTCGGCACTCAGTTTGTTTAACCGCCACAAATTCCGCTGTGCTAGTTCAAAAGGGAGACGGTATGGTGTATCGTTTGGGAGTCGGTCCGCGTCTACTTTCACTCGCTATTCATTTTTCCAGAAGGACTTCCTAGATGCCATCTTCTCATCCAACATTGCGTCGCACGTTTCTTCAAGGTGTCGCTACCGCAGGGGCTGTAAGCGTCCTGCTCCCATCTGCCCGCCCGGCTCTTGGCTATACGTCACCGATCGATCGTCCCGTCTTTGCAACGATTGGACTGCGAAATCAAGGCTGGACAATTACAAGCAAGTCGTTTGGCTTCGCCGATTTTGCGGCGCTCGCCGATGTCGATTCAACGGTTCTGGGGGTTAACGTTGCCAAGGTGGAAAAGGGCCAAGGCAAGAAGCCGGACGCGTATAGCGACTATCGCAAGATTCTCGATCGCAAAGATATCGATGCGGTCATGATCGCCACGCCGGACCATTGGCACACGAAGATATCGGTTGAGGCGATGAAAGCGGGCAAGGATGTCTATTGCGAGAAGCCGCTCACGTTGACGATCGACGAAGGCAAGCTCATCGAGAAGGTTGTCAAAGAAACCGGCCGCGTATTCCAGGTTGGCACGATGCAGCGAACCGAGATCGACCAACGCTTCCTTTTGGCGATCGCGCTCATCCGAAATGGCCGGATCGGGACCGTTAAAAAAGTGACGTGTGGCATCGACAGCATGGAGTCCTCCCCTGTCATTCCTTCGGTCGGAGTACCGGAAGGGCTGGATTGGGACTTCTGGCTTGGCCCGGCTGCCAAGGTTCCGTACCTGGCACTACCGGAACTCCGAAAAGGTTATGGCGGCGGTGTTCCGCTCTTCAGTAATTGCCACTACTCGTTCCGAAATTGGCACGAGTACTCTGGTGGAAAACTCACCGACTGGGGCGCGCATCACGTGGATATCGCTTGCTGGGCACTCGGCGCGACGGACACCGGCCCAAGTAAAATCACGCCTGTCGATTACAAGTTGCCGGTCGAATACAAAGACGGGAACCCGGTGCCAAGCAACCAATACAATGCGGCGACTAACTTCACCATCCGCGCTGCCATGCCCAACGACGTTGAGTTGATCATCACCAGCGAAGGGGACAACGGCATACTGTTCGAGGGTACTAAAGGTCGGTTCTTCGTCAACCGAGGCAAGATCACCGGCAAACCGGTTGAAGAGTTGAAAGAAAGCCCGCTTCCGGATGGGGCGATCGAAAAAGTCTACGGTGGCAAGGTCAGCGCGAACCACACCGCCAACTTCATCGAAGGCATCAAGTCGCGGAAGCAACCTATCTCCGACGTCTGGTCGCACAACCGCATGCTTGAGATCTGTCACCTTTCCAACATCGCAATGCGTTTGGGGCGTGAACTCAAGTGGGATCCGATCAAGCGTGAGATCATCGATGATGCTCAGGCGAACTCGTTCCTCAAGCGAGAAAACCGCAAGGGTTTTGAAATCAATATGTAGTTCGATGGAATGCCTCTGGGTTTATCCCAGAGGATCGTTACCGTCACGCTAGGGCGAAGGTCAAATACCACTGGCGTAAAGCCAGTGGCATGATTCGAATGCCTCTGGGTTTATCCCAGAGGATCGTTGCCTTCTCACTAGCGGAAAGGTCCGCATCCGCTAGCTGGTAGCCATCGGCTCCAAGACAACCCGAGGCAACATCGTTAGGCAACAACTTGGCTCGTTCTAAAGTTGTGGCTTGGGCGGTTTCACAGGTGCAACGTAGGGTTTGGCTCCTTCCAGCTGAAGTTCCCGTTTCCAAATCTTGTCTACGTTCGCAACGTAAAGTGTCTTGTTATCTTTGCCACCGAACCTCGCATAACATGGGCGTTTCGAACCGTACGGCAACGACATTAACAAATGAACGCGACCGGGCTGGTCGCAGATTTGCACTCCCGCCTCGGTCGCGGAAATCAACCAGCCGTCCTTGCTAACGCACATGCCATCCAGATGCCCCGATGGCTCATTGATGGGGAGCTCCATGTGATAGTACGGTTGCTTATTCTCAAGCGATCCGTCATCGGCGATGGTAAAAGCATAAATAAATCTCCCTGGAAAGTGGGAAACGAACAGTTGCGTTTGATCCGCGCTGAGCGTGATCCCATTGCAATCGCGAAATGAATCGACTTCACGTCTTTGACGGGTTTTCCCATCGAGCATCCAGATCTTTCCAGCGGCTGGATCGGTATAGTAGATCGAGCCATCGTGGCGCACAACAAGATCGTTGCTATTGGTTCCCTCTGCGACCACCTCCATCTTCATCGTCGCCAAATCCCAAGCGCGAATCTGTTTGGCCTTGCTACATGCTCCGTACAGCTTTCCATCTGGTCCCAAAGCAATTCCATTGGCCTCACCTGTGTCCTCGACCAGCAACGTCTGCTTGCCATCGGGCGTGATCTTGACCAATTTCGAAGCGGGTACGTCCGTAAAAAACAATGTTCCGTCGTCGGTGATGGCCATGCCTTCGGCCCACTGGTGTCCGGAAGTGACCAGTTCCCAGCCAGAACCTTCCACGAGGAATTTATTGGCTTCACTCTTTGATTTTTCAGGATGAGTTTTGACCGGCAGCTTGCCGTGATCTTTCCATAGCCAACGCATTGCGTCGGGAAAGATGGCAGCCCCGTGTTTGCCGTTGTGGCCGCCGTTACCCCAAGCGTGTTCGACTTCATAACCGCAGAACTCGAACGAACGAAGCAACGCTTGATTTGCCATCCACCAATCCCCTCCGTAGATGTTGTTGTCGTTGGCTCCGTCTTGCAGATAGATCCGGAGCGGTTTGGGTTCTGCTTTTCTCACGAGAGTCGACAACTCGTGTCCGCCACGCAGTCCGACGTAGGTTCCGACAGTAGTAAACACGCGACGGAAAACGTCGGGACGATGCCAGGCCGCGGTGAATGCACAAATTCCTCCGGAACTGGAACCGCATAGACCTCTGTCATTAGGATCGTTGCTGATCTTGAGCTTGTGCTCGGACTCGATCATCGGAATGAATTCCTCGATCAAAAAACGAGAGTATCGATCGTCGACGCTATCGTACTCATAGGATCGATTGAACCGAGCCTGACTATTTTCGTTCTTGGCTGGGACAACGCCTGGGTTGATAAACAAGCCGATGGTGACAGGCATCTCGCCACTATGAATGAGATTATCGAACACGTTTGGAACGTTGGTGCCTCCGTTTCGTTTCGCATAGCCACCCCCGTCCTGAAAAACCATCAATGCAGCGGGTTTTGATCCGTCATATTGTTTTGGGACGTAGATCCAGTAGTCTCGAACAGTTCCCGGAAATAGTTTCGAGCCCGTCGAAGTGCCTTGTGTAACCATTCCTTCAGGCACCCCCGGCTTCTGCACTGAGTCGGGGTGAATCGGGTAATCCTCGACAACAGCCGGAAGCTGAGCGGATACAGTATCTGCGCAAACGGCCGTGACAATCAGATAGAAAACGCATAGCAATCGAACCATTTTGGGAGGACTTTCACAGGGTATGGTGGCAGGGAGTAAGACTTCTCGATTGTAGCCCGTTTCGCTACCAGAATGTTCCGGCCCGTACCAGTATGGGTTAGGACAAGTAGCAATTACACTTGTGAGATATTTGAATTCCCCTTGGGTCAAGAATGACAGTCAAGACAATCTTCGCTCGAAAATTAAATGAATCCTATTCAGCTCTGGGCTAACGCTAACATTGGGGCCAACATTGGGGCTAACGCTAACATTGGGGCTAACAGGGTGAAATCAACTGTCATAGCAAGCACTTCATACCGCCAACCGCAATCGGTGCGGTTATTCTTGGGGTTGGCTTTGTTGGCTTGGTTCGTGGCGCTCTGTGTTATTCCAGACCCGCGTCCCCTTGGGGCACCCGAATGGTCTGTCCGGGCCGTGCGTGGCTTGGTAGGCCTGACGGAACCCATGGCTCGTGCCCTCGCGACACTCGTTTTACGCGCAACCGGATTCGGCGTGCTCGGCATTCTGATTTCATTGGTCCTCTCTCCGGTGCGGATATTGTGGGCGGCATCGATTGTCGTCCTGTTTGCTCCGCTGCTGGCCGTGGTCAGCCAATGGATTAACCACGGCCACTTCCCGATTGCAATGCAAATTCAATTGGCGGTCGTAAGCGTTGTCATCGGCACTCTTGTGGGTTATTCGATCCAACGCAGTCTCATCGCAGTTGGGACGCTGGTCATTTTCGCTGGTGGACTCTTCGTCTGGGGAACGTCGACAGGTATTTCGGACGATCTCGATGTCGCGGCTCGTATCACTGGCCAACATCTGCTTGCTAAAGCGAATGAGATTCCCAACGGAGATGACGGATTTACGGCGATCCTCCGGGCAGCTTTTTCCTTTGCAGAGGACAATTCGCATCGGACCGATGCTGTGTTCGCAAACCAGGCGGCGATATTAGCCCTCGGGGTCATCCTGGGCGAAGAACGCGTGGCGGCAGTTGCCAGCAGGCGCATCGACCTCGATCGAATAGCCGAGATCAATGCGATCCGAACGCGGATTACGCTTCGAGGTCGGAATGATCTTGCGAGGCATTTTTGGGTGAGCGCCGCCTTGGTGATTCTCGCCGACCCAAGGCGCTCGAAGGCCGTCGGCATCGGCAAGGAATTGATGGATTCCATGCCTGATGGTTCCGGTTTCTCGTTTGTAGACCTCGCCGCAAATCTTGCCGGGATAAGGTTCGCTGAGATTGCCACGAGCAGCAAAGAATCGTCAAGCGACCTGCAAATGCGAATCATTCGAGGGTTGCAAAGTTCGGATTTCTGCCCCGACATAGACGATCTACCAGAAGGAATAGGACGAGATCAGTTCCATACTGAGTTCGGTGGACTCGGGGGGTTAGAAACGCGTAGGATCATCGAGGAAATTCAAGGTCGTTTGGATGCCAGCCCCGGTCTCATGCGTTTACGTTGATTCGGAGTTGTTCTTGGGGCATTCTGCCTCGTCGCGGATTCATGCCTCATCGCTCATCCTCCGCTTCTGATTGCGAGCATGCATTTAACGGTTGCGATAATGCATGATCACATGGCAAATGGCAGCCCGCTCGTACTTTTCGGACTCGTCGATCGTGTTTGGTATGGCACTTGCAATCTATTGTCCCATCGGCCCAAAGGCGTCAGGTTGTCGCTCCGAATCACTGTTCTATAGAAGCACACAAGGAATCGATATTATGAAAAACTCTCGAGCAAGATTTCGCGCGGCGTTGCTCGCGGCGCCATTGACGGTTGCGGCCACAGGATTGTTGATCGGCGCCGCAAGCCCTGAGACGCCCCATGCACCCAAGGCAATTTCCACGTCGGCTGAAACGCTATCCGTTGCAGACTCACTCTCGACGGCTTTCAGCAATGTAGCGACCTATGTCTTGCCGTCCGTCGTTGCGATCGAGAACCGCCCCGACAATTCACGGCAATCGGTTAATCAGCCATTGCCATCCGAAGATGGTGCACCGAACCAAAGTAATCCGTTCAAAGGAACTCCCTTTGAGGATATGTTTCGAGGACGAGGAGGAATGGGGCAAGACCGGCAGCCATCCCCTTCACCATCCCAGCGTGGTATTGGCTCGGGCATCATCATCGACTCGGCCGGCATCGTGCTTACAAACAACCATGTGGTTGCCGGTGGTGGTAAAGTGATCATCAAGACACAAGACGGACGTGAGTTCGTTGCGACGGAGGTTTTGACCGATCCATCGACCGACATCGCGGTCGTGAAGTTCAAGGGGGATGCAAGTCTTGTTGCGGCTAAGATCGGTAACAGTGACTCGATGAAAGTTGGAGATTGGGTCGTTGCCTTAGGACAACCCTTTGGACTAGAAAGCACCGTGACGGCCGGTATCGTCAGCGCAAAGGATCGTGGCATCGGCATCGCGGATCGCGAGAGTCGGCTTGGAGCCGGTACCACGTTCCGTGTTCTCTTCCCGCCGGCGAAACCTAGTGCGATTGACCCGAAACAGGCATCGGTATGACTACAAGCAATGCGTTGCCGCGAATTCTGATCGTCGATGACGAGCGCAATATGTGTGAACTCATCGAAACGGATCTCCGGCTTCGTGGTATTCAAAGTCGTTGGTGCACCTCAAGCGCCGCAGCGATCGAGATGCTACATCAACTTGACTTCGACGTTGTCCTCACCGATATACGCATGCCCGCCACTACGGGATTGCAGCTCTGCCAACAATTAACGCAGCTTCGCCCCGATATTCCCGTGATCGTGATGACCGCTTTTGGAACGTTGGAAACAGCCATCGTCGCGATGCGTAGCGGAGCCTACGACTTCATTACCAAACCTATCGAAATGGACTTGCTTTCGATCACGCTCATGCGAGCCGTTGCCCACCGACGATTGACTCAACAAGTAAAATTGCTAGAAGCTTCGACGGACAAGTCCGATGCGTTCGGGGAGCTTCTGGGTCAAAGCGATGTGATGCGTCGGCTGTACGATCAATTGCAGCAGGTCGCCCAAACGGATGCCGCTGTTCTCATTAATGGTGAAAGCGGAACTGGAAAAGAACTCGTGGCTCGCTCGATTCATGCTCGCAGTAGACGTTCATTAAAACCGTTCGTCGCCATCAACTGTGCCGCCCTCACGGACACCTTGCTGGAAAGCGAACTGTTCGGACATGTGAAAGGCGCGTTCACGGACGCCAAAGGCGAGCGACGCGGATTGTTTCTCGAAGCCGATGGCGGGACGCTGCTACTCGATGAGATCGGTGACATGCCCATGTCGATGCAAGTCAAGCTTTTGCGAGCGTTAGAAGAACGTAAAGTCCGTGCGGTGGGCAGCGACAAAGAGACCAGCTTCGACGTTCGGGTATTGACCGCTACTCACCGCGACCTTGAAACTGCGGTCGCCGAGAATCGCTTTCGCGAAGATTTATACTACCGCATCAACGTGATCGGCATCGAACTTCCGCCCTTGCGATCCCGCGGTACAGACATCCTGCGTCTTGCCGAAAACTTCCAAAAACAGTTCGCCGCAAATGAAAACAAACCAATCACAGGGTTGGCGGATGGCGTCGCCGAAAAACTGCTGAGCTATTCGTGGCCAGGCAACGTTCGGGAATTGCGAAATGTCGTTGAGCGTGCGGTCGCATTGACTCGCTACGACAAAATTACCGTGGAGGATCTCCCTGAGAAAATCCGTAACTTTCGGAGCGGAACGGTATTCATCGGTGGTCTCGATCCAACGGAACTTGTTTCCATGGAAGAGATCGAACGGCGATACATTGCTCACGTACTAGAAGCGGTCAACGGGAATCAAACCCAAGCCGCGCGAATCCTCAGCCTGGATCGAAAAACCCTCTATCGCAAAACCAAGCATCAAGCCGACTGACACAGAGTACTTGATGATTTGAGACTCAAAATGAGCTTCCTGAAGCGGAAGCGATGCTGGCAGCCCATTCATCCATGTGGATGCTGGGTGCAACGAATTGCGAATACTTGGTGACGCGACGAGTTTGGCGTTTCTTTTCACTCCATCCCTCGCGAATTTTCGCCGTTTCTTTTTCGATCTGCTCAAGCGTTGGATCGCTTTCGCAAATACCCTCCGAATCAACCAAGTCCAAAAACACGTAAGATTTATCCATAGCACGACACATTGCATAGCCTCCTCAAGGACAAGGATTCGGGGCGTCAAAGTGACGCCATTGGGCCGATGGAACCGCAGATTGCAACTGCCATACCAAACACTGTCGACGACTCCCAATAGCACGTGCGGACTGCGATTTGCAATGCGATCATGCATTATCGCAACCGTTGAATGCATCCTCGCAATCAAAAGAGGAGGATGGGACATGGGGCATGAATCCGCCATGAGGCAGAATTCCTCAAAATGGAGACTACTCACCTGGCGCAATCCAACAAAAATTTTGGTGGGTATGTGGCGGCGAAATATGCAGGAATATGGCACCAGTCTCATGACTTTTGACTAGTAGACTAGACGAATTGAGTATTGGATGGGATAATTCAACCGCGCCAAACTGCGATCTTGCATTGCGGTGATGACCCACTCTGGCGTCCGAATCGGACAACCTGCAGGCGGGAAGGGTTCGCTAGTTGGTGCGTAATGCGACCATGGCTATTTAAAAATCGATTGTCGGAATACTTTTCTTCTGCCTTTTCACTTTCAGTACAAATACAAAGAGGATCCTTTCCATGCTTTGCCGGATGAGATGGTTTTTGGGAGTTGCCGTTTTGGCTCACTGTAACGCGATGTTTTCTGCATCTGTCTCTGCACAATCTGCACCTGCCACCGCGCAATCTGCACCTGCCACCGCGCAATCTGCACCTGCCACTGCACAAGCTGCACGTGCAACTGCACAATCTGCACCTGCCACTGCACAATCTGCACCTGCCACTGCGCAATCTGCACCTGCCACTGCACAAGCTGCACGTGCAACTGCACAAGCTGCACCAGCCACTGCGCAAGAAGTGCCAGGGACCGCTGAGATTCAAAAGATTACGTTAAATTTAACGAATGCATTCAACGGCGCGAAAGTCGATGATTTGGCTGCCATGTTCCTAGCGGATGGAGAGCTTGTCGACGAGCAGGGAACCGTCTACAAGGGCCAAGACGCCATCAAAGACTTGCTAAAAAAGTTTTTCGAGAAGTTTCCTGGTACACAGATGGAAATTGTCGTGGATTCCATCCGCCTAGTTGGACCAGTCGCGATCCAGGAGGGAACGCGAGTCACGTCCTCCAAGGATGGCAGCAATGCGAGTGTGCGTTTCGTCTCTGTGCTGTCGAAGACCGATAAGGGCTGGA
>CAMBSL010000222.1 GCA_945870455.1 Pirellula staleyi DSM 6068 | reverse complement strand
TATGGCAATCGATATTTGGAGATGGGCTCGTGCCGACCTCGGAGGACTTTGGAACACGGACTCCAAAACCTGAGCACGCGGAACTTCTTGATTACTTGTCTGTTCAATTTATGGACAACGGATGGAGTCAAAAAAATTTGATCAAATCGATTTTGCTGAGTCAAACCTACCAACAGAATTCTTCGAATCGGCCAGAATTGATAGAGCGTGACCCCAAAAACCAATTGCTCGGTCGAGGTCCGCGTTTTCGAGTTGATGCCGAGCTGATCCGCGATATCGCGTTATCAACGGCGGGCTTGCTTTCGCAGCGAATAGGTGGACCGAGTGTGATTCCACCGGTTCCACAGAATGTTTTGAACTACAATTACATCGTTCCCACGTTTTGGAACCCGCCGACCGGCCCAGAGCGTTACCGACGTGCTCTGTATGTTTTCCGAAAACGCTCGATGCCCGACCCGGTGATGGCAAGTTTGGATTCACCGAACGGGGATTTTGCATGCGCTCGGCGGGTTCGATCCAATACTCCGCTGGCTGCGTTGACCGGATTGAACGAAGCAATTTTTGTGGAAGCAGCTCAAGCGATGGCGTTGCGAGTGCTGCGCGAGGGTGGAAAGGAAGATAGCTCGCGAGTCAACTATGCTTTTCAATTGTGCGTTGCAAGAGCATCCAAGCCAACCGAACACTCTGCCATCCTTTCGCTTCTTTCAGAACAGCGCCAACGCATTGCCGATGGCTGGCTGAATCCGAGGGAAATTGCGACCGGTGATGCATCAAAATTGCCCGCGCTTCCTGAGGGAACCAATCCGCAAGACGCGGCCGCCTGGACTTTAGTATGCCGTGTGCTTCTCAATCTTGACGAAACCATCTCCAAAAACTGAATCGCAGCATGAACGATTTTTTGTCACAACAATTAAAACTGGCCCGTCGCCGTTGGTTCTTCCGGGACTGCGGTGTTGGATTGGCAGGAATCGCGGCAACCTCTCTTTTGGGTCGCGACTCCTTGTTGACTGCCAGCGACAACAGCCTCTTGAGTGTCAAGCAGCCTCATTTTCCCGCCAAAGCAAAACGCGTAATCTACATGTTCCAAGCGGGTGCACCCAGCCACTTGGAACTTTTTGACTACAAGCCAGAGTTGACTAGGAATGATGGCAAGCTACCGCCCAAAGAATTGTTGGAAGGCTACCGGGCTGCATTCATCGACCCCAAGTCTGCGTTGCTCGGTCCCAAATTCAAATTTGCTAAGCATGGTAAAAGCGGTATGGAGTTGAGCGAAGTATTGCCGCACATCGCTTCTATTGCGGACGAAATATGTTTGGTCAAGACAATGCAAACCGATGCCGTGAACCATGCTCCAGCGCAGATCATGATGAACACCGGTTCGCAACAATTTGGTCGGCCAAGTTTCGGTGCCTGGACTCTTTATGGACTGGGTAGTGAATGCGAAGAACTACCTGGTTTCGTTGTGTTGACAAGCGCCAAGGGGACAAGTGGTGGAGCAAGTAACTACGGTGCGGGCTTCTTGCCAACGCTTTATGGTGGAACACCTTTGCGTAGCGGCGGCGACGCAGTCCTTTATCTTTCGAATCCGAATGGCATCGATCAAGCTGCGCAGCGATCGTCTTTGGACACGCTTCATCGGCTCAATGAGTTGGCCATGCAAGAGTTTAGCGATCCTGAGATCACGGCCCGTATCCACAGTTATGAAATGGCATATCGATTGCAAACAAGTGCGCCCGAGTTGATGGACTTGAGCAAGGAGTCAGCGGGTACACTTGAGCGATACGGCATCAAAGATCCCAAGGAATCTTCGTTCGCGAGAAATTGCTTGCTGGCACGCCGTTTAGCGGAACGAGGAGTTCGATTTGTTCAACTCTTTCACGAAGCCTGGGATCAACACGGTGGCTTGACGGCTGGTGTCAAGGCAAATGCAGCGGATACAGATCGACCTAGCGCAGCCTTGGTCCAGGACTTAAAGGAACGCGGGTTATTGGAGGATACGTTGGTCGTTTGGGGTGGCGAGTTCGGTAGGACGCCGATGGTTCAAGGTGGTAACGACGGTCGCGATCACCACAACCGTTGTTTCAGCATGTGGTTTGCCGGCGGTGGGTTCAAGAAAGGCTATGTGCACGGCGAAACCGACGACTTTGGCTTTAACGTGTCAAAGAACCCGGTGCATGTCCACGACTTAAATGCAACGCTGCTACATCAGTTAGGATTCGATCACACTCGATTGATCCATCGCTTTCAAGGCAGAGACTATCGACTGACAGACGTACACGGTAACGTAATTCGCGAGGTGTTAGCTTAACGCTACTCGCATCTCGTAACCAAGCCCTGCCCCACCTCGTGACCAAGCTCAGCCCCACCTCGTGACCAAGCTCAACAGAGTGTTGGCGTCCAAGGAGTACGTCACGTTCCCAATCTTCATTGGTACTAGGACTGGCGGGCATCAAAAGGTTTTATCAACTCATTCAAGCGACTTTTGAGCTGTTCGACGGACATGCTTCCCTAGCGATTTTCTTTTAGGCTCAGTTCATGCCTTTCCCGCGACGCACTGTATTTGCTATGCCGGATCGTTTATCATAATACAGGATTGGATTGGTAGTTTTCAAGTTGCATAAAGGAAAGGGCCCTCTCCCATGAACGTACCGATGGACATTTCGCGACGCGATTTCGTCGAACGAGCTATCGTTGCTGCTACCACCGCGCTTGCCGCAGGAGCTACATCAAACTACCTGATTGCCGCTGAGCCTGAACCTGCGAGAAGGATCGTTGGCCCAAATGACAAATTGCGTGTCGCCACCATTGGCGTTAATGGTCAGGGTGGTTCGCATCTATCCGAATGGCTCAAACTGCCAGACGTAGATGTCGTTGCGATCTGCGATTGCGATCCGGCAGCCTATGAAAAAGTGATCGGCAAATTCAAGAACGCGGCGATCCAACCTAAGTATGTGCAGGACGTTCGCAAATTGTTAGAGGACAAAACCATCGATGCTGTATCGATCGCGACGCCGAATCATTGGCACGCATTGATGTCGGTTTGGGCCATGCAGGCAGGTAAGGATGTCTATATCGAGAAACCGTGTAGTCATAATGTGCGAGAAGGACGAGTGATGACACAATGGGCTCGCAAGCTGGGCCGTATTTGCCAAATGGGAGTGCAGAGTCGCAGTATGACCGGGATGCGTTCGACGCTGGATTTCGTTCACAGTGGACGAATCGGGAAAGTAAGTGTGGCCAAAGCCATTTGTTTCCGACGTCGAGGCAGCATTGGTCTCGTCGACACGCCGGCTCCAATCCCCACGGGGATGGACTTTGACTTGTGGTGCGGTCCAGCGCCGAAGGTAGTGCCCGTTCGCGCGAAATTGCACTACGATTGGCACTGGGTAGGCGCAACAGGAAACGGCGATCTCGGAAATCAAAACCCACACGAATTAGACAAAGCTCGCTGGGGACTTGGAAAACAGGAACTTCCAAAACGTGTTCTGAGCATTGGTGGGCGACTGGGTTACTTCGATAACGGTGATGTTGCTAATAGCCAAGTCACCTTTTATCAATGGGACGATGCGCTGCTTATCTCCGATGTCCGAGGCTTGGACATTAAGTCGAAGGTCACATTCGGTCTAAAGGGAGTTAAGCCATTCGATGGCGCCTCCAATCTTTGGTATGGTACCGAGGGATATGTCGTCGCCCCAAATTACACTTCGGGTGTCGCATTTGACAAAGATGGAAATGAAATCGAAAAGTGGAGTGGTGGCGAATACAAAGCGCACTTCGCGAATTTCGTAAAGGCGATCCGAAGCCGCAATCACAAGGACTTGCACCTGGACATTGAAGATGGACACCTTTCTAGCGCTCTAGCCCATTTGGGCAACGTATCTTGGCGACTAGGGACGGAAACCTCGCCAAGTGATCGACCCGCTAAGTGGTCCGAAAACAAGTACATTGCAGAAACGCTATCGAGTTTTGACGAATACACCAAGGAGAACGAGGTTGATTTCAAAGCAACAAAACTCTCCGTGGGAATGGAGCTGACGATCGACCCAAAGACGGAACTCTCTACAAGTGAAGCCGCAAACAAGCTTTTCACACGCGAATATCGTGACGGCTTCGTTTTACCAGAAGTTGGTTAGTTCAGAACATGATCGCCCATCGACGGGCAAGACTACTATGAGCACTGCGGAACAGTTCGATTTCTATTCGGTGAATGCTTATTTGGCTGCCGAAGAGCTGGCGACGACTCGCAGCGAGTTTGTCAATGGACTGATCCGCAGTATGGCGGGGGCCACGAATCGTCACAATACGGTCGTGGTCAATGTGCAAGGAATGCTGTGGAGCCAGTTGAAAGGCCATTCCTGCCGTCCGTTCAATTCCGACACCAAGATCCGAGTTCGATGCGGCGAGGCTACTTGGTTTTACTACCCAGACGCATCGATCGTTTGTGAGAGCAATCGAGCTACGGAAACGTTTCAAGACCGACCGGTCGTCGTGATTGAAGTGTTATCGCAGTCCACGCGCGCGATCGATTTGGACGAGAAGCTGACGGCATATCTGTCGATTGAATCGCTTCAAGTGTACGTCCTGCTTGAACAAGACAAGCCCTATGCGATTGCGATGCGCCGCACACCTGCCGGCTTTCTTAGGGAAGTCTATGAAGGGCTCGCGGCGGTGGTCGCTCTGCCAACGGTAGGTTGCACGCTTTCGCTGGACGAGGTCTACTCGGGTGTTGAGTTCACTCCAACCACCGTTCAGGAACCCACCGCGACGTATTAGGAGTCAGAAAGCGAGCCGCTTTGAAATTACACAACGCGTTACACATCCAGGGCCGCGCACGGAACCTCGGTTAAACTATGGAATAGCCCTCGTTTGACGTATGTAGCCCAACCCATCGACAGGCAAGACTACTATGAGCTCAGCAGAACAGTTCGATTTTTATTCGGTGAATACGTATTTGGCTGCCGAAGAGCTGGCGGCGACTCGCAGCGAGTTTGTCAATGGACTGATCCGCAGCATGGCCGGAGCGACGAATCGTCACAATACGGTCGCGGTCAATGTTCTCGTTTCATTCGGTCGTCAACTTGCTGGCCGTTCCTGTCGTCCGTTCAATTCCGACACCAAGATCCGAGTTCGATGCGGCGAGGCAACTTGGTTTTACTACCCAGACGCATCGATCGTTTGTGAGAGCAATCGAGCTACAGAAACGTTTCAAGACCGACCGGTCGTCGTGATTGAAGTGTTATCGCAGTCGACGCGCGCGATCGATTTGGACGAGAAGCTGACGGCGTATCTATCGATTGAATCGCTTCAAGTGTACGTCCTGCTTGAACAAGACAAGCCCTATGCGATTGCGATGCGCCGCACACCTGCCGGCTTTCTTAGGGAAGTCTATGAAGGGCTTGCAGCAGCGGTCGTTCTGCCAACGGTAGGTTGCACGCTTTCGCTGGACGAGGTCTACTCGGGTGTCGAGTTCACCCCAACCACCGTCCAGGAACCCACCGCAACGTATTAGGATCTCTCGGCTCTCACTATTGAGTCAACGCATAAACAGCAAACGTTCCAAGCCAATGCTCGCGTTCGTAATGGCAGCTGAAAACGTATCCCAACCCCACCCGTGCATGCTCTGCGGCTGACTTGAAAAGCAATGCGGATCGGTCGTCCAGGCTTGTTGGGAAACTCGCGTTGCATGCTGGCGATCGCAAGTTTCGCCAGCCCAGCGGCTTGATCGTCCGTAAGACGTTTGCCGAGCCTAGGAATCGCACTGGTGGGCTCCTGGGCAACCGATCGGTTGTTTGATGTCAAAGTTGCCAGGAAGATAAAAAAGGCTAATACTGAGAAAATCCGGCCGGCTTGAATGGTGAGCACTGATGGACTCCGACTCGTGCGAGAATGAAGTTTTGGGATTGGGTGCCTGCTACCACACCTAATCTTCGGAATTGTGTTTTCCGAATTGTTCGATCAAGAAAAGAGGATTTTTTCAAAAACTTGATTATCTTGGAACGAGTTTTTGGGTCGCAGTGACTATTCATACCGAAACAACGTCTGTGGGAACGATATTGGATTGTCGAACGAGTCGCTCCGATTCCGTCAGCAAAACTGACATCATTATGACACAACATTGAGATCGAATCGACGTCATTTTTCCCATTCGACAAACAACCGTTCAGACCACCTTTCACGATTTTGCCGCTGGAATTGTATCATAACGTCAATCCACATTCCCTTGGCCCGGCTTTTGCATCGTATGTTCAGACCATGCGAAAGCACTCATCCCTCTCATCGCAAAGAACGTGTCCTCAGTCCAAACCAAAGCAAAATTCGGGTCCTGGACATATCCTGAACGCGTTCGCTCGATCAGAATAAGAGTGCTAGCGAAGGTTCTCTCCAAACAATTCACCTAGGCAACACAGAGGAAGTCATGCAGATTCTCAAGGTAAACAAGCTCCGAGGTCCGAACATCTGGGCAAATTCCCCGGTGCTCGAGGCCTGGGTAGACCTGGAAGAACTCAAGGATACCTCTTCGGAAATGATTCCGGGGTTCAACGAACGACTGATGGCATGGTTGCCCTCCCTGGTCGAACACAGATGCAGCGTCGGCGAACGGGGAGGGTTCTTTGTTCGCCTGGAGCGGGGTACCTACATGGCTCATATCCTGGAGCATGTAGCCCTGGAGCTTCAGTCGCTAGCCGGAACTCCTGTTGGATTCGGTCGAGCTCGCGAAACCAATGTTGATGGAATTTACAAAGTTGCTGTGGCTTTCAGGGAAGAAAAGCTCGGCTTGGCGTGCATCGATAAAGGCTTTGAGTTGATTCTCGCTGCCGTTCACGACAGTCCATTCGATGTGGAAGCGGAAGTTTCCAAGCTTCGCGATTTCGCGCATGACGTCTGCCTTGGACCTAGCACCAAGGCCATTGTCGACGCCGCCAAGGCTCGCGGAATTCCCTGGCGAAGGCTCAACGAAAGCAGTCTTGTTCAACTCGGGTACGGACATAACCAACGACGCATTTGCACAGCCGAGGCGGACAGTACGAGCGCTATTGCTGAATCGATTGCTCAAGACAAAGATCTAACACGAATGTTGCTGAAAACCATCGGTGTTCCAACTCCCGAAGGCCGGCCCGTGGAAAGTGCGGAGGACGCGTGGGAAGCCGCCGAAGACATTGGCTTACCTGTTGTGGTTAAGCCTCAATACGGCAATCATGGTCGAGGAGTCGCAACCAATCTTCAGGACCGACAGCAGGTTGAAGCGGCTTATTTGGCTGCCCGCGAAGAAGGTAGTTCGATTATCTGCGAGCGACACGCTCCTGGGGATGATTATCGCGTTCTTGTCATTGGCGGCAAAATGGTGGCTGCCGCTCGCCGCGAACCTGCCCATGTTTTCGGGGATGGACAATCGACTGTTCAGCAATTGATCGATGTCGTCAATAAAGACCCGCGTCGAAGCGACGGCCACAGCACTTCATTGAGTTTTATCAAAATCGATGCTGTTGCTCTTGGTGTATTGCTTGAGCAAGGGTTGACACCCGACGTCATTGCTCCTTTAGGCAAGAAAGTCTTGATTCGACGCAATGCAAACTTGAGCACTGGCGGAACAGCTGCGGATGTAACCGATCTTGTGCACCCGGACGTTGCTCGGCAATGTGTCGAAGCGGCCCGAGTCATCGGATTGGATATTGCGGGAGTCGACGTTGTCGCGCAGGACATCACTCAACCCCTTCAAGGTCAACGTGGAGTCATCGTGGAAGTCAATGCAGGGCCAGGCTTGCGAATGCACATTGAGCCCTCGTCGGGTTTGCCACGCCCTGTAGGCCAAGCGATCATCGACATGATGTATCCTGAGAACAACAACGGACGCGTTCCGATTGTTAGCGTGACGGGTGTTAATGGCAAAACCACGACAACTCGCCTAATTGCACACTTGGTTGCCTGCAGCGGGAAAAAAGTCGGAATGACCTGCACAGACGGCATCTACATCGCCGGCCGAAGAATCGATTCAGGAGATTGCAGTGGACCGCAAAGCGCCCGGGCAGTCTTGATGAATCCTTCGGTCGAAGCCGCCGTCTTGGAAACCGCTCGCGGCGGCATCCTTCGCGAAGGTCTCGGATTCGATTCGTGTGACGTCGGTGTTGTAACGAACATTGGCGAAGGGGACCATCTGGGCTTGGCCGATATTGAAACCATTGAACAACTTGCAAAGGTAAAACGATGCATTATCGAAGCAGTTCACAAAAACGGCTTCGGCGTTCTCAAAGCCAATGATCCGCTGACGGCGGAAATGGCAGAAAAATGCAAGGGGGCTGTGGTGTTTTTTGCCTTGGATGGCGATGACCCCGTACTGATGGCTCACCGAGCTAAGGGCGGAAGGGGCGCTTTTGTTCGAGACAACGCGGTCATGTTGGCTGAAGGAAATACGGACTTCGTTCTTCTTTCGCTGGATCGAGTTCCGTTGACCCACAACGGTCGAATCGGCTTCCAAGTGGAAAACGTCCTGGCCGCAGCATCTGCTTGTTGGGCTCTTGGTATGCCATGCGAACAAATTCGGCTTGGGCTCGAGTCGTTCTCATCGCATATGGACAAAGTTCCAGGTCGTTTCAATTTGATGGAGATTCATGGAGCAACGGTGGTGGTTGACTATGGTCACAACCAATCTTCCTTGTTAGCGATCGCGGAGACGCTTGACCAGTTCCCGCACCCGAGTCGTACGGTCATCTATTCCGCCGCAGGTGATCGTCGCGACGCGGATATGATTCGCCAAGGCGAAATCCTAGCGGACCATTTTGATAGAATCATATTGTACGAAGACAACTATTTGCGAGGCCGCCAACCTGGTGAGATCATGACCCTATTCAAGCAGGGGATGGGCGGTGGAAAGCGTGTGAAGGAGATTCACGAAGTTCAAGGCTGGCAAAACGCGGTCGACCGAGCGCTCAAACTGATCCGCAAGGGAGAGTTCTTGCTGATGCAAGCCGACACGATTGACGAAGCGGTGCAGTATCTTCATCATTCCATCGAGCACGAAAGTTTGGGTAGAGAAATTGAGCTCGATGCCGCGATTCAAAAGCCGGTCGAGGCCCCTGCCAAGCTGGTACCCGCACCCGAGGCTAACATTCGCACCCACTAGGCGAGCAAGTTGGGTGCCAGCACGTTTCTCAGAGCACGTTTCTCAGAGCACGTTTCTCAGAGCACGTTTCTCAGAGCGTGCTTCTCAGAGCGTGCTTCTTTGTGCAAGCCGTGGAACAGGCTGCCAGCGCTGCCAGCCTGTTTTTTCATTGACAGGCCGACAAGCGGCTAACAGCCCTAGCAGCCTGTCCTACGAAAATCAGCAACCAATCGGTCATGCCTCAAAACCACGCGGTGGGTTAAACACACGAGCCGCACGCAACCCCAAGGCGTCGCAACGTCTATTTCTACCACCTCGTTGAATGCATACTGGCGAAGTCGGCTGCGTTGCGACTAAAATGCATCATTCCTGCCTTTGACATTCTTGCCCAAGAATACCTTTGTCCATCCCTCCATTCAGGCCAACGGAAATGATCCATCAGCTACTTCGCGTCTCCTACGCGTTTTCGATGATTGTACTGCTGCACGCATTCGTGACGTGCGGCGCTGCCGAATCGCTTCAAGCAAAACGGCCCAACATCATTTTGGTCATGACGGACGATCAAGGCATGGGCGACCTTTCTTGCTTGGGAAACAAAGTCCTTAA
>CAMBSL010000221.1 GCA_945870455.1 Pirellula staleyi DSM 6068 | reverse complement strand
ATTGGCTACGCCTGCATCATGAAAATGGAGCTACCGCGATTCGGCCGTTCTTAGTAGGAGAGGCACTTGAACGCAACGAAGTCGAACCCAACGATCGTCCCTCCGAAGCCAACAAGATCGACTCGCTGCCTCAAACGATACAAGGCATTTTGAACAAGCGAGCCGACGTAGATCTTTACGCGGTTTCGCTTGAAAAAGGACAGATGTTGGTCTCGACCATCGACTCGGCGAAGTGGCTGCAATCCCCCGCTGATGTCAATTTGCAAATGCTTGACACCAAGGGATTCGTGCTGGCAGAAAACTTGGATCATGCAGGGCTTGATCCATATCTTGAGTTCACAGCTCCAATTGCCGGGACATATATCGTCCGGGTCTTTGGATTTCCTGCGGCACCGGATAGCACGGTGGCTTTCAGCGGCGGCAACGACTGGAACTATCGACTGCGGTTGGATTCGAAGCCTTGTCCATTTGGCAGTTGGCTTGATTTCGACATGCAGTCGGAAATGGAGTCGGACCGAATCGAGTCCGCGCCTGGAACACATGTCAACTATGAAAATGCCTTGCTGATCAAGGGTCCGGCCAAGATAGTAGGGGTACTTACGGAGGCAAGACAAGCCAACTATTTGCGGTTTACAGCCCGATCAGGCGTGACTCATCGCATTCGTGTTTTCGCTAGAGAGTTCGGTTCGTCGTTAGATCCAACCGTTGCGATCCTGGACGCAAAGGGGAAACAATTGGTTCAGCAAGACGATGTTGCGAACGATCCCGATCCAGACTTGCGTTGGAAAGCCCCTGGGGATGGTGAGTACTTGATTGAGATCCATGATTTTCACCGATTAGGCGGGGCTGATTATCGTTTTATTGCCATGATGGAAGAACGACCAGCCAACTTCTCGTTGTCCTTAGCGAATGATTTGATCGCGTCCAGCATTGGTAAAGAGTCCGAGGTCACGGTCACCATCGATCGAGAAAGTGATTTCAAAGGGACCATCAACATTACTGCTGAGGGTTTACCAGCAACGAGCGAATGTTCCGTCGTAGAATCCAAAGATGGAAGCGATACGAGCAAGAAGGTAACTCTCAAGCTGAAATTCACAGCAGCCTTTCAAGGTCCGATCCGGATTGTCGCAAAAACCATTGAACCGCCAGAGATGGTTCGACATGCGACAGTGCCCAAGGGAAAAACAGCGTGGTTGAGCGTCACCGCGGAATAACAATCCAATGAAACTGAGACGCAATTCGATGCGTCCGCTCCGATTCGATAGGACGGGCGCACTGAACCCGAACGGCGGCATTGATTCCGAGCAGATAAACGCAACAACTCTTCAGCTTGCAAAAATTCGCGACGAGATGATGTCGGGGGCGCTCGATTTGAACGCAGGTAATGCGTTTGTGAGGGGCCCAGACGAGTTGTTAGCAGCTTATGCGGCTGATCGGAGGGGCAGCGTTCTGGGGCGACTGTTCAAGCGTGCATCCTACATGCATACGATCGTCGATCGGGTCGTCATGCTTGGGAGCGGTGGTTCCTGCACGGGCGCCAAAGCCATTCTGGAGTCTTGTTGTCAGCCATTTTGGAACGAACTGTCTCGGGCCGATCGGGGGAGCAAGCCTCGGATTTACTTCAACGGCAACAGCTTCGATAATGATTCAATACAAGGCTTGTTGCATCTGCTCGACGCACACAAAGGGAAACCAGCTTCAAGCGAATTGGAGCGATGGGCCCTCGTGGTTATCGACAAAAATGGCGACACGCCGGAAACATCGTCAGCCCTCCGGCAGTTTTTTGCTGCTCTTCAGTCGAGCACAGGCTTGGATCGCGAAAAGCTCGTCGAACTCCTTGTCCCGGTCACCGGCCAGAATAGCAGACTGCATGAAATGGTTACGCAACTAGGCTCAACCGACATTTATTCCATTCCCGAAGGAGTGGACGATCCATTTTCGGTACTTTCCATCGCTGGCTTGGTACCGGCAGCGATGCTTGGCGTTAATGTCATCGAGTTGCTTCAAGGGGCAGTCGCCATGACCGAGCATTTTGCAACTGCCCCACCTCAGGAAAACGTCGTTCTACAATACGCTGCGACCAACCATTTGCTCGAAAAGCAGCGGGGCCTTGGTGTTCGGGTCTTGAGGCTATGGAGCAAGGCACTCGAGCCCTTCGGTTTTTGGTACGAGCAACTCGTCTCGGAGAGCCTAGGCAAAGAATTTGCCGGCGTCTCGCAACTATCCATGGTTAAGACGAGTGCTTTGTTTTCGCGTCACCAACGGCATCTGCACGACAACAGGGACACAGCCGTGAACCCCCACAGGGACACAGCCGTGAACAACGTCATTGTCGAAGAAGTTCGATTCGACGCGTTGACGGTCCAGACGGGAGAAAATGACTTGGATTTCATGTGTGGTGTATCCGAGGAAACCTTGCCAGAAGCCCTAAAACGGGTAGTCACGGCGGCGAACGAAGAGTTGAAACTCGCGGGTCGCCCGTCGACCAATCTCTTGGTGCCTCGCGTCGATGAGTTGCACATGGGCCAACTCTTTCAAATGATGATGTTGGCAACCGCTGTCGAAGGTCGATTTATGGGCGTTAAGCGAGCGGTAGGCGGTGAGATAGGCTTGTAACCTATCATTTTAAGCTTGACAGGCTGCAAGCCTATCCTGCTAATGGATCGAGAAAGTAGCCATTTTGAAAATCGATGTAGTTACGATACTTCTAGGTTTCCAGTTTCAAAGGTTGTGATTGGTGGATAAACTGTTCCTTTCCGCACGCGTTCCACGTGTCGAACCCTACACTTAATAAGACAATGCAACGGAGTTTTTAGCTCGTGACGACTCAATATATCGAAGCAATTGCAGGAAACATCACTCCCGAAATGGAGTTTGTGGCAAAACGTGAACTGTTGACTCCGGAACTAATCCGAGACGAAGTTGCGGCTGGTCGGATGGTGATTCCAGCCAACAAGGTTCACCTGCAAGGTCGATTGGAACCCATGTGCATTGGGATCGCTTCCAAATGTAAGATCAATGCCAATATCGGAAATTCGGCTGTAACCAGCAACGTCGATGAGGAGCTAGAAAAGCTTCACGTCTCAGTCCATTATGGGGCCGACACTGTGATGGATTTGTCGACGGGTAAGGATATCGATAATATTCGAGCCAAAATCATTGCGGCTTCGCCAGTTCCCATCGGCACCGTTCCCATCTATCAAATGCTGGAAGAGCTAGGTGGCAACATCGAAGACATGCGAGCCCAGCATTTCTTGGATATGGTCGAACATCAAGCCAAACAAGGTGTTGACTACATGACGATTCACTGCGGTGTATTGCTCGAGCATTTGCACATGACCGTCTCTCGCGTGACCGGAATCGTGAGTCGAGGTGGTTCGCTCATCGCCAAATGGATGATGGTTCACCGCAAGCAAAATCCACTCTACGAAGCGTTCGATGATCTTTGCGACATCATGAAACAATACGATGTCACTTGGAGCTTAGGCGATGGGTTGCGACCTGGTTCGATTGCGGATGCGAGCGACGAAGCCCAGTTTGCAGAGCTCGATGTACTCGGCAAGCTGTGCACACGAGGCTGGGCGCGAGGAACCCAAGTCATGGTCGAAGGTCCGGGCCACATACCGATGGACCAGATTGAGATGAACATCAAACGACAAATCGAGGTCTGTCACGGTGCTCCCTTTTACGTCCTCGGACCTTTGGTCACCGATGTCGCGCCGGGCTATGACCACATCACAAGTGCCATCGGTGCGGCTTTGGCCGGCTGGAGTGGAGCTGCCATGTTGTGCTACGTTACACCGAAAGAACACCTTGGTCTGCCGAATCGTGAAGACGTTAAACAAGGTGTCATTGCTTACAAGATTGCAGCTCACGCGGCGGACGTGGCCCGCAAACGGCCTGGGGCTCAAGATCGCGATAATGCCCTGTCCAAGGCCAGATTCGCTTTCGACTGGAATGAGCAATTCCGCTTGTCGCTAGATCCAGAAACAGCTCAAGCGTATCACGACGAAACATTGCCTCAAGACACTTTTAAGAGCGCTCACTTTTGCAGCATGTGCGGACCCAAGTATTGCTCGATGCGAATTACGGAAGACATCCGGAAAATGGCCGCCGAAAGCACAGAACCATTCTTGGTCGAGATTAAGAATTAAGAGTTAGGCACGCATCAACGGAGAGCTCGCGCTGGGATGATGGTAGCAGAACTCACCAGAGTTCGGTTCTTCGTTGAGGCACTGAAGTCTGGCGACTCCAGCTACGCTAAAATTTAATGTGGACAAAGCAGCTGGCAGCCTGTGCTGCGGCTTTCTCTTACGATGCCGCTCGCCGAACATCGCAGGAAGGTCTGTTCCTCGCATCAACCTGCGGTGTCCTAAATCGAGTCGTCTTTGTTCGTTCCCTTTTTGTCTTCGTTTCTTCGATCCAAGCCCGCTCGCTCCATCAGAGACGCTCGTTGAGAGAGGTCGAGTTGATCGTCATCCCCGGGCGGCGGTCCCATCGCACCCAGATCCTCCGGATTGTATCGGATTTCGTATTGGTGTTTAGCGATGGAAAGGATTATGCCGGGGTCAAGTCGCTTTCTTACCACACGGTACCCATTCACCTTGGTACCATTTCGGCTATCCAAATCCTTGACAAACCAATATCCTTGTTCAAGCGTCAGCCGACAGTGTTGGCCTGATACATTCGAGAATCGCAAGACAATATCGCAGTTGTCCCTACGACCGATCAAGATACGGTCTTTTTTAAGAGGAATATCTTCGCCGCCACCGGTTGGAACGAGGAATCCGTAGTCTGCCATAGCTGCACTCTAAAAAAGAAACGGGAAAGCGTTTTGTGGGTGATTCGGAATCGACCCTTTTGAGTTCTTAAACTTTACGTTCGATAAAATCGCGCGTCAACGATTCATTCGCGAATCCCGCGCAGTCCAATGAAATTTCAGTCGAAAGGCTTAGCTAGTGCCGAAAGTAACCGTTTTATTTGGTCTTCTGCTTTGCGGTTTGTCCGCAGTCGTCGTGATCCTCAAGCAGAGCTTCAGCCTTGGTACTTGGCTCATTCCAACCGGATTTGGACTGCCGCTCGTCATTTTAGGCCTCTTGGCGGCACAGAGTCCGACGTCCCGGAAACACTACATGCATGCCGCCGTGACGATCGGGCTGCTTGGTGGACTGCTGGCTTTGTTCCAGGGAATATCTCAGCTCGTGAAACTCGCCAGGGGAATAGAAGTAAACACGCTAGCTGCCGGCATGGTTTGGACGATGGCGGTCCTATGCATAACATTTGTCGGACTGTGCATTCAATCGTTCATCGCAGCCAGAAAGGCCCGCGAGCAAAAGGTGTAGGCACATTCCATGTGCCGTCCACCCAAAGTAGGCACATTCCATGTGCCGTCCACCTGGAATCCTCGCAAAAACTCGATCGCGAACGGCACGGCGGAGCGTGCCTGCACCTTCGGTCGGCTGTGCCTAAACTAACTTACCCAATTGTTTCGTTGACGAAAATGCTTCACGGCGTTGCCCTCACCCTCTAACCCCTTACCTGTAAATGTGGATCTCGATCAAACAAGCCCGGCAACCCGGGTCCATTGGCCAGCAAGCACAAGTGCGAGGATGGGTTCGCACCCGGCGTGATAGCAAAGGAGGCTTCAGCTTCATCGAAGTAAACGATGGTAGTTGCCTCGGCAATTTGCAGATCATTGCCGATGGCAGTCTTGCAAACTACCAGTCGGAAATTACCGCGCTTTCGGTAGGTAGCAGTGTTGTGATCACCGGGGAAATCAAAGCCAGCGCCGGACAAGGTCAATCCACGGAGATGGTAGCGAGCGAAGTGCGAATCACCGGCATCGCAAGTGCAACCGACTACCCTTTGCAAAAGAAGCAACATACGTTCGAGAAGCTGCGGGAGTGGGCTCACTTGCGGCCTCGCACCAATACATTTGGCGCGGTAGCCCGCGTACGAAACCGATTGAGCTTTGCGACGCATCAGTTTTTTCAGAATGATGGCTTTTTGTACGTGCACACGCCAATCATTACTGCCAGCGATTGTGAAGGTGCAGGGCAAATGTTTCGAGTCACCACTCTGCCGATCGACAAGCTCCCAATGGTTAACGGCAAGGTGGATATGAGCCAAGACTTTTTCGGCAAGGCCTCGTATTTAACCGTCAGCGGACAGCTCGAGGGCGAAACCTATGCGACAGCCTTGGGTAAGATTTACACGTTCGGTCCGACCTTTCGAGCGGAGAACTCGCATACCTCAAGGCATTTGTCGGAGTTTTGGATGATTGAACCGGAGATGGCGTTCTTTGAAATTGCGGACAACATGACCTTGGCCGAACGCTATCTGAAATACATGATCCACGATGTGTTGACCCATTGCGCCGAAGACATGGAGTTCTTCGAGAAACGCATTCAACCCGGAGTCACCGCCGCATTGCAACTTGTATTGGATACACCGTTCACTCGTCTGTCCTATACGGAGGCCGTGGAGATTCTTACGAAGTGCGATGAAAAGTTCGAGTACCCAGTCTCGTGGGGCATCGATTTACAAGCCGAACATGAAAGGTACATCACCGAAAAGCATGTGCAAGGCCCAGTCGTCTTGTACAACTATCCCAAAGAAATCAAATCGTTCTATATGCGGCTCAACGACGATGACAGGACTGTCGCTGCGATGGATGTGCTCGTCCCTGGTGTCGGCGAAATCATCGGCGGCAGCCAACGCGAAGAGAGACTCGACGTACTCACCGAACGCATGCTTGCTTCGGGATTGAAGGCAGAAGACTACTGGTGGTATCTCGATTTGCGTCGGTTCGGAACGGTACCTCATGCGGGCTTCGGCTTGGGGCTTGAACGAATGGTACAGTACACCACCGGAATGACGAACATACGCGATGTAATCCCGTTTCCTCGGGCTCCGGGAAGTTGTGATTTCTAGAGCGATCGAAGCATTCGCGATCGAAGCATTTCAGTCTCCCGCATTTCAGTCTTCCGCATTGCAGGCTGAATCGTTACGATTCGGGTGAGCGTTACTTTGAGAAGTCCATCATCTTTCCCAATCTCTAATCGCCCTATTTGAGTGGCCTATGTCCTCCTTGTTTGCCCGATCAAGCGGTTTGCTGCTCCATCTTACGTCCCTCCCAGCAAGGCCGCTTGGCGCACCGGTCGACGGACTACCGGGTACAGATGGTGTTTGGAGTTCGGGCGATTTGGGTTCCGGAGATCTAGGTCCTTCAGCTTACGAGTTTATTCGTTTCTTGCATGCTGCGGGCCAGCGTTGGTGGCAAATACTTCCGACGGGCCCAACGGGTTATGGCTTTTCTCCGTATCAATCTCCTTCCTCGTTCGCAGGCAATCCGCTTCTGATCAGTCCAGCTCTGCTAGCTCGCGATGGTTTGTTGCGACTGGAAGACTGGCAGGAGGCCGCCAAGGTGAGCTCGACGGATTCGCGAGTCGATTTGGGTAAGTCGCATTTCGCTGTGTCATCCGGTAAACGCATGGAACTATTGAGGTTAGCCTTTCGTCGATTTCAAAACCATCCTTCGGACTTGCATGCTCAACTTGCAGAATTTCGCCACAATCAATCCGACTGGCTTGTGGAGCACTGCCTGTTTATTGCTTGCAAGAACTACCATAACGATCAGGCTTGGAACGATTGGGACCAAGGACTAGTCCGCCGCGATCCGCAATCGATTTCGCAATGGTCGGAAAAACTCAGGGTTGCGTGTGAGTTCGAAGCGTTCATCCAGTTTCTATTCGAGCGTCAATGGCAAGAGTTGCGACAGTATGCAATCGCAAACGGCGTCAGAATCATCGGCGACATCCCGATTTTCGTTGCGATGGATAGCTCCGACGTGTGGTCGATGCAGCATCTTTTTGAGTTGGATGATCATGGCAATCCAACCGTGGTTGCCGGAGTTCCGCCCGACTATTTTGCCACACTAGGACAGCGCTGGGGCAATCCGCTTTACCGTTGGGATGTACATAAAAGCACTGGTTACGAATGGTGGATGCGACGCATCAAGCGTACGCTCCAATTGTGCGACTTGTTGCGAATCGATCACTTCCGTGGCTTTGAGTCTTACTGGGAAATACCCTCCAGCATGCCAGATGCGAGGGTCGGTCAATGGCGGCCCGGTCCTGGAGACCACTTCTTTGAAACATTGCAACGCTCCATCCATGGGACATTGCCGGTGATTGCCGAGGACTTAGGATTTATCACCGACGAAGTTCGTCAGCTTCGAGATCGTTTCCATTTCCCTGGCATGAAAATTATCCAATTTGGATTTGGCGATGGGGACAGCAAATCGCTCGATCTGCCACATAACTATCCAGTCCACTGCATCGCCTATACCGGAACGCATGACAATGATACGACGGTGGGTTGGTTTCACAGCAGAGCTGGCGAGGGGAATACACGATCCCAAAGCGAGCTCGACCGAGAAATTGCGTTTGCGCTTCGATATCTGAATTGTGCGCCGGACCAAATCCATTGGGCAACGATACGCGCGATTTGGAGCTCTGTGGCGACCATGGCGATAACGCCCGTGCAGGACTTGTTGGGATTGCCGAAAGACGCTCGCATGAATACACCTGGTACGGTAGAGGGCAATTGGACTTGGCGATGCGAGCCGGGTAGTTTGACCGAGCACAAAAGCCATCAACTGCGTGGGCTAACACAACTCTACAATCGGATTGTGAGCGATGGTCGTTGAAGAAGCATGCCAGACCATTTTGCAACGTTGCGACGGATTCAAGCCACAAGTCGGTTTGATTCTAGGAAGTGGACTTGGAAATCTGGCCGACCACATCGATCGAGCTTATCGAATTCCATACGGAACGATACCCGGCTTTCCGGTATCCCAGGTTGCAGGCCATGCTGGCAACTTAGTGCTCGGCTATCTAGGCGGTACACCGGTTGTCGCGATGCAAGGCCGTGCACATTTGTACGAAGGATGGCATGCTGCGAAGGCAACCTTTCCAGTGCGTTGCATGCAGTCGCTCGGCATCGATTCCTTGATAGTCTCCAACGCTTCGGGCGGCATCAACCCACGCTTTCATAGTGGGCAAGTCGTAATGATTGACGACCACATCGACTGGATGAATCGATGTGGATCGAATGAAAAAGAAATCAATGCGGGCGCAGCCTCGATCGGTTTGCCACATCGCACGGGAAATCCATACGATGCAGAACTCATGGAGTCAGCGGAGAGGCTGGCTCTCAAGTTAGGTTTTATGCTTTCACGCGGCACGTATTTGGCAACGCTGGGCCCCAATTACGAGACGCGTGCTGAATATCGAGCCTTTGCGAAAATGGGTGCGGACATGGTTGGAATGAGCACCGTTCCGGAAGTGTTACTCGCAAAGCAACTAGGACTGAGAGTTCTTGCGTTCTCCATCATCACCAACGTCGCCAAACCGGACGTGCAGATCGTTACGGAACATAGCGACGTGCTAGATTGGTCTTACAAAGCTCAGAACCAACTCGTTCCGCTCATCATGCGCATTCTCAATAGCATGTCCGAAACTCGGTAGAATGATTCAGATGCAGCCAAAAAATTTTTAACGGTTAGCCGACCAAACTTTGCTTCTCATGACACGAGGTCATGAGGGGCAAGAGCCGCCTGCTTCGCGGCATACTCCGTGATTCTGTTCGCATTCGACGCAAGCGTAGCGAGCGGTCCTGCCCCTACGACCTTGAGTCGTTGGACAGCGAGTTTGGTCAGCTAAACCTGGTTCAACCGCGAAGCGGTCACGGCCCCCATGTGCTTGCCACATGGGTGAG
>CAMBSL010000220.1 GCA_945870455.1 Pirellula staleyi DSM 6068 | reverse complement strand
GACGCGCCAGCCACCCCAAGCCCAAAGCTGCGGGGGCAGGTAATAAAATACTGGAAGGTTGTATTTCTTGGCTCTCTTGGCAATGTGCCAATTGAAGCCTGGGAAGTCCACCAAGACGACGCCATCGACCTCTCCACGAGCAAAGCTTTTCTCAGCCAGATCCGCCACCCTGCAGAACTCTCGGAGCTTCGGTAGCACCTCGGCAAACCCCATCACGGCCAAGCTTGTCAGATCGTAGTCCAAGTCCAAGCCCGCCTGAATCATGCGGCTACCTCCAAAACCTCGAAATGTCGACGAGGGGGAAATCGATTGGATCGAGCGAATCAAGTTGGCAGCGTGCAAATCGCCGCTTGGTTCGCCCACTGAGAAGAAAAGTCGTTGCCCCATAAAGCTTCCGAAATGTCTCGCTCGAACGATGGTGACTGATTTGACTACACTTCGGACAAAGTGTCCAAAGCTGGTGAACTCTTTCTGATCTTTCGGTAGGCAAACCCACGTTGCCTAAATTGCTTTTATATATATACGTGAAACGGAACAAAGGAGGCAAGACGAGCAGACTCTGGTACCGCTTGGATAAAGTTTGCGGTCGGTCGAATCATGAGCGATTGGCTTGATTGTACGAATCAGGTAGCATTCATGGTTGTCTGTCGCCATTTCTCGTTGTGTAGTTCAAGAGCTCCTATCACCTTGGAATTTCCTACTTTGTCCGAATCTCCCTCTGCTGATATCGAAAAACCGAAAATCCCGTTCAAAATTCGGCGTGCTCATTTCGATGACTTAGCTGGCATTCAATTGCTTTTGAAACCGTTTGTCGAGCAACGCAAACTCTTGCGCCGAATGCAAGCGGAAATTCTATTGTTGATGAGCAACGGCTATGTCGCCGAAGCGATCGATCCAAACGGAGAGGCGAAAATAGTCGGCTTTGCTGCCGTCGAGATTTACTCGCGCAAGCTAGGCGAGATTCAAAGTTTGGCCGTCGCGGACACTCATCAGGGAAATGGAATCGGGAGTGCATTGGTTAAGGCGTGTGTGGAACGCGCTCGTGAAAAAGGGATCATGGAAGTGATGGCGATCAGCGCATCGGAAGGTTTCTTGCGACAGCTCGGTTTCGATTACTCCTTGCCCGAACAAAAAAGGGCCTTGTTTTATCAACTTCATTCCCGCGACGAGATATTCAAGGACGAAAGGCCTGAATAGTGTTTACACGCGAAGAGGTTCGAAATGCACAGCATGTAGTCTATGCTGCTCTTAATCCTACGCCGCAATTTCAATGGCCCTTGCTCGACGCAGAGTTGGGGGCCCGAATCTGGGTCAAACACGAAAATCATCAACCCGTAGGAGCGTTCAAGGTCCGTGGAGGGCTGACCTACATGGATGCCTTGACCCGACGCGAGCCTCACGTGCGCGGTGTGATCAGCGCCACTCGCGGCAATCATGGCCAATCTGTCGGTTTTGCAGCCCGCAAGCACCGCATTCCTGTCACGATTGTGGTGCCGAATGGAAACTCAATTGAGAAGAATGCGTCCATGCGTGCCCTGGGAGTGGAACTGCTGGAGCTGGGTGCAGACTTTCAAGAGTCTCGCGAGCATGCCGCTCGTTTGGCAGCGGAACGACAATTACACATGATCCCGTCCTTTCACCGCGATTTGGTGCGCGGTGTGATGACATGTTGGATCGAGTTTTTTGAAGTTGTACAGCCTGACGTTGTTTTCGTGCCCATCGGCCTAGGATCTGGTTTTTGCGCTGCGGCTGCTGCACGCACCTACACAGGAGTGACATCGAAACTCATTGGAGTCGTGTCGGCTCATGCCACAGCCTACCAAGATTCTTTCCAAGCCGGACGCAAAATGGAATCGCCCGTAACCACTCAATTGGCTGACGGGATGGCCTGCCGCATACCCGACGAGGGATCGCTGGAGATTGTACTCAGAGAAGCCGACGATGTAATCGCCGTAACCGACGATGAAGTCGCAGCGGCGATGCGATTGCTTTTCAAAGCCACGCACAATGTTGCGGAAGGGGCGGGCGCAGCATCTTTAGCTGGCGCTTTGCAGCAGCGTCAAAAGTGGCAGGGCAAGACGGTGGGCACCACATTATGCGGGGGCAATGTGGATACCGATGTATTTGTGAAGGTATTGTCAGGAAAATGAATTCAAACCGGGGCAAGCACCAATGCACGACCTTGTTCGTGAAGTTTCCGAAGTCGTTGGCTTAGCTCTTCAATTAGCACTGCATCGGTCATGGACATATAGGTTTCTGCACCTATCGGCTCACCTACCAAGACCGCGATCGGCTTTCTGGTTGGAAGCTTTTCACCCTTGGGCAAGCAGTCATAAGCGCCCACAATGGCAATCGGAATTAGTGGAACTTGCGAGCGTCGTGCAACCGGGATAAAACCTGGCTTTATTTCAGCAACCTGGCCATCCGACGTACGTGTTCCTTCGGGAAACATCAGCACCAACTCGCCGCGTTGAAGACGCTTGAGCATCTCGCGGAGCCCCGCCAATCCACCTCGCTCGCGATCGATTTCGATCGCGTCGAGCACGCGTATCAAGAAAGCAAATGCGGGATTCTTGAACAGTGTCTTGCGTGCCAAATAGTTCAGTCGCCTGTTCGATACGATCCCAACCAACACAGGGTCCAAAAGCGATTGATGCGTCGAGAGCAACATTCCACCACCCTCAAAATTCAGATGATGTCGTCCCTTCGTTCGCAGACCAAAAGCAACCACTGCGATCATACGACAGATCAGCCGCGTGCATCGATAGAACATTCGTCGACCGACGGCTCGAAGTTTGGTTTCAACGGAACCAGCGCCGACAGAATCGCTGGAACCAGCGCCGACAGAATCGCTCGTCATCAGCGTGGCATCAAGTGAGGTTTGTGCTGCAAAGGTTGCTCGGTCATCGAGTTCATTTCAGGAGTTCGTTTGCTTCCTACGATCGTCACCAATCTTTGCAGTACTTCGTCCCCGGTCATCCCGTCGGTCCAAACCATGATCGAATCCGTGGCTGGTTTTAGCCCTCCGGATTCGCGTTGCGTGTCTTGTCGGTCTCGCTGATTTTGCATTTCTAAGACTTCTTCGTAGCTGATGTCGACTCCCAATTCGAGAAGTTGTGATACCCTTCGCCGAGCTCGCTCCTCAGGGGTAGCGGTCAAGAATATCTTGCATTCCGCATCCGGGAACGCTATCGTCCCTTGATCGCGTCCTTCGGTAACGGCATCGCGACCGGCCGTCCAACGTCTTTGAGCTGCAACCATCGATTCTCGAACAGCAGTATTGTCAGCGATAGCCCAAATCGACTTGGTTACCGTTGGAGTACGAATCGCTTCGGAAACGTCTTCGCCATCCAAAACTACCTTGTCCGCGAAAAACTCAATCTGAACCTGGCTAGCTATATTTGCGACCTGTTGAAGTTGCCCCAGGTCCATTTCTTTTCGAAGACAGGCGAGCGTCACACAACGGTACATAGCACCTGTATCGAGAAAACTGAACCCGATTTCGCTCGCAAGTCGTTTGGCAACCGAACTTTTCCCTGATCCGGCAGGCCCGTCGATCGTTACTATCAAACCTTTACCCCTCACTAGAATGCATTAAGACCGAATTACCGAGTGCATGTTCGCCCTGCGCTTCGATTCTCGTTCGGGCCCAATTGTACTCGAAACGTTAAGCGAAAGGCAGACAGAAGACACTGCTGGCAAAAGTCAAAGTAGTAGGCTCATTCCATGTGCCGTCCACCTAGAATCCTGGCAAAAGCTTGACTGCGAACGGCACGGCGGAGCGTGCCTGCTACTATTGTCGGCTGTTTCACAGAAACGTACCGTCCCAACGGATGGCACGCCCAAATTCCACAACCAAGCTAGATGACGATCGACGGCATTGGATATAGAGTATGGTGAGTCGGAGCATTTCAAAGGAACGAATTTTACCGGCTCCGGCCCATCCCCGAACACAAGACAAGCCCCACTGGAGTTTCCATGTTGACCCAATTCTTTCGTAGAATCTTTTGCTCGCTCGCCGCCGTTTTGCTTCTCGGCAGCGTGTCCTTTTTAGGCTCAGCGATTGCCCAGCGTGAAGCCTCTTCACCGACTCAAGATCCCAAATCGGGTGAAACGGTGCCGCCGATCCAAGAGGTGGTATCTGCCCCCGAAGTCAAATCCGATGCCGTCCCACCGGAAAAAAAATCGGACAAACCCAAAACAATCAAAGAAAAAGCACCGCCTAAAAAACAACTTCGCGTCATCGCGTTGAGCGGATCCTACGACGACTTCATGCAACCGCCATCTCTTAACCCGACGGCTCTACTGCTTGGCAGTGGAGTCGGCAAAAGCAAGTCCTTTTTTCGACTTTGCGATTACCTGCATGAAATGGGGGCCGAGGAAAACCTGACCTATGTGCTGTTTGACCTATCCGATTCAGCGATCGAAATGAACTCCGCTCAACTGGATGAACTCTCTCGCAGACTTGAAAAACTGAAAGCCAATGGCAAAAAGACGATCGCTTGGTTGGAAAACGCGAGCAACGTGCACCTCTCTATCGCCGCCTGCTGCGATGAAATCATCATGGCGGATTTTGGTGGCGTCGACATGCCTTCCTCTTCGCTCGAAACCATGTTTTACCGCGAAGCCATGGACCTTGTGGGTGTCAAGGCTTCGGTCGTTCGAGCAGGCGACTTTAAGGGTGCCGTCGAACCTTACACTAACCCAGCCATGAGCGAGCACCTCAAAAGCCACTACGTTGCCATGCTGGACTCGATCAACGCAGCCCAGGTGTCTCGAATTGCCAAAGGGCGAGGCCTAACGACGGCAACCATTCGCGATTTGCAAAGGAAACGCATGTTGCTCCCGGCAGAAGCATTGGCAGCCGGATTGGTTACCAAGCTAGCTCCGTACGGTAGCATGAAGAGCACCATCCAAGACTCCATCGGCCAAGACTCCATCGGCCAAGACTCCATCGGAAAAGAATTCGAGTGGACGACCCCCAAAGCCAAGCCGAAACGCGAATTGTCTCTGTTCGAGATTATGAGCAAAGCCATGGCTGGCCCCAAGGAGGTCGCGAGAACGAAAGACGACTCGATTGCAGTGCTTCATTTGAGCGGTGCTATCGTCGACGGAAAAGAATCGTCACCTGGCGAAATTGTGGCTGGCCCAATGGTTAAGACTATCGATGAACTCGTTCAAGACGAACGCATCAAAGGGGTCGTCGTCCGAATCAACTCGCCTGGCGGGAGCGCCACCGCTAGCGAGGCCATTCGGCAAGCACTGGACGAACTTGCTCGCAAAAAACCGGTCGTCTTCTCGATGGGAGAAGTTGCGGCTTCTGGCGGATACTGGGTGACCTGCATTGGTCAACCTATTTACGCAGAGAGAGCAACGATCACCGGTTCCATCGGTGTCTTTTCTCTGAAGCTGAGTCTCGGTTCATTGTTGAGACGAGTTGGAGTCCATGTCGAATCGGTTTTGCTGGATGAATCGGCGGCTTCCAATGCGATCGATCGAGCATGGTCGGAGTCTGAAGTAGCAAACATGCAACGCTTTATTGACGATGTCTACGAACGGTTTATCAAACTCGCTAGCAAGTCTCGCAATATCCCTTCGGAAAAACTCAAAACCTTGGCGGGCGGACGCGTTTGGTCCGGCGAACAAGCCAAAACGCATGGACTCATCGACGAAATAGGAGGTGTCGACGATTGCATCGCTGCCGTTGCCAAGAAAGCTAACGTCGAAAAGTTCAAAGTGATCCACCGACCCGATTCTCCAACGGGATTCGATCTGTTTCGATTGCTCGATGAGTCCGCAAACAACGATATTTCGGCCGAACATACCAGTGTTTTGAAGACGCTAGAACAGAATCTGTTGGGCGTTTTGGCCCACCGAGGTTTTCGACCGGACACAACCCGGGCTCTGCTCAAGTCGGCCTTCAAAACGTCGCCTGGCAGGCCCGAAATATGGGCGTTGATGCCACAGGAATTGCGTGTGCACTAACAAGAAACCGCAGTTCCGTGACGGCATCGCTTCGTGTTCAATTCTTGATCCCAATGCTGCTCGCTGTTTCCATAACAGCATTGGGAGTTACATTCCTTTCAAAATGGTTTGCCGACCGCTCCGCTCAACGGGCTACATTAGAACGTCTGTCATCCACCGGCAATCTGTGCGTCAACGCTTCCTATCCGTTGACCTCAAGCGTATTAAATCAAATCCAAGAGCTTTCGAATCTGAGGCTAGCGATCATTGCGAGTGACGAATCACAATCGTCCGCAACCCCATTGGCACCTGGTGTCGAATCGACGTCGATCGATTTCCCCTCTGCAGTAAAACAAGAAACAATAGGCAGTCTCTGCCTGCGAGCCCGTTCATCCAATAAGCCGTTCTACGATACGATCGTCACCGAAACGGGACGGTCCTGGAACGCGACAGCCTTTCGGCTAACATCGAACCCCTCCAACGTCTCGTACGACAGATGCTTGATCTTGCTCGAGTCTGCGGACAACTCCAACCGCGCAACGATTCAAGCGTTCGTACTTCCGCTCGTCACAGGGCTTTGCTCCTCGATCGCAGTCGCGCTCGTTGCGACTTTCGTAGCCAGTCGTATCGGGAGCCGAATCGAACGTCTGGAAAAACATGTGCAACGGATCGCTGACGGTTCCTTCGAGACGATTATTCCCGAGGGCCCTATGGACGCCATTCACTCGTTGACCGTTTCCGTGAACTCGATGAGTCAACAGTTGCTGCGGTCCAATTCGCAAATCGCGCAAAACGAACGCTCGCGTCTCATTAATTTGATCGCGAGCGGACTTGCGCATGAATTGAGAAATCGACTGACCGGCGCTCGACTGGCTATTCAAACCTGCGATCCAGAACCGAAAATGCAGGAAGCACTCGGGATCGCGCAAAAACAAATGCTGCTCGCAGAAGAGACGATCCAGCGTTTACTCACGCTCAAGGGTGGCACACCCAACGCGACCACCCCGTCGATGATGATTTCGCAAATCGTGGCTGCGGTCCTGGAATTGACTCAACCCATCGCAGATCATCAACGAGTTTCTTTTCGCGTTGAAAACTTGACGAGCGATGCGCACGCTATTCCAGGCTTCAACAACGATACTTCGGTAAAGGATGGGAATGCCTTGGTTGGAGCGCTCATCAACCTAGTGCTAAATGCTTTTGAAGCCGCAGGGCCAGGCGGTATTGTTGAGTTGCACACTCGAATCGTGCAGGATCGCGAGGCAACTTTTTTGGAATGGTTCATTCGAGACAATGGACCCGGCCCTTCGACCGAAATTGAAAAATCGATGTTCGAACCCTTTGCAACCACCAAACGCGAAGGTGTCGGCCTTGGGCTAGCCATGAGCAAACAAATTGCTCAACGCCAGCTTGGCGATATTCGTTGGAGTCGCGACGGCAAATGGACTGAATTCGTGTTGCGAATTCGACTTCAACACCCGGAGTGAACGAATGCAGAAAACCATATGGATCATCGATGATGAGCAAGCGATTTGCTGGGCTCTGAAAAAGGCTATCGATCAAGCCGGCTATCGAGCGATAACATTCTCAAATGCAGAAGATGCACTGAAGGTTTTGAACAGCACTACACAACTAGATGCAGTCATGCTCGACATGCGAATGCCAGGCATGGACGGCTTCGCAGCAACGGCGGAAATCAAAAAAATACAGCCCGACATCCCGATCATCATGATGACTGCGTTCGGCGACTTGTCGAGCGCCATCCAGGCTATGGAATACGACATCTTTGAGTACTTGACAAAGCCATTTGATTTGGCGGATGGACTCAAGGCGCTTACCAAAGCGCTTGCAAAACAAGTCCAATTCCCTTTATCCACACAACCCATCGAGCCTCGGTATTTTGATACGCTCCTTGGGTCGTCCCCTGCCATGCAGCAGGTTTACAAACAGATCGCGATGGCTGCGAAGAGCGATGTGCCGGTACTCATCCACGGCCCGAGCGGAACGGGTAAGGAATCGATCGCCTCTGCGATCCATAGGCATAGCCGTCGCAGCAAGTCTCCCTTTCTTGCTTTTTCGCCGTTATCCATACCGCCGATCGCACTGGCGATGGAACTGCTGGGCATTTTTCTCCAGCAAAGAACGAGCCAACGAACCGACAAGTCAGGTGCATTTCAGCGCGCAGGCAATGGCGTGTTGTTCATCGACGAAGTTTCCGATTTGCCGAAGTCGCTGCAGGCTCAATTGCTGCGAGTACTCGAACAAAAAAGTTACTTGCCGCTCGGTGACTCAACCGCTCGGCCATGCGAGGCTCGCATCATGGCTTCCACCAGCCGGAACTTGTTGACGGCAGTCGAGGAAGGCGATTTCCTGGAGGAATTACAACAACGCTTGAGTGTGTTCTCGATCGAAGTACTGCCATTATCGGAACGCCCGAGCGATATTCTCCCTCTCGCTTACGCCTTGTTGCGAAGCCGAGTCGAAACAAACAATGTTCATTTTACGCCGGAAGCGGAAACATGGCTCGTCAACCAAGCTTGGGCCGGTAATCTTCGCGAATTGCAAATCGCAATCGACCACGCATTGGTAGTCGCGAAAGACCATCGTATTGGAGTCGATGATTTGATCCGAGTTTCCCAATCTACGACGTCCATGGAAATGGACGATCACTCTGCACTCTCGGAAGAAGTGCGTCGTTGGATCAAGGAACATTTGCAAAAACTGAACAAGACCGGGCGACGAGTGAGTGTTGGCAACGATGAGGATTTCTTCGGCACGATGTACGAAGACTTCCTTTCGTCTGTCGAGCCTTCGCTTCTACGCGGAATGTTATTCGAGTTCCAAGGAAATCGCGCCGCGATCGCCGCTCAACTTGGAATCCATCGCTCAACGCTTCGACAAAAGATGCGTCGCTACAAGATCGAATAGAGCAACCTACGTAGCACGACGCTCCTCCGTCGTGATTCCTGCGACGCGGAGCGTCGCACAACGAAGTTCGTCTCATTTCGCTGAACGAATCAACAACAGCAAGTAAGACTTCTCCAGCGAATCACTCAACAAGGATGGCAACGGCAACTTTACCAAACGTTTCGCGCCTGCTTTTCTTGGCGAAGTCGAGAATGAACGTGCCGTGTCTTTCGAATTCGGCGGTAGCAACTGTTGAACAACTCCGCTGGCCTCGTCATCGATCTTGATCCCGCTCAACTGTTTAACCAGCAATTCGGCAGATTTTTCAAAGCTCATATCAAGCGAAAAATCAGGAAAGTCTTTGTCTTGGTCAAAAATGTCGGTTATCGCAAGGCAGAGCTTCTCTCCGGTCGCCCCAAGGAACATCACGCCGATTTTCTCCGATTTGACACCATTGGTCGAATCAACCAATTCCGATTTGGCACCATTGGTCGAATCTACCAATTTCGAATCTTCGAGGGCCTTCAATTGGTCTGCATCGATGACTAAGTCATCGGCATAGACGATTCCATATTTTTCAAAGATGGACTCCAAGGCTCGGTTCTCCCTCGCCACTTTGTCGACGGTGATGTCAAGGACCATCGTAAAAAAGACCTCTATTGGTTGACTCGGAGGGTCAACCTGTCCTGGACTTTGATTCGGCGGTTCTGTACCTGCATCTGGGTGAACCGGTAATCGCCCGTCGGGGAATGTGGGGTTTGTTGGTAACGAATCCTTTGGCGGGTCCCGCTGGGCTAGAGATTCATCGGGGTTAATTTCAAGCGATGGCGGAATGCCGTCCGGAAGCAATTTCTCCTTTGGAATTAAATCTTGTTCAGGCTTATATGACTCCAGAAATCCCAATTTATCGGGTTCTGTTTTGGGAACCGAAGCAAAAAC
>CAMBSL010000219.1 GCA_945870455.1 Pirellula staleyi DSM 6068 | reverse complement strand
CAGCGCGTCGTGTTGACGCCACCCGTATGAAGACTACGGGCTCCCATCATTCGCGGCCTTGCGGGCGTACTGGTTGTGGTGCATGGCATGCGTGGGTTTGCAATCGTCGACCTGCAGTTTCCGCCTGTGATCACATCCGGCAAGGTGCTATTGGGTGGCATGAAGGTTACGAATCCTGTCGCATTCCCCCACCATGAAAAGCCTCTCAGGTCGTTTCCGCGTCCCTGGAGAACTTCGGAAGCCATAAGAGTGTTGCTTGTCCCATCTGTGATCTGCGCTAATCGAACGGGTCGTCCATAAACCCTTGTCCAAGTTGCTGCCTGAGCCGCATTCACCGGTCCATCGTCACCGGTTGAGCCCGTATAGATATTGAACGGAGCCCCGAGAAAGAGAACTTCAGTGGCTGAACCGGGATTCAATGTACCCTGCAGGAAACTAGTGTTGCCGTAATTGACAGCATAATTGTGAGAAGTGATGGGAGTGGCACCTCCGATAGGAGCATTGGGCGTATCGCTTGGACACGTTAGCGTCGGAATTCTCGCGCTGGTAACCGGCCTGTTTGTCCCACCTCCATATCGTTGACCGGTCGCGTCGCTGCCGCCATAGTTAACGTAAATGTTCGACAGATTACTCTGCTCCATGAACGGTAAAATGCCCACTTGCCACGTTCCCCAGCAGCATCCAAAGGGCCCTACACCGCCGATCAACCGCTTGTATGCACTTTCGTAATTATGCATGGACAAGCCCAATTGCTTAAGATTGTTTTGGCATTGCATTCTTCTCGCCGCCTCGCGAGCCGCTTGAACCGCTGGTAGCAGCAGACCAACCAAGATACCGATGATGGCGATGACCACCAACAATTCGACCAACGTAAACCCACTTTTCTTGTAACGCATACCTAACTCCGATTAAAAATGAAAAATCGACACAGAGACCGCGAGAGGATACAAAATCAATTAAATCGCTTCATCCGAACCTCAGTATCTCAACCCGAAGCGTAACGGCTTGTTGCTTTATCGGATTGCGAGACGGGGTATTCGAAAGTGGCATGGGCGTCTCGCCCAAGGTTTCACGAGCGCGCTCGTGCCATCCTATGGTAACCCGACGCGTAAGCGAGGAGCCAACTGCAATACCTCGCTAACGCTTCGGGTTAGTTTTCAGTCTGCCGCTCGCCCTAAAGGCCGGCAAACCCTAGGGTATGGCAAAGTCGAACTTGTTTGGTCCCTTCTGGGAGACCGTTACTTCTTGCTTTGAATTGGAGCCATACTCCGGTGGAATACGATCCTTGGAAACAATGTTGGCTCCTGTTGGACCAGGCAATCCATCCGGTGAGTCCGCAGGAGTCTTTCCGTCGCCTGCCGTAATTACGACATTGTAAACCCCAGGTGGTAACCCTTGGTCGGCCGCAATATCGTATTTGCCTTTGCTGATAAGAGCTCCCGTTTGTGACGTTTTCGAAGAAAACAGAATGGTTCCATCATCGATCGGCACGCCTTTCAAAGTGACCGCTCCACTGACTGGTAGCCGATCACTCGCTGGTCCACATCCCAGCATCGGAAAGACCATGAAACACAAATAACAGTACGGCATCATCCAACGCAGCATATGCTGAACTCCTACAGAGCCATGAGATAAAGACGGATCATCAAGCGAGAGGAATTTTGATATTAACCGCTCCCAGCTAAAAGCACAACAAAATGGCAGAGAAATTCTTTTTGAAACTACGGCCCAATTAAGCCGCGTCTGGTTTTCCGCCAGCGCTTCGTCTCGGGGACTGGCGTTGTTTTGATCCGCGTACACCATTCCAACTGGTATCCGCTTCATGAAGATGTAAGTCCATTTGTGGAAACGCGATTGGAATGCCCTTTGCGTCCAAATGCGACTTGACGCTGTAGACTAGCTTGTCCCGTACATCGCTAAAATCCGCCGTCTTGGCCCAAACTTTTACCATCCAGTCAACGGCAGATGCTCCTAGGCCAACTAGAATTACTTGCGATTTTTGTTCTTCGTTTTGAGAGATGGAATCCGAAATGGCTTCGATAGCGGCCATCAATGTCGCTCGCGTCTCGTCCATGTCCGCCGAATAAGCTACGCCAACCGGAACCTCAACGCGTCGCCATGGATGATAAGTCACGTTCTCGATTGTTTGCCCTGCGATGGCACTGTTTGGAATGATCAATCGACGGTTGTCTGGCGTGTCGACGGCTGTCGTAAACAAGTCGATTTCGTGAACTTTTGCCGCAATCCCATTTGCAACCACCATGTCACCAACCTTGAACGGCCGAAAAACCATTAATAGGATTCCGGATGCGAAGTTCGCAAGAGTTCCCTGAAATGCAAGGCCGATGGCAAAACCTGACGCAGCGATCACGGCGGCAAAGCTTGTCGAACGAACGCCGAAATAGTTCAGCACAAACAAGAAACCACAAGCGATCATGCCTCGATAAACAAGCTTCTCAACAAATCGCCCGAGCGTTTGGTCCACGCGACTATTGATCGGACCCGATATTAGTTTCGAAACAAACTTAGCCGCAAAGTAAAACCCAAACAGAATTGCCAAAGCGCTGACACTGGGTGTTAAAACCATGAACCCAACATCGAGGATCGCTTCGTAGTCGCCAGACGCAGCACGTTTGACCGCATCCACAAAATGGCCCGTCGTAACCTTGATGGCCTGCTCTACTTGAATTGTTTTTTCGTCAATGATTACGTACCTCTGGCTTGCGATTTTGGCTGATTTGCTGTCAAAGGTTATCTATAGAAATATTTGTTGGTAGCGTGAAGACCGATTCCGGGATTGCTGGCTAACCGGGCGAGTGCGAGCTTGTTCGCTGCCCTGGCTGACGCAATGTGCTACTTCAACAACTCGTCGACAATCCATGAGTCGGACCAACGGTGCAGTTGCTTGTTTTCTGAAATGGGCGTCCTGGAGCCGTTCATCATTCGACCGCGGTGCATATACCCGACATGACCGCCAAATGCTGTCTTTCGCAGCCTAGTCGAAGGCGACAAGACAACATTCTCAAACATCCAAGCCGGCACAATGGGATCGTGATGATCAATCAGAATTTCGGTCGGAACGCGAATCTGGTCCAACCACGCCGCAGAGGAACCGGCTGAATAGTATTCTTCCGCGTCGCGGAATCCTGCCAAGGGAGCCGTCATCGTCTCATCAAACGTGCGGATCGATTCGAAGGACGCACCCTTGAGTAGTTCTGCCCATCGAGGCCAAATATCAGCTCGCATCTTGGCTTGTTTTTTCAGTGATCCCATAAAGTACTTGGCATAAAGCCGGTGTACCCCTTTTTCCATCTGAGTGGAGCAATCGGATAGACGGATCGGCGGCGCAACTGAGACAGCTTTCAACACCGTCAAGTCTAATTCGTCGCTCGTATCGCCGATATCGATCTGCAGGTGCTTCGAGCATAGCATTCTCAGCAGTATGTTTCCTCCGAGCGAAACGCCGGAAATTCGCCATCGGCGGATTCCCAAATTGTCCCGAAGCAGCATCAGCATATTCCAGATTTCTTCGTGGCAAGCTCCGTGAGGGGGTAGTGATGTGTACTTGCCCGATGTACCAGCCCCCGGCAGGTCTGCTCTGAAAACTCGGACTCCCCGTTCAAGCAGACACTGTGCCATTGTGGTCATGTAGGTTCCCGCATGGGACGAGCCTAAGCCGTGCAATAGCAAAGCCGCTTCATCGGAATGCTCGGGGGCGGGGCAATTGGGCCGATTTTCAAAGACAAGACTGTAGCCATTGTCTTTCATCGGAATTTTATGTTCGATCGGAGGCAGCAACGGCGGTTTCGGCTTATAAAAGCCGGTCAGGATGGTTTGAAGATGCCCGTTTCGCAGGTACCATGGCGGACGAAATTGTTCGGGCTCCATCATCGTCTTTTTTTGTCCTTTATATCGTAGGCACCCAAGTGTGCAAATGGATTGCAATGTCTCTAGGCATGGTAGGCCAAGATTGGCCGGTTCGCTACTCAGAATTGCTGTCTAAGAGAGGAATCGACCTTTCAGGGCCTGATCAGCACCCCACCCAGATGACTTATTTTTGGCACGGTCGGTATAATATCAAAAACGATCCAAGCAAGAAACGAAACTAACCTAAAATGTTGGACACAGAAACCAATCCACGAGTCGAGAACCGTGCGGTTCGAAAACTTGTGCTCTACATCCTTGGTGTCGTTCTGATTAGCGCCGCGATGTTGGCCGTCAACACCGGAATGATATTTGCTCTTTCACAAGGTGTGACAACATTGCTCCCTGAATGGACAGGGATACGTCAACCGATTCAGATGTTGATTTTTTTGGGACCAGTCTTGTTGTTGTATCTTGAGTGGTACCTTTGGGACGTGATCACCTCGGGACGCGCCCCATCTCGCGGCAATTAGGCGAGCGTCTAGAATCGCATAACCATCCAAAAAATGTCTCAGTTGGACGTTGGATTGGCTCCGCCTGCGTAATCCCCTGAACTTGGTTCAAACGAGCTTTCCTCTTCCGAATCCTCATCTGCTTCGACGATTGACTCATTGAAAAGATATCTCACGACCATGGTCGCATAAGCCCCGCGAGGCAACTCGAACGTGAGGCGCAAGCATTCGAAACCCGGATTCAACGAGTCCGCCCCCCAGCCGTATGTCATATCGCCAGCTACAAGCCATGCGGCTCGCACTCCTCTCGAAAAAAAGGTATCGCGAGGGAACTTGAGCCTCATCTGCTTGACATCCATGTTCAGCGGCCCAAGTATCTCTTGCAAAGTCTCGGTGGTATTGGCCGGCCATTCGTGTTGTCTTGCGCAGGGGAGAGGCAACTCGAATCGTCGCAGTGTTGTCCCCCCAATCGAGAAATCGGGCTGGTGAACTGGAATTGCAAGTGGACCGCAGGCCGACTCCAAATATTCAACTTGCTCGACGCTTGCTTGCGCCTCGATCAACTTCGATAGCCAACGGTTCCAAACCCAACTTTGAAAGGCGGCGACATAGATACCTCGAAGATCTAGTCGAATGATGGCCACGGCTCGTTTAAAGTCGGTTGGATGATCGCATAGATAGGTCACGACACTGCGGCGATGGGAGCGATCGAGGTACGCCTTGCATTTGAGCCAGTCGCCCCAATGGTCGCGAAGGATCTGCTTTTGTTCTTTTTCACGCGGGCGATCATGCAAATTTGGTTCCGCCATCGCCAAGTAAAGTGCGCGTTCGTAATTCCCCAAACACCAGGGGACACCGATGAGTTCACCGCAAAAACCGATCGAACCGAAGCGTTGATCGTCAAAGTAATTGACAACGCCCGTTTGCTGGATCAGTTTGCATCGCTCCGTCAACGCTGCTTGTTTGTCGGTTGGGATCCGACGCAAGTAGATGTCAAACCGATTGGCGACAATGTCCTTGGCATGGTAGGGGTAAGGGCACTGACCAAGATACTGCAGTTGAAACGAACGATCTGTTAAGCCTGAATGGGGGCCTCGAAAAATCGTGAGGTATTGAGTTGTATCCGCATGTCGATCTTTCATGCCGCCATAGCTGAGATCGTTGCGAGACAACTGCCACTTGTGCAAAATGGCCTGCATGGCTTCTGGAGTTCCGATCCCGCACTTATCCAATCGATACAATCCAAACTGGCCTTTCGTCGGTTTTAGTGCGGTGATCTCTTCGACCCGAAAATCTTCGGGCATGGTTTTCAATTTCATCGCGGAGAAAATATCATTTTGAGAGTATTGTCAAGAACGGGTACCAAGAGCTTAATCGACAAAACAACTACATAGTAGTGTCTTCGAGCTTTAACCATTCCATACCGGGAATTTCCACTTGGCGAGCTTGTGGCGGATTGCTGTCCGACTCTCGCAATTGCATTTTTCGATTTAACGGCATCAAATCGCTTGAGATAAACGGTCGGGGCAACGGCAATTCCCTTGTTTCCACGGAATAGAGAATGCGATTGTTCTGCTTGTCGAACCGAATTTCCGTGATTCGTCCAATGCAAGGTTCGTTCTCCATAAATCGCCCAAGAACTTCCACTTGATCGCCTACTGCGAACCCCTCGTCTACAACACGATGCCACATGGTCGGCTTCACTCGAATGTTCTGTTCGCCATACTGCAGGCGGTAGTATTCGCCATCATAGCTGTGACGACGGAGAACACGATTGCTGGGTATCCATTGAGTTGCCAACTCGATGTCCTCGGGATGAATCCACTGAGTCCCATTATCGGGCCAGGCCAAGTAAACTCCGCAATCAGGCATGTCAGGCCAAATTGTCATCTGCGAAAGTCCTCAGTGGAATTCAATAAAACGCCGGTGCGCATGGAATAAGCATTAAGTTCAACTCAAAGCGTCAAGTCTATTCAGAATCATACCCTTTTTCTAGCTGTTCGTCTCTCACAAATCGAACTACCGCGCAAGCTTACGCAGTCACATTGATCAAGAAGGCATCGAGCATTGGTTATGACCGCCCCTAAGCCCCACTACCTACTATTCTGCGACGGCAACGCACCAGCCAGCAGTGAGAGTGCAGCCAGCCAACGCGGCCGATGGCGATTCGTTCTGGAAGACGTCGAATCGGGAGTTCGCACCGAAGCGACGGATCAGGAACAGTCGTGCGCTCCGGACCGCTGTGCTTTGGTGTCGGTCCTGCGAGGTCTTGAGTCGCTCGAACAACCCAGCCGTGTCACATTGATTACCACCAGCCGGTATGTAACGCGCGGTCTGCAATACGGGCTGACGGAATGGCGAGAAAACGACTTCACCTGGGAGCACTTCGGGGCCGTGCAACCGATCCGAAACTCGGACATCTGGCGGCGCATCGATCGAACGCTTGCCTTTCATCAAGTTCAATGCAGGTGGATGGCGCAAGAGGACGCGACGGACGAAGAGGCGATGAGTGTCATCGACGAACACGAAGGTAACGCCGCAAAAAAGCTTGCTTCGCAAAACAGACCCGTTACAGCGTCCGGCACTTCGCAACCGCAAAAAAGCTACAGCGCACAAAATAATGCCCGCACGCGTGTTGCAAACTCCAACAACCAACGCATCTACTCCGACACGCCGACCAAAGCAAAAAAAACCATTATCGCAAAAATCGATGTTGAAATCCCTACCGCACCACGCGCGATCAACGAAATCGATCGTCACTCCGAAATTCGCAAACCGAATCGTGTCCTCCAGCCATTCCGAACGTTTTTTTATCGGCTTACCTTGCCCATCCGACTTGCCGTTCGCTGTCAAGTTTCGCTTTGCAAGGGTACTTGGAATGTGATGTTAGCCATCGACGAATGGCTGGAATCCTACCTGCGATGCTTGCTGCTGTTAGACCCCAAAAAACGATCTTCAAGACACTGATCCAGAGTCGTCGGGCGTACCCCTGCGATACACCAAATCATCCGTTTTCGCTATAACCATTGGAGTACACCCTGTGCAAACTCAGATCAACCTAAGTACCTTGTCCAGCATAATCGATGGAGTCAATGCGAATCCAGCCAGCGTTCTAGGCCCCCATGCAATCCAAGTCGATGGCAAAAACGCAGTTGCTGTTCGAGGTTATTTTCCAGGATTTGATCAAGCATGGTTGCTTGACGATCGCAACGCCGCAACTCGGCCCATGCGTCGCATTCATCCATCCGGAGTGTTCGAAGGTTTGATGCCACAGCAAGATTCCTCTACCATCCCTCAATATCGATTTCGACTTTCGAACTCGAACGGAAAGACTATCGAGATGAAAGATCCCTACGCTGTGCCAAGTTTGATCAGCGATTTCGACCGCCATCTGTTCAATGCCGGAGAGCATTGGAAAATCTACGAAAAACTTGGTTCCCATTTGCGGGACGTCGACGGACACGTAGGCGTCAATTTTGCCGTTTGGGCCCCCAATGCGCAGAGCGTTCAAGTCATCGGCGATTTCAACCATTGGGATGGACGTTCGCACTGCATGCAGAAGCAGATCCCTTCCGGAATTTGGGAACTGTTTGTCCCACAAATAGGTACAGGCCAAAAGTACAAATACCGGATTCGGATGCAGGACGGGCAAGTAGTAGACAAAACCGACCCCTACGGAGTCTTTGCAGAACTCCCTCCACGCACCGCATCGATTGTTACGTCGCTCGACGACTACCAATGGAAAGATGACCAATGGATGGATCGACGCAAAGTCGAGAATCAACTTGACAAGCCAATGTCGGTTTATGAGGTTCATTTGGGGTCGTGGCGCAAATGCAAAACCGGCGTTCATGGCTGGATGAACTATCGCGAGATCGCACATCAATTGGTTCAGTATTGCATGGAAATGGGTTTCACACACTTGGAATTGTTACCCGTTTCTGAGCACCCTTTTACCGGGTCATGGGGTTACCAAACCGTCGGTTATTTTTCGGTTACGAGCCGGTACGGTACGCCCAAAGACTTCATGTACTTTGTCGACCATTGCCATCAAAATAATATCGGTGTGATTATTGATTGGGTGCCCGCCCACTTCCCCAAGGATAGCCACGGACTGCGGCAATTCGACGGTTCGGCGTTGTACGAACATGCCGACCCAAGGCAAGGTGAACACCCGGATTGGGGCACCATGATTTTCAATTTCGGACGAAACGAAGTTCGCAATTTCTTGGTAGCAAATGCATTGTTTTGGCTGGAAAAGTATCACATCGATGGCTTGCGAGTCGACGCAGTTGCTTCCATGCTCTATTTGGACTACTCCAGAAAAGAAGGTGAGTGGGTTCCGAACGTTTATGGTGGCCGAGAAAACTTGGAAGCCATCCACTTGCTTCGCGAATTCAACATTCAATCTCACTTGCAACATCCAGGTGTATTGACGATCGCTGAGGAATCGACGGCCTGGCCAGGCGTTAGCCGACCAACCGAGTTCGGTGGACTTGGTTTCTCGCTCAAATGGAACATGGGTTGGATGAACGATACGCTCCGCTACATGCGACACGAACCAATCCATCGCCAATTCCATCAGAACGAGCTGACCTTTAGTTTGATCTATGCATTTACCGAAAACTTTACGCTTCCTCTATCGCACGATGAAGTCGTACACGGCAAAGGTGCCTTGATTGCTCAGATGGCTGGCGATCTCTGGCAAAAGTTTGCGAACTTGCGATTGCTCTATTCGTACATGTGGACACATCCCGGCAAAAATCTGCTGTTCATGGGATGCGAGTTGGCACAATGGCACGAATGGGACTATGACAGTGAGATCCAATGGGACCTTCTGGACTGGGAGACTCACCGAGGTGTTCAAAAACTGGTCGCAGACTTGAACCATCTCGTGAAACGCGAGCCAGCACTCCACGAATTGGACTTCTCTGGTGATGGTTTCGAGTGGATCGACTGCTTGAACGCTCAAGACAGCGTACTCGGATACATTCGCAAAGCAAAAGATCCAAATGACTTTGTCGTTGTGTGTAGCAACTTCACGCCCGTCGTGCGAAAATACCGAATGGGTGTGCCGAGGGATGGTTTCTACCGCGAGATTTTCAATAGCGATTCCGTCCATTATGCAGGCACGAATGTCGGCAACCACCCAGGAATTCTTGCTGACTCGAAAATTCCACAACACGGCAGACCCGCGTCCATCGAGTTAACACTCCCTCCGTTGGCGACGGTTGTTTTCAAACTTGATTCGTTCGCTTAATGAGGTTCTGATGATCAGACAAGTCCTGAGAGTCTTGCGTGAATTCCGGAGCGCTATTTTTGCAATCGTGCTTTGCCATTTCGGACTCGCGCAGTCGACCATTCAAGGATTGTCCACGGAACCCCGAATCATCCAACGTAGTGATTCGAATCTCAACGAGTTCCCAACGGATTTGACGAT
>CAMBSL010000218.1 GCA_945870455.1 Pirellula staleyi DSM 6068 | reverse complement strand
GTTCAAAAGATGGCCGGCCAAGTCATGATCAACTTGGAATATAGGATGCCGGTCGCCATGGTTTGTTTCCCACCTTTGGAGGGAACAAATGGAAAAGATCGTCACTTTGCGGTCGACGTCGATTCTGTTCTTTTAGATCAAAAGAATTTTGACAGCGATGATATCCCAAAGTACATCGCGATTTACCCTGGCAGCATGGAACCGAACAGCAATCTTGTCGAGGGCAAGCCGTTTGGAGACTCGAGGGTCGAGGAAGCCGTTCGATTGTGCGCTTTCTTGATGCCGCTGCGTGAAGCCGCCCAAATAACGCGAATCTACGTATACAAAGCACCTCAGGTCGGTAAATCGCGATGGCTGATGGAGATCTTCACCAAATCTGGACCCAGAATCGTTTGGGGTAGCGCACCCGGAATGGAAGGGCTTGGAGAACCCACTGCCGAAACAAAACTCAATAAGCTGAGCGCGTTTGCCTCCGATAGCCAAGTTTGGTCCGAAAAGCAAATCAATCTCGCCGGCAGTTTGCCCGCGACCGCAGGAAAGTGATGCATTAATTGGACGATGCCGGATCGAGCATTCCAATTTGCTCGAAACCGCGGATGCGTAGTAAACAGGAGTCGCAATTGCCACATGCAACTCCCAGTTCGCTCGGATCGTAGCACGATAAAGTCTGTGAATAGTCGACTCCCAAGGACAAACCCAATCGAATGATCTCGGCCTTGGTCATGTGGATGAGCGGGACGTGAATCTTGAGCTGATTCCCCAAAACCCCAGCTTTGGTCGCTAGATTGGCCATCGTTTCGAATGCCGCGATGTACTCAGGCCGGCAATCCGGATAGCCGCTATAGTCGAGAGCGTTCACTCCGATAAAGATGTCCAAGGCGCCGAGCACTTCGGCCCAAGCCAAGGCGTACGACAGAAAGACCGTGTTCCTGGCTGGTACATAAGTGATCGGGATATCGGTACCAATCTCGGACGCAGACTCATGCTTGGGAACCTCCATACGAACATCGGTAAGTGCGCTCCCACCCATTGCCCCCAAATCGATATTGATGATCACATGCTTTGAAACATTGGCTTGCTTTGCAATGGCAGACGCCTTCGTTAATTCGATGGCATGGCGTTGCCCATAGCGGAAACTGATGGCATACGGTTTGAACCCTTGCTCTTTGCAAATCGCCAAGCAAGTAGCTGAATCCAAGCCACCACTGAGCAGTACAACCGCAGGTTTCGCCGATAAATTCATGGGTCCCTCTTGTTTGCCTTTTGCATGTTATAACGAGTGTCGAATGAAACTTAAGGCCTGGGGAGTGTTGTTAACGACTAGGCCAATTAAAGCAACCGCCTATAATTCGCCCCATGCCAATCATTCAAATCGACAACCTCGTAAAATCGTATCGCGTCTATCAAAAGAAAGAAGGCCTACGCGAAGCTCTACGTGGGCTTTGGCATCGCGAATATAAAGCGGTCGATGCGGTACGTAACATTTCGCTTCGCGTGGAACCGGGTGAGTTTGTCGCTTTCTTGGGGCCCAATGGTGCTGGCAAGACAACTACGCTGAAACTCCTCTCTGGGGTGATTCACCCAACCTCCGGCAACGCTTCGGTCATGGGCTTTGTTCCGTGGGAACGCAGTCTCGAATACCGTCGACGGTTCGCGTTGGTAATGGGCCAAAAGAACCAATTGTGGTGGGACTTGCCCGCTCAAGAGTCGTTCCGTTTGCATCAACAGATCTATCGTATCGACGCTGAGTCGTTTAAGAAAACTCTCGACGAATTGACCAGCCTGTTGACCGTCGAATCTCTCTTGGGGCGTCCTGTCAGGGAGTTGTCGCTCGGTGAACGCATGAAGATGGAGTTGATTGCGGCTCTGCTTCATCGACCTGAGGTCTTGTTCTTGGACGAACCAACCATCGGACTAGACGTAGTCGCTCAACACAAAATTCAGCAGTTTTTGAAGTACTACCAAGAGGAACGCAACATAACGATTCTATTGACTAGTCACTACATGAAAGACATCGCAGCCCTGTGTAAACGAGTCGTCGTCATTGCCCAAGGGCAGATCCAGTACGATGGGTCACTTAGCGGTATTGTCGATAGTTTCTCGGGGGACAAAATCATAACGCTGCAATTATCGGAAGGAACTAGCCCAAACGGTCTTGAGCGGTTTGGCAACCTGGAGAAACTCGCTTTGCCTCGTGTTTCGTTTCGGTGTCCGAGAAGTGAGGTATCGAAAACCCTTGCCGAAATCCTAAGCAACTATCCGATAGATGATATGTCGGTTGAGGATCCACCGTTGGAAGAAACGATCTCGAAACTTTACACACATGTCTCGGACCAGATTGGTTCCGGAGCATCCCAAGAATCGGCAAAACCATGAACGATTCGATGAACTCCAAGGTGAGTCCGTGGGAAGCGATTCATACACGTTGGATGATCCTTCGTATCGCATTGGCTGAGCGCCTAGCATATCGAGGCGATTTTGTGCTTGGCACGCTCCTGCGTTTCCTGCCGATCATCACGCAAATATTCCTCTGGTGGGCAATCTTTCAATCGATCAACCCCGTCGATCCCTTTGCGGCGCGATTGTCGGGATTTTCGTTCCCGGACATGGTGGCTTACTATCTGCTAACCATGGTCGCCAGAGCGTTTTCCTCGATGCCTGGTCTCTCATCTAGTATCGCGATAAAAATTCGAGATGGAGAAATCAAGAAATTCCTGATTCAGCCGATCGAACTAATCTCCTTTTTGTTTTGGTCAAGAGTTGCACATAAGGTCGCGTACTTTACGGTCGCTGCTCTCCCTTTTGCCTTAGTCTTTTTTTTGTGCCGAAGCTTTTTTACGAACGGTGTTCCTGACCTGTGGACCTTAACCGCGTTCGTCTTGTCCCTTTTACTCAGTTTCTCGATGGGATTTTACTTGGAGGCGTGTATTGGTTTGGTCGGCTTCTGGATGCTGGAGGTCTCGTCGTTGTTGTTTGTTTACATGCTCTTCCAGTTCTTCTTGTCCGGGCATATGTTCCCGCTCGAGATCTTGCCTGAGCCATTTTTCACCATCGTAAACTATCTTCCGATCAAGTACCTCGCCTACTTTCCGGCCGCGGTATTTTTGGGCAAGGTTCAAGGGACACAATTGGTTATCGACTTGATCCTGTTGATATCGTGGACATTGTTTTTCATGGTAATGTCGCGTGTCTTGTACCGCTTCGGATTGAAACGCTACAGCGGTTTCGGCGGCTAGGCAGGCCCGATAATGCCGACTACTGCCTACTCAAGTGCCAATTGCAACGCGCGAATCGTGTCGGGCGATGGCTTGAATGAGCCCGGTCGCATTCCTTGAGCAATCATGATCGGAGTCCATCCATATTTGTTCTTACCATTCCAAACCGAAGAGTTTGCTCCATGTTGCGAGAGAAATTCGACAACCTCGGGATAGTTGCGATAGGCTGCCCCGTGCATGGCCGTTTCGCCATTCGCGTCGACCGCATTCACATCCGCCCCTAATTCGATGAGGTATTGAAGCACTTCAAGTACTTCCGAAACCGACCCGGGTTCCTCTCCCACTGCGGTCACTCCAACTCCTGCTACCGCGAGGATCGGTTTGCAATCATCCGCGTTACCCTTGTTTGGATCGGCTCCCAACTCAACAAGCACTTTCATCAATGATAAGTCCGCGGTCCTGGCCGCATAAACAAACGGTGTCGAGCCTTTGGGTTTCAAAAGTGCTCGGCCTCCTTCCCCTTGTTCCAACGGTCTATTCACGTCCGCTCCGTGACCGACCAGTTCACGTGCGAATTGCAAGGCCGTCAATGCGCCCGAGCCACGCGGCGAAGGGTCGCCTTCGGGATTGTCGCCAACTTTGGTCTTTCGCACCCAGCAGAGCGAATGGAGTGGGGTCAATCCGCTCCGTTGGTCGTTTGGGTCTGCGCCAGCACCCACCAGTCGCATCGCGACTTCATAGTGTCCGCTTTCGATTGCAAGCAACAATGCGGACATGCCCTTGCGAGGCGCTCGTTCAAATGACTTTTCAGGTTCCATAACCGCGTTGATATCGACTCCCGCTTGGAGCAACCGCTCGATCACCGGCCAGTTGCCTTCGCGGGCCGCAAAGTGCAACGCGGTGAAGCCCGATTTGATTCTCAAATTGGGATCCGCCCCATGACTCAGCAAAGCTCCTACCGAATCGGCGTTCCCAGCAGCAGACGCCCACATCAACGCGGTTTGTCCACGCCGCTCGGTCTTGTTTACATCGAGTCCGGAGTCTACAAGCATCGTCAACACTTCAGGGCTACCGCTGCGAGCGGCAGTCATCAACAGCGTTTGGCCGCCAGGCAACTCAATCGTGGTATCGGCCCCAGCCTTTAGCAGTGTTCGAACGACCGACGCATCCCCATTTTCACAAGCGATCGAAAGTGGGGTGACGCTGTATTCATTGCTCGCGTTGACACTTGCTCCCGCCTCGAGCAATGCTTGAACTGTCTTGAGGTCTCGCCAGAAAGCGGCCCAATGCAATGCGGTCATCCCATCCGCTTGCACTTGCTTCACGCTCGGACGGGCCTCCTTGAGAAGCGTCTTGACGCCCACCCAATCTTGCCTTTCGGCGGCATCGACCAAATCGGTTTCTCCTGCGGCATGCGCATGGAACGCAAGGCCTACAAGGATCATTCCAAAAACGGTGGGTCTCAATCGGCTGGCAGACAAGTTACTTCTGAAAAAGGAAGGCATCATGAGGTTGAAAGAGGGGTGGAAGTCACAGCCCTAGAGCGTAATTGGATCGAACAGCGTTTCCACTTTGCCGTTGCTGTCTGCGAAGGTTTCTAGCGGAACGCCAACCTTGTTCAAAAGCGTTAAGTGCAAATTCGCAAGCGGCACGGGTGTGTCGTACTTGATGTGACGGCCACCGCGCATCTTGCCCGCCGCTCCGCCCGCCACCAAGATCGGTAAATTGGTATGATCGTGCGCATCGGAATCTCCCATCCCGCTTCCGTAAAGATACAGTGTGTGATCCAGCAGCGAACCGCCTGCCTCAGGGGTGTCTTGCAATTTCTGCAAGAACTCTGCGAACAGTGAGACATGGAACTGATTGATTTTGGCGACCTTCGCCAGTTTTTCAGGATTCTTGCCGTGGTGTGTGATCGGATGATGCGGTTCCGGAACTCCAATTTCAGGATAAGTTCGATTGCTTGTTTCACGCGCTAGTTGGAATGTGACCACACGAGTGATATCACCTTGGAAGGCGAGCAATTGCAAATCGAACATCAATTTCGCGTGATCCGCGTAGGACGCTGGAACTCCAGATGGGCGATCAAGGTCTGGAAGCGGATTGTCGGTTACGCTTGCCTCTGCAAGTTGGATTCGGCGTTCCACTTCACGTATGCTATCCATATATGCGTCCACTTTGTTGCGATCACTCGCTCCAAGCTTTAGCTTCAGCCGCTGCATTTCCGTTGTCACGGAGTCCAGTAGGCTTGCTCGTTGCTCAAGAGCCGTTCGGCGTTCGACTGGACTTCCTCCTTCACCAAAGAGCGTTTCGAAAACGACGCGTGGATGGGCTTCCGAAGGCAGTGGCGTTGTAGGAGATGACCAAGACAAATTGTTTTGATAAACGCATGCATAGCCATTGTCGCATTGACCAACCATCGAGAGCAGATCCATCGAGAGCTCGAGCGATGGCAATTGAGTTTGTTGGCCTATTTGGCGGGCAGCAATTTGATCGACCGTTGTGCCGAGAAAGTAGTCTGAGCTTTCGGTTCGTTTGGCTTGCACCGCACTCAAAAAAGCCGAATTGGACGTGGCATGCGATCCTGGATACGCATTTTGCAAATCCATTCCCGTGATGACGGTTACTTGCTTCTTGATGGATTCGAGCGACTGCAAAGTCGGAGGAAGCGTGTCCAGGGTGTCCCCCTGTGGAATCCATGGAGCCGGATTGAAACCCATGGGAATGTAAACGTACCCGAGTCGCCGCAATTGGCTGGGTGCAGCCGGTGTCAACGCTTGAGCCGTCATGGCGGGAATCATTGCGTCGAGCAATGGCAAGCCGATGGCCACACCTGTCCCTCGCAGCAAAGTTCGACGCGACAAAGCATTCTTCATTCCGATCACGGTGCGGTCCTCATTCGAAAAGGTTTGCTTGCAACGATACCTTGGATCAACGACGAAAAACGGTAATCCTGCGAGCGCGAGAAACTCACGATGCGACGGATTTCCGGGCCGTCGTTGGATTCGACGCCCCGACCTAATGCAAATGTAAGTAGTTTTTCCGTCAGCGTCTGCGCAAAAAGCTCACTTTGCTTCAAGATCGCGGATTCAAGCTCATCTGCACTCCGCACAATGGATCCGTCCGGCATGCTCCCTGACGCATCGATGGGCTGCTCGTCTTCATGGCTCCTCCAGCGTCCGACCGCATCGAAATGATCGAGGGAAAAACCGATCGGATCCATCAAGTTATGGCAACTTGCGCAAGCTGGATTCGATCGGTGCTCCGCCAATCGCTCTCGCACGGTTAAGTTCGCGACATCTTGCTTTTCTTTTAATGCAGGGACGTTAGGTGGTGGGGGAGGAGGCGGATTACCCAAGATATTCTTGAGAATCCAATGCCCGCGTATCGTGGGAGACGTGCGCGTCGCGTACGAAGTTACCGTCAGGATACTGCCGTGTCGCAACAATCCACCGCGATGACTTGCTGGCTCCAATTCAACGCGACGAAAATGGCTGCCAATGACGTTCGGAATGCGGTAATGACGCGCTAATCGATCGTTCAGATAGGAGAAATTGGCTGTCAGCAATTCCAACACGCTTCGATCTTCCCGTTGCACGCATTGGAATAGGAGCTCCGTTTCTTTCCGAAACGCTTGGCGAAGGTTGTCATCAAAATCAGGAAACAGTCGCAGGTCTGGCCGAATCGAATCCAGGTTGCGCAGGTAAAGCCATTGGTCAGCAAAGTTCTCCACCAACGATTTGGAACGAGCATCTTTCAACATTCGGTCGACTTCGGTTTTCAACACATCCGCTTCATGCAGTCGATTCGATTTTGCCAATTCAAGAAGGTGATCGTCTGGAATACTACTCCATAAAAAGAAAGACAGGCGACTCGCGAGTTCGTAGTCATTGAGGGCATAGATCGATCCGGCCTTGGCATCCACAGGTGTTTCTTCGACACGGAACAAGAAATGCGGGTTGACTAGAATGGCGGAAAGAGCGTGTTCGATCCCCGAATCAAATCCTTGAGTTTCGCATGCGTTTTCAAAAAAACGCATGGGAGCGGCAAAGTCCGCTTCGTCAATCGGACGTCGATACGCACGTTGCATTACGCGTGCAAGTATTTGTTTTGCGATCGCGCTGCGCTGTGTTGCAGTTGCGGTTGCCACTGTCTCGATGCCTTCGAACCCTTCAAACAACCTGCGTCGACTAGGTGACTCGCCAGGCGCATAGGATTCGAATGGGCCCACAATCGCAATTTCATAGATGGCAGGTTCACGGCGAGGGTGCCGATGCCGATTGAAAGCAGCGTCAAACGGTTGCCTTCGAATTTCAAGCAACGAACCGCCGCGTTGCGGAAAGGTCACACCGATTTGATGTGGCCCCGCAGTGATTTGGAAGCGAACTTTTAGATTCTTATCCACGTTCGTAAAATCGCCATTTTTAGGTGGCTCGATTGTCAGGCGATGGACCCGCTTCCGATCGAGTAAAAAGTCAAGTTCGTGCTTTTCTTTCAAGCCTTCGATTTCTTCGTCTCGATCTCGGGCTAATCGCACTTGTACTTCATATTGGCCATCGCGAGCAAATGTATGCTCGACGATGCCGCCTCCGCGAGTGCCCAAAGGCAAGCCCTCGATTCGCGTGTCTTGAGTTCGGTCTGCGGGCAATCGTATCGTGATGCCACCTGGGCTACGTTGTTTCCCACCCATCGCAACTCGGCTGATTTCCTGGGCTGCCGAAATGTACCGATTGAGAAGCAATGGAGACAACTCGGTCACAGTCACGTTGTCGAATCCATGGCTCGACTCATCTGCAGGCAGCAGTTCTTTAACACTTACGTCAACCGCGAGCAAGTCATGAACTGCGTTGCGATATTCATTTCGATTCATCCTCCGGACTGCGGGTGGCATCCCTGGCCAGGGATATTTGCCTGCATGCGCATGGAGCTTTTCATTTAACTGCGAGACTAAATGCATGTATTCTGGTTCGCTCGGTCGCACGGAGTCGAGGGGTGGCATTTGTCGCGATTGCAATCGTCGCAACACACGCTCCCAAACGGATGTTTCAAACTTGGAGTCTGCGTTATCGAGTTCGGTACTACGAAAGGAAGATAGATCGAGATCGCCGGTCGGATCCTTGGAACCATGACAATCCAGACAATACTTCGCAACGAACGTCTGAATGGGGTCGTCCGGTCTCGCGACAGCCAATCGGGAGACCGAAACAAGGATCGCTACGATGATTGTCAAACGTGCAATTGGCATGCGAACGGAACGCAAGCGAGTCATAGGCTTGGATGTGGAAGAAGGGGAGGGACTTGCTTTTTCGTACTATCTTGGGCGGATTCCGATTTTACACTAGAACAATCAAATGTTCGTCGCGAATTCCATGAATTCGCTCCTGGCCTTGGAACCTTTCGCACCCGTCGGTCAAGCCAGACATGGGCGTCGGTCAAGCAGGCATGGGCGTTGGTCACGCAGGCATGGGACGTGTGCCAACGTGGCAATCCAACATAGGTCGATCGTCGCCCCCAGGTAGGTGGCCAAAGCGTTCAACGTTCGCAACATGCTTGGCGTGCAAAGTCCCAAGCACTCTATCCCCCCTTCTCCTCGATTCGAGGAGAAGGGGTCGGGGGATGAGGAGCCGGACGATTCTCATCTCGCACATCCCGCGCCACCTGCCAGGCACTCCACTCAGAATACCGACGTCTGCACGAAACGGATTCCCTCATGGTCTAGAAGCGTAAAAAAGGAGAGCCAAGCGTCCCACGGGCAACAGGTTCTGTGGTAAAATCCGAAGGAGCATCGGAATGCCGAGCGAGGTTGCGAATGGAACACCGTTCAACCAGAAGTTGCACCTGATTTCGCGATCAGCCCAAAGTGCCGTACCCAAGTTCACGTCCGCGAAACAGGTGAACTTAATCGTTCGTCTTGAAAGTGTCGTGAATAGTTGTCATGAATTGGTTGTCAGAGTACAGGAGCCTAAAAATGGGAAAAGTTTGGCGTTTGGGCTGGACTTGCAACAATCGTGGGTTTAATTCTCACGGTGTACATGCTCATTCCGAATCCTGCACCAACAAGCCACAATAACACATCTCGAACAGAGGGATCTCCAACAGAAGACAACAGCCAAAACATCAACGTCAACACACAGGGAGAAAACTCTTCGGCCTTTGTTGTAGGTCGCGATTTTATTGTGAACCCAACTGAGAATACGCCTGAATACTTTCTCAATGCAGGCGATCCCTCATTTGGGATGGGACTGATGTGCATAATGTCGAAAATCCTTGGCCATCGACGGCCACTTTTCGCGCAGCCCCAGCGCTAGGCCTGAGTCAAAGTGGTCGTTGGGTGCGACACCGTGGGCAATGGCTTGTGTGCTCGAGAGAAGGATATCGCCTGCAACTTCATGAATCATTCGTAACCTAAAAAATTCGCGTCGGTGGTCGGTAACACATTCCTTGTGAAGCACAAGGGACTGAACCAACACCGCGAAACGCGTGCCAATCGAGAAATTGATTACGATTTCCCGAATGTCCTGGCAAACTTAGTACTCGAGAACTCGCGGCAGCGTTTTCGCTTCTTCAATCCAACTGGTGATCTCCGCCAAGCTAGGAGGCTGTCGCGTATTCCTT
>CAMBSL010000217.1 GCA_945870455.1 Pirellula staleyi DSM 6068 | reverse complement strand
GTTTTGTATTTGCCTAACCCTGACGGTGTTACTTCGGCAGATCGGCGTGTCATGCTCGATGCATTAGGGCAACTCAACCGCGAACGATTCTCGGAATTGCATGACCCCGAGATTCAAACCCGCATAGCGCAATATGAAATGGCATTTCGCATGCAACGCAGCGTGCCTGAGTTGGTGAATCTCAATGATGAACCCAGCTCGATCACGGACATGTACGGACCCGAAGTCACCGTTCCTGGTACATTTGCAGCAAGTGCCTTGTTGGCCCGGCGCATGGTCGAACGGGGAGTTCGCGTGGTTCAGATATTGCATCGCGGTTGGGATCAACACGGCAACATCGCCAACGATCTGCCAGCACAATGTAGAGACGTCGACCAAGCCAGTGCCGCATTAATCCTCGATCTAAAACAACGTGGGCTTCTAGACTCAACGTTGGTTGTGTGGGGTGGCGAGTTTGGCCGGACGGTCTACTGTCAGGGTGGCCTGACCAAAGACAATTACGGTCGAGACCACCATCCGAAGTGTTTTACGATGTGGATGGCAGGGGGCGGCGTGCGCGGTGGAGTTGAATACGGGCAAACGGACGACTTCAGCTACAACATCGCAGAAAACCCCGTCCAAATCAACGACCTGAACGCAACCATCTTGCATTGCATGGGGATCGATCACGAACGGTTTGTATTCCCATTCCAAGGACTTGAACAACGCCTAACAGGTGTTGAACATCAACAAGTCATCCGGGACGTCTTGGCCTAGCTCATACAACGTTTTCTCCCCGGTCGCGTCTCGAACAGGCCAAGCACCCGTGTGAAGCAGGCTCAACTCACTTGGGGACGGTAAAAGGTGCACCAGCAGTAACGACCGCGATCACCCTGCGGCGGTCGAAGAATTTTCCGTCCCAGAAACGGCTGATCCGCCGCTTGGGTGCATCGCATTGTTACGGCTTTGTTGGCCCACAGGCAGACGTCGCGAACGCGTGATCAAACTAGCACCAGATTCCTCATCACGTAAGCGAGCGTTTTGGGCGATTTTGTGTATATCAAATCCCGCTTCTTGGGCGAGGTGTTCTCTAGCAGCTCGAACCTGTTCAATTACGGGATCATTCATTTGAGTCAGTTCCCAATAGATCGAAGGGCGTACAAATGGTCGGAGGTTCGAAACCGAACGCGCGACAAACGCTATCGATCTTCGAACGGTTCTCTGGATTTGCAATGTGCTTGCAATTCCAGGTCAGCAGGAATTCTACGCCGTGGACGGCGGAAATGGAAATATGGAATGCGTCCAAAGCAGCTTTTTGCGGAATTTGCAAAGATTTCATTATCGCGTCGGCCAGTTGCTCGATTTCCGGGGTAACAGCAAGCAACGGAACTCCGTCCAAAAAGGCCAACCGGTCTTGGGCTGCAATCGGATCGCCTGCCAAGCATTCGTCCAACACGAAGCGAGAAACGACCAATTGAAAGTCTTTACGTCGATTGCTCCACCACTCCTGCGTTGTGAGTTGATTGGACGCCGTTCGGATGTCTCGGCTTGGTCTCATCGCCAAGTACCCAATCACCGTAGTCTCGATGTAAGCTGTCGGATTCCATTCAGAAACTCACATTCTGCCGTAACGACCGGGATGACCGGGATGACCGGGATGACCGGGATGACCGGGATGACCGGGATGACCGGGATGACCGAGGGCGAGTCGTTGACTCGACACAAGTCAAACACGGGTGACCGAGCCCTTCGTGTCCATCCCATTGTTCCCTCATCACGCTTCCATCCAATGGCATCTTGAACTGCCGACAGGTTCGCGAGCATGAGGGTCTGGATCTTGGTCCAGATGTCAACATCATATCCGATCGTCGCGACGCAATCCACAATAGAACGGTTCTCTCTCCCTTTGGCTTTGGAAAGGGAGAGAGGTGGCACAGCCGGAGTGAGGGTTTGACACGCTGCGATTGTTATGAGGGAATTGGCTTCGTACAAGCCTTTGAGTAGCAACTTCCATGGAGCATCTAAGACTGGATGAATCGACGAGCTCGGGCTTGAAGGATTGTTACGAAATGAAACGTAGCCAAGTATCGATCGTATTCGGACTGCTCAATCTCCGTGAGCGTACCGGCGTTAGCCTTGTCGGCCAACGCATCTACACGCCCTTGGATCTCTTCGTCCGCACGAATAGCGACAATTTTTCGCGCAGCTTCCGGCGTCAAACATTCGGCAAATGGTTCAATGATTTGGTCGAGAATTGTCGTGTTCATGTCCTAATTATATCACATGGTGCTCGAAATGGGACCGAACGCAAAGGGACGAACGCAAAGGGACACAGCACATTTGTGGGTGGCGTTACTTATCAGTTGCTTTCGTCAACGGCGTTCTCTAAGATCGCTTGGGGACACAGGATCGCTTGGGGACACAGCGTTTGTTAAAAAGTGGGTGGCACCGTTTGTTATTTCAATACCTAACTTATTAGTCCCTTTTTGGGGATGTTATCCTTAGAGTTTTGGGAGTTATCCCTGATTTGTCAACTTAGTTATCCCTGATTCACGCCAATTATCCCGGTTTCAGTCTTGGCAGTCGCAGTGGATCGGTTTCAGTGATAACTGATTGGATCGAGGAACAACTGACTAGAACCAATAAGGACGGACCCAGAGGGACGGACGCAGAGGGACACAGCATGTTTTCGGGTGGGTAGTTGCAAATCGGTTTTGGATTTCCTATTTTGATTGACTATACCTTTGTTCGGCTTTATCGACGGAGTGAATCCTGGCAAGGTTGTCTAAAGCGGAAATCTTTGATCCATCGGAAATCGTCGCGGTCCATACTATGGCCCGCACAAATCGACGCTGCTTCGTGATGGGCGATGATCCATTCCCCGGAAAGAACTTCGACCACCGCAAGCGATGGATCGAAGACAAACTCAAGCATCTTGCCGCCAATTTCTTGGCAAGGCAAATCGAAACGAAACGTTGAGTACTCAAGCAAGAGTGTGCTAAGTGCTACGCCAACTCAGCTTGTCTCTGACCTCTTTTCGTTGATTGGGGACTTGTTTCTCAAATTTGGGCCTCGATTAGAAAACACCTTGGACGAAAGCACCCGATAATTAAAGGCCCCCCGCAAATGTGCAGTGTCCCTTTGCTTTTCTTTTCCCAACTCAAATCCGGTTTATCCCGGCGCTTTCCTGTGTCCCCTTATTGCCGGCCCCGTCCCCTTCTGCCGGCCCTGCAAAGTCCTGTCTTTCGCATCCCAACGATCAGTCCATGACGTTGCCTTTTGTGATTCCACCCACAACAAGCCACTGCGATCGGCAAAGATATCGTTCAGATAAACTTATACCAAGTACTGTGTTCCGGATCATTTAGTTTGGTGAGGATAGTGGTTGGCGGAAGATCTTGTTGGCCAGTACTCAGAGCATCATAAATCAAGACCCCATTCTTCGATTGCGCTGAATAAACGTGGTAAACTATGCCATCATCAGTTCGGTCAAGCCTCACCAATGGGTCTTGAATTCCCGCCGTTTCAGGCATTTCTACCTTGTATGTGTTCACTGACCCCTTACCTCGTTCCGGCTTCGTAGCGCTGATCACTCGTCGACCATTATCACGCCCACTCACTATAGAATCGCACCCGGAAAAAAAGTCACATTCACGCAGCGGTATAGGAAGCTGGACCTGCGTTCCTCGTGCTGGTCGTACGCGCATCAATAGTACATTGGTAATTGGGAACTCATTTTGATAGCCTCGGACCCTCAATCGTCCACCGAGTCGAATGCCTCCACCAATGGCTCGCCTTGCAGTTTTTCCTCCAGAATCCTGAACTTCACCGCCTTTAGGTGGCACTGGTGCCGCGATGGCTTTGGATCCAAAGAGTTTTCGTCGGGATTTAGCGCCAGCGGATTGAAGGCGTTTGGCTTCGCTTTCTTTTCTCCTCTTGCGAAGGACCTGCTCCGATAGAACATACCCCTCTGTCAGAAGGTCACCAAGGAGTCTCTCTGTCAGTCTGAAAGCAAGCTTTTCCGATTCATCGCTCCATAATGCAATCGCTTTCCGAACATCAACGACGACAGCATCGCTAGACTTTGCGTCAATTTGTAAGCTACACTCGGTATTGGTAAACAGCCCAGCTTCTGTAAGGTTGTTTGAACCGACGATCAGTCGTGAGTTCTTGCCGTTAGAAAACAAGTAGATCTTGGGATGAAACACAACGGAATACTCATTGTGATAGATAAACGTCTCACACTGCCCGAATGCTTCAAGTGACAAGAGATCCTCAAGCCCTTCCTTCGACGTGTTCTCAATGTCGATACCGACAACGAACTTGACGATTCCTGCGCGCTGTAGAAATGAAATTAAGCAGGGTTTTAAGTGCCTAGTACCCGATCGTCGCACCCAAGCTACTGCTGTTTCGAATGATGTCCAATCGCTACCACTGAGAAACTCCACAAGTTCAACACCAAGACGATGTGACGAAGCTTGGTTGTAAATTCGGGCCATCTAGTACTCCTGCATTCCCGAGGATTTCGGTTCAAATAAAACGCAGGAGAAATAATATCATGTCCAGATGTCTGGCACTATCAAATTAGGCCCTTGGATCTGTCACCAACTCATTTTTTGGATGCCTTCTTTGGTTTCGAAGCCTTCTTAGGTATCGTAGCCTTCTTTTTTGAGGCTTCGAGAGAAGCGTTCGTCTTTGCTGAGCTCGATTTAGCTTTATGCGTCTTGCTCACACCGTTCGTCGCTGACGCGTTATCCAGGGACATCAACTGTGAGTATGGCTTCACTGTGCTGCCCGTCGTTTTTTTGGTCGCTGGTTTCGCTAGGATAAGAATGTACTCGTGAACGTTCTTGAAGTGGAAATTAGGCGGATACGGGTAGCTGCCAAAAATTGGTCGTTGCGCTCCGTACGAACCCCACTTTCCGCCAGTGCCGTCTTTGGACCAGACGATTTCGTTAACCAATACAAATCCGACATCACGTGCAGACATTGTGAAATCTGACGCCAATGGAAATGTGAGTAGCCCGTGATCCGTGTGCTGATTCACATGTGCCGTAACAAGACAAAATTTCCTGCCAGGCTGTAGTACGCGAAAACACTCTTGAAAAACGGATCGCATCTCTAGCAAAAATCGCTGGTAATTCCCAATCGCCCCCAGATTGCCATCACTCTTTCCATAATCAGCCTTATCCCAGTACGGAGGGCTGGTAACTATCAAGCTGACAGAATCGCTTCCTAGGCAGTCTAAGTTGCGACTATCACCATGAACTACCTGCCCGGCTTTATCAGTAGCGGACAGATCCGGAAATCGTTTCTTAATTTCAGAAACGTAGCCTTGATTCTGATCAACGCACACAATTCTTCTACCAAGTGCCAATGCTGCTTCTGCTGTCGTTCCCACTCCAGCGAATGGATCCAAAACAGTCTCTCCCCAAAAGCTAAATAGTTTTATAAGCCTTGTTGGTATCTCCACTGGGAAAACTGCGGGATGGATTTCGTCAGACGTATTGGCAATGCTCCAAACCGTTTTTGTGTACTCTCGCCATTCTTCTTTGGACAACTTGCTTTTTTCTTTGATTTCATTCATTTTCTTGGTCATTGCTGCAACTCCTGGTGGTTCCGTGAAAAACATTCGTCAAGTGCATCCTGCGCTCGTCCGTGTGGTCAACGACAACAGTTCGAAATACAAAATCTCGTAACTCTTCGCTGCATTCAGCATTCAGACCCGAGGACTCTATTAATATTTGATCAATTTGCTCCCGAATGAGTTCGCATCCCAATGGTCGAAATGCAATGGTGAGCTTACCTTTGTTTTTGCTTTCAATTCTAAAAAGCTGAACGGCATGCCATAGCTCTTCCCCAAGACTAGAAAGTTCAGCAGCTTTCACAGTGCTGAAAGATGAAGAATCGAAGGGCAAGTTATCTATGAATGATTTGCTAACGTGAAACCCGTCACATTCTGCATGCCAGAGCCAGTAGGTAAGCCTGCTACTCACTATCGCAAATGCGAGGCTGGATTCCGATCGATTCGCAAAATCGTAATAGTGAACACGATTCTGGCTGAGTATTTTTAGTTGTTTATCGTCAACGCTAAAACCTCTAAAAACGTTAAGAAAATTGTAGGCCGTGGTTGCGACGTAAATTCGGTTTTCATTTCTCGAATTACACGCATCACAAGGCAAGCAGGTGCCAGAATGGCTTGGCATGGATCTGAGTCTTATAATTCGCTTTGTAAGCGTTGAATACATTTTGCCCTGGAGTTCGCCATCAAGTTTCGGAAGTCCGCTGGTAAGTCCTACCGAACCAATAGGGGTAAAATTCATCGTGCGGAAAAGGTTAGCTCGCATTCGGCTAGTCCATTTCCTTAGTGGCCCCGTTTGGACAGTTGCAATGGTTCCACGCGGGGGCTGTCCCGGCGCTTCTAAGCGAAACAAAATCGCATTTCTTGTCTTGGCTTCCTCTCCGAAAAGTGCATGTGGTTCGCGGTCAAAGAATGCAAACTGCCACTGTCCACCGTTCAACGACATTGCGCGGCGGCAATTCGAGTACTGCTTACCCTGGTGATACGCAATTGAAAGTGGGACAACTAAAGCAGAAGCACTACATGTCTCTTTTGTCAATCTCCACATCATCTCAACAAAGAAAGTGTAAGCGTTGCCACTTGTTGAAAAACGCACTCCTTGGCTGGACTGATATGATTGGGCCAAAAGACTTGCATCTTCACGAAACCCAAGAGACGCATATGGGGGGTTGCCGACAAGCACATCAACACCACTTGCAACCTCAGGAAAAACGTCACCGAGATTGATGTCATCGTTTTGCGAGAACAAACTAAATGATGAGTTGCAGGATGAATGCACTACCGGCTGCGTTATTCGACCACCGTTAAGTAAATCTCTTCGAATTTCATCGCGACTACATGCAGAAGCGTGGTAACCTGCTTCTTGGCACTGTTTTACTGGACGTATTCTCAATGAGTCAGCAGCTGCGAGATTAAGCCTAAGTGCATGCCATACTCGCCAAGGAGAAATAGCAAGATCTTCAGCATCGGAGCTACAATGATGAAACAGCACAAATGCACATGACTCAATCGATTGACAGCTCACATCGATTCCGAACAGGTTCTCCAGTGCAAAATCAAGCTTGTTGCAACCAGAAAGTTCCCCACAAGCTCGAAGAACTGACACCAGAAAAACTCCAGTTCCACATGACGGATCTAGCCAGCGTGCCGTCCTCGAGATCCCAATTGATTGGAGCGTATGTTCCACCATGTAGTCAGCTACATCTGATGGAGTATAGAAAACGCCGCCCTCCTTCTTTGCATTCCTAGCCGATAAATTTGATGGATCCCGCATTACGTCAAGCCGGCTTGCAGGACCAAAAGGATCCAAGATATACGGAAGCAATTCGAGCAAATGCTCATCGCTTGCAAGTTTAGCGAGATGCGAGACAGCTGCGTTTGCAAATTCATCTGGGATTAGCGAGGAAATTTGCTCGAATAACTCTACGTCATTTCCCAAGAACCACGTTTCCGCTTCACTTAATGTCGCATTCGCATCCAAACCACCGCAGCAGGCTGCTGCGAGCCAAATATTCGCTAAGAATCTTGACGCTCTCGCCTCAATGGACTCTTCCAGCGCAAAACCAGACGTAAACATCCATCTTGGCGTGCAAATCGACAAATACCTTTGATTTGCCTCGGTTGATCGCAGGCTACTCTCCAGTATCGAAACCGCCTGTCGGAAGTGTCGAGCTCTCTCCTCCGCAGCTCTAACTAGCGAGCGTCCCGCTGCTGGTACCGATAGACGTGGGGCAACTCGAGCGTCGATAATTGGCATGCTGGACATCCTGTAATCAATCTCCTTTGGAATCGTCATCCCGATTCCGAAACAGAGGTATCTCGGCATGGAGATACCTTTCAATGGCTTCCCTCACCACCCACGCAACCGACACTTTTTTTCGCTCCGCTAGGACCTCGAGCTCAGCATAGTCCACTCTTGGAACGCTTACTGTCGTTCGTACAGTTGGTTTCTCGGACGGTTGGTTTTCTTGAGTCATGATCCACGCTCCTAGACGTTTGCATCACTTTACATCACTGTGATGCAACTTGCAACTAGGGTCAGATTGACGAAGCGAATCCTGCACGCCCTCCGCAAGACTGGCATTTGACTGAGCATTTAATTTTTCAACGCAAAATCCACCGAATCCGGCTTTTTTTCCACCACTGTTAAACTGGTTCTAGCGAGTTCAATTACCTCGAACCGTTGAAACGTTCCTGTTTCATCCTGGAGGGTGAAGTGAAAGCCACAAATGCGATAACGGATGAAGAGTTGGTGCACGGGAAAACGGGAAAAGGGACACAGCATGTTTTCGGGTGGGTAGTTGCAAATCGGGTTTGGATTCCCTATTTTGATGGATGATACCTTTCTTCGGCTTTATCGACGGAGTGAATCATGGCAAGATTGTCTCGAGCGGAAATCTTTGATCCATCGGAAATCGTCGCGGTCCATGCGATGGCCCGCACAAATCGACGATGCTTCTTGAAAGACTAGGCACAAGAACGTGGCTGGAAAGCCAACGAGTATCGAGCAAGCTCGCAGCCTAAAATCACGACGCAGATTCTACGTGAGCCGCGTTTAGCAATTCTTGGCAAGGCAAATCGAACCGAAACGTTGAGTCCTCAAGCAAGAGTGTGCTAGGTGCTGCGCCAACTCAGCTTGTCTTTGACCTCTTTTCGTTGATTGGGGACTTGTTTCTCAAATTCGGGCCTGGATTTCAATGTATTTAGCAAACGCCTTGGACGTAAACACCCGCTAGGTAAGTAAGAGTTCGCAGCCATGATCGATTAGATGTCGTATAAGATCTCGACGTTTCACAACTGAATAGCGACTTCTTCGTATGATTCACCAGCGGCGGCATTTCGTGCATCCTCTCGGTTCATCTCAATCGCCTCGCCAAGAGCTTCACGCAAATTCGAAAGCAATTCGTCTCGAGTTGAGCCCTGTGAATTGACGCCTGGAACTTCTTCAATCCATCCTATCCACCATGGTCCATCTTGTCGAATTACAGCAGTATATCCGGTCGGCAGCATTTTCGAACTCCACAAAAAAATTTGAAACAGTCTCCTTCATCGTATCCACTATTGCTTGCTGGCGTTCAAGACGGATCATCCCATTTCGAAATCATTGGAAAACCGTTTAGGATCGGGACACAGGGACTCAGCATGTTTTCGGGTCGGTAGTTGCAAATCAGTTTTGGATTTCCTAGGTTCAGTTATTTGTTTAGTTTCTGAAACGCAGCTAGACATTGAACTCACGATCAAAAAACCAATCAAAACACAGTGTAAACCCCTCACCCCCAGCCCCTCTCCCCGAGTACAGGGCGAGGGGAGCAAGATCAAAAGATGTGGGTAAAGATGAGGCCGCATGAGCCACGCCAGTACGTCACTCCCTCGCAGGCGGGAATCCAGTGGAGTGTGTGATGACTGGGTTCCCGCCTGCGCGGGAATGACGGACAATTGGGAAGCTTACTCAAGGCGAATCGCGGCGTTGGCTATAAGTCCAACGCGTCGAGCTGGTCAATCAGCGAGTCGAATTCGTCTCGCTTACGTTCCGGAGTATCTGCTTTTGCATCCAAGGTAGCCGTCGACTTGGAAACGGATGTGTCGGGCATTTCGACGGCTGCACGGCCAGCCAAAATCAACTGCTCGTTTCTCTCACGTGCTGCAGCAGCGACGGGATCTTCATCTCGTTCCGGTGCCCCGAAGAGCTTCGATAAGTCGATTTTGAATCCGCCTGCGTCGACCGGTGCGCCCGCAATCGCGGGTGTCTTGTGTTGCGGAAACATGATTGCATTCTCTGGGCA
>CAMBSL010000216.1 GCA_945870455.1 Pirellula staleyi DSM 6068 | reverse complement strand
TGACACAGTACCGGCTGACACAGTACCGGCTGACACAGTACCGGCTGACACAGTACCGGCTGACACAGTACCGGCTGACACAGTACCGGCTGACACAGTACCGGCTGACACAGCGTTATCTGACGGATCCGCAGTCGATTCAGCGGACGTACCAAGCTCCGAATCGGTTGCCGAATCCACCAGCAGTATCGCACCCGCGTCCGTATCCGATGCGGGTGAATCGAATCAACCAACGGTTCCTCTGACGCCCCGCAGTTCCGTTCCGATGCCTCCGATCCCGACTGCCGCAATGGAACAGCCAACGCTTTCGATCGACGTCGAACGCCTTGCGCGAAGCTGGCAAGTGGGACGAGAAAAGATGAAGCGTGTCGCAAACTGTTTGCAGTTTTCGTTTGCAGACAGTCGAGATTTTCAATTCCCGATGCCTTTGCTCTGCAAAGTGCCGCGACTGGACAACCTCCAAAGTGGGATGATGCTCCAGGCTCTCGTCATTGGTGTCGCCGACTTTGGAGTGTTTGTGGACCTTGGTCCTGACTGCAGCGGCCTGATCCATATCAGCCGGTTGGCCCCTGACTTCATAGAGGATCCGCATCAGTTCGTTCAAGTTGGGGACCTCGTGCCAGTCTGGGTGCTCAACGTTGACGAAAAGAAAAAGCGAGTTTCGTTAACGGCCATACCACCCGGAACACCGTCGCGGCGAAGCGAGCACGGTTCCTCAGGGCCCAACGAGGGGTCGCATGACCGAGGTGGCCAAGGACGAGGCAATCAAGCGGGAGGCGACAACCGAAATCAACGAAACGATCGAAATCAGAACGGCGCTCGCGATAACGGACCACGCCAAAATCAACCTCAGTCGGCCGATCGGACTGGCCAGCCGGCTGGTTCTGGTTCTGGGGGTGACCGCAGTCGAAGCTCAGGCGGAGATAGCCGCAACAGTCGCGGCGGCGGAAATCGCGGCGGCAAGCCCTTTGGACGCGATGGCAATCGCGACCGTGGTCGAAACAATTCGGAATCCGGCGATTCATCGCAGTCTCGTAGACCAACTCGAGTTGACCCACCCAAGCCGGTGACCCCGATCAGCGACGCCATGCAAAAGGGAAAAGAACCATTGCGTTCTTTCTCCGACCTTCTCCAGTTTATCAAGAAGTCCAAGGATGAACCAACGGTAGAACAAAATCCTGCACCAGAGTTGGAGACGAGCGTTCGTTCTTCAGACGCTCAAAACGAAACGCCGGTTGAGAACCGTTCGCAAGGCGTTGAAACTACGGATCGCGGAGACGCGTCGGCACCCTCCGCCTGAGAATGACATGTCTGATTTTGACGACAAGCTAAAACAAGCCGCTGCCCGCGGAGCGAATAGGGCAAGTTCATCCCAATCGGAATCGGAGCGGAAGCGGATAGAGGCTGAGGAGTTTCGTGCTCTCCATTCTAAAATTAGGTTGGAGCTCTCGGAACGTATCGAAACGGTCATGAAGAAGATTGCGGACCTGTTTCCCGGCTTTCGATACCAAACCGTGTTTGGGGATGCTGGTTGGGGCGGAGCTTGTGTGAGAGATGATTTGCACATCGAACGGGGCCGTCGCGAGAACAAGTACAGTCGATTTGAGATGGCTGTCCGGCCCATTAACGAATTTCACATCTTGGACTTGCAAGCCAAGGGTACGATCGCAAATCGAGAGCTGCTGACCCGTAGTTTCTATCAGCCGCTGGGTGAAATGGATCTGGGTAAGTTTCGAGATCTAATCGACAACTGGGCGTTGACCTATGCCGAACTCTACGCCGCAAATCGCTAGACCGTTCACCAGTGGGATCGAGCGCTCCTCAGAATTTTTCCCAGTGGTCGACGACCCAGTGTTTCGTTTCGATGGAACCATTCAGTGAAATCTCGATTCGAATGGCATGATCGCGTGCAGTCACAAGCACTTGGCGATCCTTGGCTGCGAAAGCGTCCAAAACGCGAGTCGATTGGGCTCGATTCGCACCGCTGATAACGATGATCTCGGGGGCGCACCAATCCAATAGTGCGTCGGATTTTGAGTTTAGCGAACCATGGTGTGGGGCCATCATGACATCCACTTTTGTTGAGTCTTGACCGACCAGCATTTGCATTCCTGGCGGTTCTAAATCCCCAGGAAGCAGGATGCGTCGCCCTGCGAATTCAATCATGACGCAAAGACTGTTGGCGTTGTCGGTTCCAATAACACCTTGGTCGGGCGGATGCATCGCTAACATGCTCCAGCCATCACCTTGATGCACGTCCCCTTTTTTCCAAGCCACCATGCGAGCACCATGGCTGCCAACCGCACGCAAGTTTTGCTTCAACAATGGGCTTCGATGTTCAAAGACTTGCCGAGTTGAGATCAATTTCCCAATGGCAAACCGTTTTGCAATCCCTTCGAGTCCGTTGTAATGATCGGAGTCGGCATGTGAGAGAATGACTCCGTGAATACTTGGCTTGTTCATAGCCCACAATGCCTCAACCATCACCTGATAACTGCGCTGATGGTCACCTAATCGACCAGCATCGTACAGCCAATCTTGCTGGTCAGGAGTTTCGATGAGGATGTTGGTGCCATGTCCAACATCGATGAATGTGAGGGACAGTTTCGTATTGTGCCCGTTGGTAGCAGACCGAACCCAGTCTAAGGTCGGCTGAATCGATAATCCGAAAACAAACCAGATTCCCAACACCCGAACGAGTCGTCGGCGACTCGTTGGTCGTTTGACGCCACCTAGGATCGCGGTGATGATTCCGAGAGCATAAAAGCTGTATAACCACCAAGCAGGCGGCGATCTCAACCAAAAGTGACCCAATGGAACTTGCTCGCCCAAACCGACGATCCATTGCACAATCCATAACGACACACCGCAAACCAAACCAAGCGGCCAGGCAAAGATTGGGAACCATCCAAAGGCAATCAGGCCAAGGCCAGCCATCAAAGCAAACAGCATCGGCAACCATAGCAATAGATTGAGCGCGATTGCGATCGGACTAACCACATGAAAACTGCTCCACACTAAAGGGGCAGTAACGAACCAGACCCAAAAACTAGTGCGGATCATCTCGCGAGACCAAGTCCCAACGCGACGAAGATTTTTGCTCCAGCGGCTCGACTTCGATTCGATCAACCGCTTGAGCGGCGCAACGCGCAGCCCCCCGGAGTGGTGTGACAAAATCAAAACCGCCACCGCCATAAACGATAGTTGGGTTCCAGTCTCAAAGACCACGCTGGTTCGGTACAATATCAATGCAAACCCGGCGAAGGCGAGGATGTTTGAACTGGAAAATCTCCATCCATTCCACTTCGCGATACAAAGTCCGGCAAGCATCATCGTCGCACGTGCCACCGGCGGATTTGCGCCACAAAGAAGCGCGTAACCGATCACGATCAAACAGATACCCAACAACATTGGCTTGCGAGGCAATTGAAAGAAGGTTCCGATCATCCACAGTACCAGGGCAACCATTTCGATATGCATCCCTGAAATCGATAGCATATGGATAGTCCCAGTCGCTAATAACTCTTCTTGCAATCGCCATTCCGCTTGTTCTCGTTGGCCGAGAACCAACGCTGCGGTCAATTCGGATTGGCCGAGGATGACGTAACGTTCGATTGCCCAGAGGGCTTTCGCGGAGACCATGGCAAGGTAACGATCGACTCGAATGCGAGAGGTGCCTTCAATTCTGATGAGCTGCGATTCGGAGTCTGCTCGGGCTTGAGCTGCATAGCCTTGTTCGGCGTAACGACGTGACTGATTGAACTGGCCAGGATTGGAAGGTTTGCTCGGCAATCGCCATTGACCGTAGAGTTCAATTGCATCGCCAGGGTAATAGCCGGATAATTTTCCGTCGATGGTGAGTGGTATCAAAAGCGATGCGGGAGACCACTGGCCACCGATTCGGATTTCGAAGACACGCATCACGGTCAGCGTTTGCCAACCGACCTCACCCAGGTCGGTATTTCCCCCCGGGATTGTTGCTTTTCGAAATCGCAAAGACGAATCTACATTCCCTCGGCATGCAATAGGATTCCAAGAAGCGGTCCCTAGCTCTTCATTTGCAGCGATTTCCCTGAGAGTGGACTCCCATTTGGCTAAACGCTCGCGGGAATCTTGCTGCCCCAGCGAGTGGAGGTAGCTGATGAATAGGCCGATTGCTAATGCGATACTCAAAACAGCCCAGGCAGATTGACGGGCGGGGCGAAATTTCCAATGCCACAGCGTTGCCATGCCCGAGCTCAAAAAACCGCAAAAAAGCAACGCAAACCAAGCGTTTCCAAATGTCTCTTGGATTGAAATCGCTAAAAGCGAGATCGCAAGGACTGCAACCATTGGATACTGAGCCCACAGCCTGATAGCCCGGTTTTGTATCCTCAGATAAATCTTCTTAGAAACGTTGATTTTCTGAAACATGTCGCGATGGGTCAACGTATTAGGGTGGTGTTTCGGCATCATGGCTCGGAATCGAAAACCGAGCGGAATTAATTTGTATCAACGAATTCACGGGGAAATCGCATCACGTTGTCGGTTCCTAGTCAATCGGCACAGGGAATGCAACCGAAATCTTTTAACCAGTCGGAACTCGGTGCAAAACCGATGCATCTAATTTAGTCACCTCCTACGAGACGCTATCAGATATGACCAAGCGATCCAATCGTCGACCCTTGAAAAACGCGAACAAAAAATCAGGTTACTCGTATATTAACGAAGACCGTGAGTTCGCGGGGGAAGTGGTCGAAGGTTTTGGATTTGAAGAGGAAGAGGAAGAGGACGTCGACGCGGAACATGATGTAGACGAAGACGCACTTATAGACGACGATTCGGGCGAAGGTCACTTTCCTCAGAATGAGGATCATGAAGTTGTTGACGCAACCGAAGATCCCGTTCGAATGTATCTAATGCAAATGGGCGAAATCCCCTTGCTGACTCGCCTACAAGAAGTCAGTGCCGCCAAGCACATTGAGATGACGCGCACCAATTACCGCCAATGGATGCTCGCATCGGATTTCGTGCTCCAAGGAGCCACGAAACTGCTTGAGCAAGTTCGCGATAGCAAGTTGCGATTGGACCGAACCATCGAAGTTAGCGTGACGAACGCAACCGAAAAAGTCGCAATCATGCGACGCATTGGCCCGAACATCAAAACCCTTCGACATCTGTTGTTGAGAAATCACGGTGACTACCACGTCGCTATCAACAAGAGTGTTCCAATGGACGAACGTCGCTCAGCTTGGAAGCGATTGGTTTGCCGGCGAAACAAAGCGGTCCGCTTAATCGAAGAAATGAATTTGCGAACCAATCGCTTGGAGCCCATTTTTCTCAAGCTCCACACGATCGCTAGCCAAATGGCAACACTGAAAGATCGAATCGCCGTCGCACAAGAGACCGGTTTCTCGGATTGCGTACCGATCGCGAAACTCAAAGAAGAGTTGCGCTATTTAATGAGAATCACATACGAGACGCCGAGCACGCTTGCTCGCCGTTGCCAACGAGTCAAAACTCACCGACTCGAATACGATGCGGCCAAACGTGAACTCTCCGCTGGGAACCTGCGATTGGTGGTGTCGATTGCCAAGAAGTATCGCAATCGTGGACTCAGTTTCCTCGACCTGATCCAAGAAGGGAACACAGGCTTGATGCGGGCCGTCGACAAATTCGAATACGAACGCGGATTTAAGTTTTCTACATATGCAACCTGGTGGATTCGACAAGCGATTACTCGAGCCATTGCGGACCAAAGCCGAACGATTCGCGTGCCTGTCCATATGATTGACACGATGAGCAAGGTGCGACAAGTGACTCGCGATTTGATCCAAGAATTGGGTCGAGAACCATCCGTTGAGGAGACAGCCGAACGCGCAGGTCTTTCGCTCGATGATGCTCGAGTTGTCATCAAAATGGCGCGCCAACCGTTGTCGCTCGATCAACCCGTTGGCGATCATGAAGACAGCTTCTTCGGCGAGTTTCTAGAAGACTACCGTGATGATGATCCCCTCTACGAAACCAATCAGCAAACGCTCAAGGAGCAAATCCATGAAGCCATGCAAACGTTAAACTACCGTGAACGCGAGATCCTCAAATTGCGATACGGCTTGGCAGACGGATACGCCTACACCTTGGAAGAAGTGGGTAAGATATTTCAAGTGACACGTGAACGCGTTCGTCAAATCGAGAGCAAAGCTGTCAAAAAGCTGCAACACCCACAACGCAGCAAATCGCTCACGAGTTTCATCGACGGCTTGGACATGACTCCCTACCAAGACGCAGCCATCAACGGCAGTGATCGAACCATGTAGATCACGGATCTTTCGCGAGCAGGCTGGGAACATATTCTTTTTTTGGTAAAACTTATCAATGGTTTCCTATGAATTGTGCCCTTTCATTGATCGATCCAGTATGGCTTCGCCAGATGACCGAGAACTTCGAACCCAAATCCATGGGCCTTGGCAGATAGTCCGTCGCAATGAAATTTATCAAGATGCGTGGGTTCAAATTCGAATGGATGACGTGCTCCGGCCTGACGGCAAGCCTGGCACGTATTCGACAGTTCGCATCAAGCCTGGAGTTTGCGTCATTCCCGTTGCTGCAGACGGCACCTGTTACTTGACCAAAGAGTTTCACTACGCCGTGGGTCGTGATACTATCGAAGGCATAAGCGGGGGAATCGAATTCGGTGAATCCGCCGAAATCGCCGCTACTCGAGAGCTTCAAGAAGAAGTGGGGATCGTTGCCCAGCAGCTACATCCGCTTGGAGTCGTCGATCCGCTAACGGCAGCCTTGTGTTCTCCGACTGCGATCTTTTTAGCGACGGATCTCAGCTTCACGGAGACGAATATGGAAGGTACGGAACGTATCGAACGAGTCGCGATGCCGTTTGAAGTCGCAGTTCGGATGGTGATCCGGAGCGAGATCACACACGGCCCTTCTTGTGTCGCAATCCTGAAAGCGAATCTAATCCTTTCTAATCTGCTATCACCATGAAAACCAAGAAGAACCTAAAACAAAAGCGATCGCAAAACCCAAAGCATCGATCGGCTCCCGGCAGTGCGGTTTCGATGAATGTCGATCCTAACGCGAGCCCAACCACGATTAGGGTCATCGCTTTTAACGGCGCTGACCTGCTTGAAAAAGAGATTCAAGATATAGATGAAATACGGGCAATTCGAGTCGCCTTTCGAAGTGTCTGGATCGATGTGACTGGGCTTGGAAGCGAAGAGACGCTCTCGGGAATTGCTCAGTTACTGCAATTACATCCGTTGGCGATGGAGGATGTCGTCAATGTTCACCAGCGCTCCAAAGTGGATGAGTTTCCTGATTCGACCTTCGTGGTTGCACGGATGATCGATGGTAACGATGCGTTGCAAACCGAACAGCTATCTTTCTTTCTTATGCATCAAGTGTTGCTTTCCTTTCAAGAGCGACCGGGCGATTGCTGGGAGCCGCTTCGGCAGCGTATTCGGACGCATCGCGGGAAGATTTGTGATTCAGGGGTCGATTACTTGCTCTATGCGTTGCTGGATGCGGTGATCGACAGTTATTTCCCGGCCATGGAAAAATTGGCTGAGCAAGTTGATACGGTGGAAGCAGAAATTATCGAAAATCCTAACCCTGATCAAATGCAGCGAATCCATCATTTGCGTGGTCAGCTATTGTCCTTGCGGCGGTCGATTCGTCCGCATCGAGAAATGATCAACGAGCTCGTTCGAGATTCGCTCCCTCACATCAGTTCGGAGACTCGCGTTCACTTAAGAGACTGCTATGATCACGTTATGCAAGTTGTTGATGCAGTGGATACATATCGCGAATTGACATCCGACATGCGAGATTTTTACTTGTCCAGTGTCAGCAATAGCATGAACGAAGTGATGAAAATCCTCACGATCATTTCGACTATTTTCATTCCGCTATCGTTTGTCGCGGGCGTGTACGGTATGAACTTCAGCGATCAATCCCCTTGGAACATGCCGGAACTCCGATGGTATCTTGGGTATCCATTTGCGTTGGCATTGATGGGGGTGGTTGCGTTTGGACTGTTGGTGTTCTTTCGAAAAAAACGCTGGCTTTAGTTGGTGCGGAACCGCCCAAGCTGTCCGGTAAGGATTCGATCACCCGGGAATTCATCGGGCGACTAGCGCCGCAACGCTAAAAGAACACTTGTTCGCACCGAAAGTGATTGCCATTGGTCGTTAGTCGCCGGAAAAATCCCCTTCGAATCCCATCTCCGTAGCCTGGCTAATTCGTCCGGCGAGAACACCTAACTGATTAAAAATAAAGAAAGCAAAGAACGGCAGGACAAGCCCGCAAACGATATCGCCCTCCACTCCATTGAGCGACGCGACCGCCATGAAAATGAAAAATAAGGCATAGGCAATTCCGGATTGAATATACATCGCCCCCCACGCATCGCCATAATTCTTGATCGTGCCGATGACCAATTGCGAGTAGGGCTCGAATGCAGAAGAATTGTTGATCATGCTCAAGAGCAAAATGGGAGAGAGCCCCCATATCCCAAGCATGACTGCTCCGGCAGCAATCAGTGGGTTGGCCCCCAAGGATGTTGTCAAGGCTCCCAGCATTCCTCCAGGTATGATTGCGATAACGAGAGTCACGATCACCATCATGCATTCACCAATAGATTCTCCCAGCCGGGAGAATGGCCATTCCGCAACCCTCGGTGCACGATTGGCAGCCATGACCAGAACGGGCAGACCGCATAGGCAGATGACGCCACCAATCGGGAGCAAGAAAACCGCAAAGATTACGACTCTCGCAACGAAAGCAGTTTTATCACTCGCCTCAATCACGGACCCAAAGGCTGCCATCGAAAAGAACCAAGCACTCGATACCAAGCCAAGAATGACCATCGCAGTCACGACCAACGGATCCCTTAAAAATCCGAGGATGAGCCCCATCCAACGTTTCGTGTCGAAAACGAAATTGATGTCTTCTAGTTCATCGCGATCGCGGTCCGCCTCCACTTTGGCTCGATCGAGTATCTCTCGCGTATTAACATCTTGATGAGTTAAGGCTTTCGAGTTTTCTGCATCGATCGGAGCAAACTTGACACTGGGCATTTCTTCAAGCTTGAACTCTTTCGGTGTTGGCTTGACGAAGGGTTTTGGGACAACGAATTGGGAATGGCAGTCAGGGCATCGAGTCTTGCTTCCGATTCGCGATTTGTTGGCGTAAAGGAAAGTACCGCAAATCTTGCAAGCAAATCGAAACTCTTCGTCGTTCGGAACGACAAAGCTATCGCCGAGCGCTGGCGTTTCCAAAATCATTTCGTCCAGGGAACCAACCAATAGGGGTTTGGGCTTTGAGTCCGTTGTGTTGGAGTTGGGCTTGTGTTTTGAGTTTCCGGAAGAGCCGGGGCGACTTTCGGATTTGAGGTTGGCTCGGGGTTGAGCCATTTTTTTTGGCTCAACCTTTTTCTTAGCGGAGGGGATCGCATCTAATTCTGAGGGAGGCGTCGAAGGTAAGGGGGACGATTCGGTTGGAAGTAGGTCGGGAAAATCATCTTCAAATACGCTTCGCGACACCTTGCTTGGGGGGCTGACGGGTTCAAGTCTAAACTCGTCATTCTCATTCCGCACGGCGGCCTCATTCCCACCGCCGACCGATGATCCGGCGCCGCCCGATGATCCAGCGCCGCCCGATGATCCGGCGCCGACCGATGATCCGGCGCCGGTGACTGTGTCTGACGTCTTGGCTGGGGCTGCCTCTTTTAAAGGAGCGAGTGCTTTTCCTGGCAACGTCTTAGGATCGCGAACAGGTTTTGCAGTGGGCTGTTCATCGACCGATTCAGCCACATCCAATTTCAGCCAATCGTCATCGTCGTTGTTGGCGCTAATAACTCCTGGCACTCGGATCGATGCGGAGCACTTTGGGCAAGCCAATTTTTTTCCGGCGAGCGATGAGGGGGCTCGCAAGTTCTTTTGGCATTGAGGGCAGGCAAAATTTAACAATTCAGGACGATCGTTGGACAAACGCAAACCTCGATCTGTTGCATCGGAAAAAGCAATCGT
>CAMBSL010000215.1 GCA_945870455.1 Pirellula staleyi DSM 6068 | reverse complement strand
CTTGGTATGGAATTTCAAAAAATACTTTGGTCGTGGAAGCGCAGCAGGCTCGCCAGAGAGCCTCAAAAAGTCAGCTTCCCAACGAAATCGCAAATTTGTTCCAGGGCAAAACGCAGCTGCGGGATGTTTCGCGAGTGCGTGAGTCCATTCACGGTTGATTCGCGTGAAGGCAGCTAAAAAGAGGTCAGGTTGGTCAGGTCTCCTTTTGCAGTATGGGTAAGCTGCGACTTAACTCAGTTGCAGATCCGATGGGAATTTCGCTAGCGGAGAGGATGGGATTGCGGTTGCGATGCGTCGGCGCGGATCGAGCGTTGGCAATGGCCTTGAATTGGGATTGTTGGGATTGTAATTCTAGAATCCCTCGCCCTAAAGCGGCAACGCGGGGGGTGCCACGATTTGAAATGGAGAGCTAAAAGGGGGTAATGACGGACTTCATTTTGAGCAAGTGCTGATTCTAAAAAATCGTAAATTTGCGATTTCCCTTTTTACGAAATGTGTGTTTCTCCCCCCTTGGCTCCAGCCTCGTATCCTAGGATCCTTGAACAGTGCCTGTGCTCGTTCGTTTTCTTCTCGTTTGTATTCTTCTTGCAGCATGTTTGAGCCGCAACGCGGCGCAATACGATATCCCCGTCTGCCCCCCTTGGGGCTCCGGTACGGGATTGACTTGCTGCTGTGTGACATCTCTAGCAGGATCGTTGGGCATGTTTCAATTTCACGTTTCGGGTTCGGATTCTTAATTACGTTGCGTTCCACTTGACAGGCTGGAAGCCTATCCCACAAATGGATCGAGCGAACCCTACCGCCAAAATGGCTCGTCGGATAGCGGTGAACGCAAAACGCTCGCATTGTCGTTTTTGCCTTTCAAGGAATCGTTCGACGCTTCAATCGAAACTCGATTGGTCTGCATCCGATCCAATACCATTCGTTTTTGCAGTGACTTCAATTGGATCGATACGCCACCGCTCACGATCGCTGAAACCGATCCGCTTGATTCTTTGTAGGTCGCAGCCACCGATTCGATTTCACGAGGAGCTATGGCCAACCGAGGCTGCACTTTGGGATCGTCGATCGCCAAAAAAGCTCTGCCATTTCCTTTTTCCATTTCAACGCGCACAATTTCTAGTGCGACGGCTAGATCGAAAATGTGTCGAAGCCGACCATAGCAATCATACTTGCGTTGCAGTTTACCAAAGTTCTGAGAGAAGCCTTTCGCAAAAGCTTCTGCAGCAATATCCGGCGCATGTGCGGCGACTCGTTCACCCGTGGAGCTCAACATTTGGGCTTCGCTCAAGACTTGCACATTCGACGGAGCGAAGCGATAGATTTTGCGATCTGGATCCATCGGAATCTTGTGATCGGTTAATGAGAACCACCATCGCACCAATCCCGAATCTTGAGAACTATTCTTAAAGATTTGTTTTTCCTGCCAATACGAATTCATCGAAGTAGGCCGGTGCTCCAGTTCCAGCCCCATCCGCTTCATGTGAGCATCCGCAACGATCATCGCGTAGCCTGTGGGTGAATCCTGTGGGAGGCCAATGACCTTGGTATTTTGGCGACCCAATTTCTTTCGCCATTCCTCGACCCATCGTTCCGGATTTCTTTGCAGGGAACGCATTGCGACAGGTGTGCGAGCCATTTCGTAAGCCTCGGTCAGACGCTTTGGATCGGGATCGATGGTGCATCCAAATAAGCCATTGCCGGACAAGACTTGCGGAGCGATGCAGAGAAGGTCTTCAAGCAATACTGGTGGTAAACCGGTTTCGAGGTTCACTAACTCACCCGACTTTTTGATTTCGAGATTTCCTGCCGGTCCACCTAATAGCCATTCTTGTGTTTGGCGATCGAATGCCAGGTAATCGATTCGGTACAATCCACCTAATAATTCCATCGCGATTGAGGCTCGTGAAGCATTGTTCGGTTCCATGCGATCGGCAACTTGCTGATCGAGCCTATTGAGCGAAACCCAGCGAAGCGGGCTCGACTCTTGCCAGTCACCGAGTCCCGATAACGAGATCGAAGAAGGTTTCGAATCAACCGGCGGAAACTTCACGACGGAAGCCGTTGATTTGTTCGGATCGAATCGCTCGATCACGCCATTGACGTCGATGCGAACTCCGTTTGCAAATGGCATCATCGAAGAGTTGCCGCCCGCTGATTGCCAACCTCCGTCGATGGTGTTTTCAATTAACTGCATCAACTCGAAGTAGTTGGCCACTGCGCCACCGCCGTTCGGTTGGTTGCTTGGCAGAGATTGATAGACTTGGCTGAGCCACTTCTGACGCTGCTCATTCGGGAGCGAACGAATCGCCGCAATAGCCGACGCACTTCCACCTGTTTGAACGGACTCCTTCAGGTGCTGCAGTCGCATACCATCGTCGCTTGTGTCATCCGCATGCAGAGCACGAAAAGTCAGCGAGAATACGGATGCCGATACCAAAACAAGGTATTTAAACGACGAGTGCATAAGCGATCCTCCGTGAGCAAACGAACGAGAAGGGGATTTGCGTGAGCATCTAGCCAACCCTGCGCGAGCATCTAGACACCCATGCGCAAGGAATTAGACACCCGTAGTGTATCGAAGTTTGCAGGACTTGTAGGGCGTTTTTTCTACGGCATGGGTGCGCATGTCACGGATTTAGATGTAAACTTGGTGTACGACAAGGGCCTTTTCGCCCTGTTGACGATGGAGTTGCGACGGTGGAGACCGACGAAGATGCATTCTGAAATCGCACAGTTTTTACGCTATCTCGACGTTGAAAGAAACGCATCCGACTTGACCATTAAATCCTATCGTGAGGACTTGATGGATTTAGCCGACTTTCTGACCGACGAGGGAACCAAGAAAGTGACACCGCGAGATGTGGATTCGGCACTTTTGCGCGGTTACGTTTCCGCACTGCATGATGCTGGATACGCTCGCACCAGCATCTCGCGAAAGCTAGCCTCCCTTCGAAGCTTTTATCGCTATGCGCAAAGGCAGCAGATGGCGGACACGAATCCTGCTAAGCCGCTTCGCAATCCGCGAGGCCAACGCAAACTCCCCCACTTCTTGTCTGCGGAAGAAATCCAGCAATTGCTCGCATCGCCTGACTCCAACCATGCGATGGGATTGCGAGACATCGCTATTTTGGAAGTCATCTACAGCGCTGGGCTTCGAGTTAGCGAACTTGTCGGGATGAACGATCGAGACCTGGACTTTGAGGAAGGGGTCGTGCGCGTTCGAGGCAAAGGTCGCAAAGAACGATTTGGGGCGATCGGAGACTTTGCTGCCAAGGCTTTGAATCGCTACTTTACGGTCCGAAAACGAGCCGATCATGGCGACGCGAAAGAGCTTCCGACATTTACGAATAAATTCGGTCAGCGTCTAACAACTCGCAGCGTGGCTCGAATGCTAGAAAAATACATCAAAGAATGCGGACTCGACACACGTACCACGCCGCACACGTTGAGACACAGCTTCGCAACCCACCTTCTCGATCGCGGTGCCGACATTCGAAGCGTCCAAGAGTTGCTTGGTCACAAGAGTCTAGTTACAACTCAGATCTACACGCACGTCAGTACCGCGAACCTGAAACAAGCCTATGCAAAAGCCCATCCACGGGCCTTGAAAAAGCCCTCCAATGCAACGAAGACATCAACCGCGAGGTCGGAGTAGCTGCAAGATCGTGCTTTCCGATTCCGTGTCCGGCATCGTATAAGCTGCCACCCGACGCAGTTCGATGTTCTTAAGCACGCCTTTGTGACGTGCCTCGCCTCGCTCCTCGACCCATTTGGGTCCCTTGATCGCTAGAAGTCTGCGAAACTTATGCCAATCGTCTTGAAGCCAAGTACAGAGTCGAATGAGCGGTCCAACCGCGCGGGCAGTTAACGTGTCATACCGGAAGTCTTCTAAAACCTTTTGAACGCTGAGCGGATAGACAGGAATTTTCAATTGGAGGTGATCGACAACCCGTGTCATGACGGTCGCTTTCTTGGCAACACTATCGCATAAAGTCACTTGCACATCCGGACGCAATATCGCTACGAGCACACCGGGTACACCGCCCCCAGTACCGATATCGAGAATCTCCTCGTTGGGCTCAATGAGTTTGGCGAGATGCCAAGCGTCGAGCAAGTCTCGCTTCACAAACAACTCCGGAGTTGTGTGACGCGTTAGATTGATACTCTGATTCCAAGACCATACTTGCAAGCAATACTCGGCAACCTGATTCCATGATTCGGGCGAAATGTCATTGATCCCGAGAGGTTCGGCGAACAAGTGCAGTTGAACGAGGAGTTCGGCAGCATCCCCTTGGAACATTGGCGGTCGCGTTTTGATGTTGGCAATGACATTTCCCGCGTCTGGGGCGAGTTCTGCTCCATTGTCGATGGCTGGATCTGCGTCGTCTGAATTTTGCAAGTTTTTGTCTGGATTCTTGTAGAATGATCTTGAAAGAGAGGTTAATTCAAGCATTCAAGTGTAACTTAGTCTTCCAACTCAATACAGTCTTAAACGCTGCACAGACTTAAACAGTACAATGGAAAAAGGGAATATTCTTGGATTTGCGCACGGCACACGGGGAGACACAGGGAGCTGAGGTGGAATATGTTGAGTCGCCGCGTTTTCGAGCGCGCAAAATCGCTTTCTTTCGATCTGCTCCTGGGCCTGTCGGTTTTTTTTCTGGTTGTTTCGATTGAAAAGGCTGAATCCCAACAATCCAGTCGGACTCGATTGGCAGTCGACATACTCAATCTCAAATCGCGTCAGCAGTTTCGGGGATGCGTGCTCAATACGAACCCCAACGAAGACCTCAAGATCGCGGTGTCTCGCGAATGGTTTCAACATTTCGATGAGAAAGCGTATGACAAGGTCGACAAAGAAGCGAAAAGCGAAGAGGAGCGAGCAAGGCAACAACTCAAAAGCCGACTCGAGCAACTGACATCCACGGGCAAGCATCCCGCATTCGACTTCTTGGTCAAAAAGGAACTTGAACGAGTTACTGCTGCCATCGATGCTCCGCCCGATGACGAATGCCAATTCTTGGTGGTGAGGCTCAAGCGGTCGCTCATTGCCAACGTAATCTTAGCCTCCGAATCAAACCGCCGAGTTGCGATTTGGGGTTGGTCTGAGCGATTGCCCAGAATTGAATCTCGCGAGGTTTCGGACATCCTCAAAGAGCTCAAGAGCAAAGTCCAGGACTTCGATGCCACGCTCACCGTTCCCGATCTATCGACCCGGTTCCCCATGATGGAGCAAAGCGAGTCGCAGTGGAGATCACGATTGGCAATTGTGTCGCATGGTCTTGCTGAACGGATCGAATTCCAAGGGTCTGGCAAGGTGATGATCCAAGTTGGCGACGACAAACAGCCTCAAAACGCAAATGCGATCATGACGCAAATGCTACAAGCACGAACCGAATCCGTCCTCGGTGAACTTCTTGGCGACCTTGTCGGCGATCCAAAAAGCAAATCGCTTTTGCCAGATAGCAAGTCGGATTGGGTCAAAGCCGCGATCGTCAAAACCGAAGCGTTGGGAATGGGTTATTTTCATGCGACCAATGTAAAAGTGGACCCATTGGGCGAGACCGCTTCGGTTGAGTCCGTGTTTATGGTGAAGCATGTTGACGGTGACTGGAGAGTAGCATGGAATGGAATTCGTGACGAGCGTGCAAGTCAGCAGACGGCGGCCAGCATTGCGCGCGTAACCAAGGACTCGCAGATCGATTCGTTGAAAAATAGTCTTCAAGCCATCGTTGGAGTGAATGACGCGTTTGACAAAGCGATTCGATTCGGAGCGGCTACGATGACGGCTCAGAAAAACGTCAACGAACAATTCGAAACGTTTGTCGAAAGGTATTTGCGACGGTTAGACGGCCCGCCCTTGTAAGGCGTTGGCATTGGCGCGAGACCAACGCACCTATCAAGAATCCATGGTGAAGTGCCAGATGAACACTGGATACAACGTCGAGTCCGTCAACTTTGAATGTAGACCTTCATATAATGATTCTCATGGCACAACAAATCGAACTGAGCTTTTACGACGTCACCAATGGATATCATTCCAGCCAGCTCGCTGTCCTCCAAAATTGGAAGATGCCGGATGCGCCGACTTGTCATCAATCCCATGATACTATTGACATCGTCGCTCGGTTGCCCAGTCACTAGATCCGTTGACATGAAATCGCGGACCATCAATTCACTCAAGGGTCGGTCTTGCGAGGCGATCGATTTCAAGATATCTCGCTCGGTGATGATACCGAAGATCCTTTCCCGATCGGTTACCATTAACGCGCCGCAATTGCACTTGACCAGTTGAGCGACCGTTTCGGCCAGACTCGCATTCGGCGAAATTTGATAGACCGAATCGCCTTTCGCTTTCAAAATCTCGATGACACGCATGGGAGATTCCTTCCGACTAAAGTCTTGATACGTGATGAAAAGGGGAACAGCCAGATTCAGAGGTCGCACATCCAGCCATTATCCAAACTCAACTAGAGGGAAATGCGATCACTAAAAACGGCTTTTAAGTGAACCTAACGACCAAAAGACGGTAATGCAAGGATTTTTCGCTAAGGTAGTCGATAATTCGGAAAGTGAGTTTACCGGGCAAAACAAAATGCTCTCGGCCACTAGACATGGCCCGTTTAACCTCTTCAGGGCAATTCGCACTTTCTTTTCACGGCTACCCAGGGCGGCGCTGCGCTCTGCCCCGGGCTGTTTTGTTTCAGTCCGTTGGCTAACCCTGATACCATACGCAGAGCAAAGTCGATAAAACCGTGACTACCGTGGTGGCTTCAGCCATCTATCAGCCCACAGGTTTCACCTATTCGGGGACCACTCGCGGCCCGTCGGTTTCATACCGACCGTGACCACCTTGATGGCGCTCGCCATGGCTCCATTTCAGCCAACTTTTGCGAGCAAACCAACTTCCTGAATAGTCCATGCCGAACGTTCCTTCGTTTGCGGTGCGTCGCTCACCTCCATACGCAGTTCCACCACCGACGTAGCCGATCATGTGGTTGCTAGCGATACTCGGTTTGGCGAAGCGTCCAAGGCAGAGCGGGAGTCCGGATCTTTCGAATCCGTTCTCGCAGTATCTCCCTTGTTTGGGACCCGCCGGCACCTCTTTTCCGCGTACGCCGTCCGGTCGATAGTCCTCCGTCGCAGGAACCATGGGAGTCGCGATCGAAGCCGTGAACGAGGTTGGAATGACGTTGTCTGCCCCACGTGAATCCTCAGAGTCCATGTCGTGGAGGATGGAATCGTCGAGACGACGAATAACGCGACGTGTCTCATCCGCTAGTAAAATGCAGCTTGTCTTGCATGCGAGGATGCAGAAAATTACGGTTCGAAGATGGATCTTGTGCATACAGCATGGCTCGGAAAAATGGAACGCACCAATCCTGTGTTGTGAGTAGCATCGTCTTGATCGGCACAACTCGACCAACCAATCGCTTCAAGGCCAACTACGCCGCAAAACCCGCAGACTCACGACAAATTCCTGTTTTGATCGCTACAGATTGCCTCTTGTTCGTGTTCTTGAAACGTTAGTGTGCTTACCTAGCTCTTGCCAGATGGAATTCCATTTGATAGGAGGGAATGGTTGAGATTCACCCGTAGTACAGTCTGCTAGCCTGTGTTTTGCATATTGAACCAGGCTGGCAGCCTGGTCTACGTGGTAGTTTTTCCGCTGCCGATCGCCCTGTAGCGGAACAGCGCACGAGTGCCATTGGTGCGCTGGCCTTACGTTTCATGCCATTAGTCGGGTCAGGTCGGGTGGCCTTGCTGCTACAATGAAAAAATCACTTTTCACGTTCGAGCTGTTTGCCTAAGGAATCCGAAATGAGCGAATTCGATCGCATAATGGCGTTCGATTTGGAAAGCCCTTTCAAACCATCTGGAGATCAGCCGCAAGCTATTTCTAAATTGGTCCGAGGGCTTCATAGCGGAAAAAAGCAGCAAGTCCTGATGGGTGTGACTGGTTCTGGCAAAACATTTACCATGGCCAATGTCATTCAAGCGGTTCAGAAGCCGACACTTGTCTTGAGCCATAACAAAACCCTTGCGGCCCAACTTTATGCTGAATTCAAGGACTTCTTTCCGCGAAACGCAGTTCACTATTTCGTCAGCTATTACGACTACTATCAACCCGAAGCCTATATTCCTCAACGCGACATCTATATTGAAAAAGATGCTTCCATCAACGAAGAGATCGATCGATTGCGACTTGCATCCACGAGTGCACTGGTGAGCCGACGCGATTGCATCATCGTATCCAGCGTCTCGTGTATTTATGGATTAGGATCACCCGACGAGTACAAGCGAATGGTCGTCCCGATGCGCGTCGGTGAATCCATCAATCGCGAAGATCTGTTGTTGAGATTGATTGACATCCAGTATGAGAGGAATGACATTGCATTCGAGCGGAGCAAATTCCGGATTCGAGGCGATACGATGGAACTATGGCCATCCTACGAAGAGTTTGCCTATCGGATTGAGTCTTGGGGAGATGAAATCGAACAAATCTCGATTATCAACCCCGTCAGCGGAGAAGTCGTCGCGCGTCTCAATGAGATATGCATCTACCCTGCCAAGCACTTCGTCACTTCCGAAGAAAAAATCGGAAATGCCATCAAGGTGATTCGCCAGGAACTTGACATGCAACTCGATAAGTTTAAGTCGGAAGGAAAACTGCTCGAAGCGCAACGACTCAACGCTCGGACCCGATTCGATTTGGAAATGCTTCAACAAGTCGGCCATTGCCCTGGTATCGAGAACTATTCGCGGCCTCTCTCGGGCAAAGAACCCGGTACATCGCCAGATACGCTTTACGATTTCTTTCCAGACGACTTTCTGTTGATGGTAGATGAATCGCACGTTACTATCCCGCAAGTTCGAGCAATGTACGCTGGGGACCGCAGTCGAAAAACAACGCTGGTGGAACACGGATTCCGGTTGCCTTGTGCCTTGGACAATAGGCCGATGAAGTTCGAAGAATGGGAGGCAAAAATCAATCAAGTGATCTTTGTTTCCGCCACGCCCAGCGACTATGAAATGGACCAGACCGAAGGCGAAGTCGTTGAGCAGATCATTCGCCCAACGGGATTGTTGGATCCACTCGTCGAAGTCATCCCTGCTCGAGGACAAGTCATGCATTTGCTTGGCCAGATACGGGAACGTATCGCAATGGGCGACCGGACGCTTGTGACCGCGTTGACCAAACGACTCGCCGAGGACCTTGCCAACTTCTTTACGGAAAACGATCTTAAGTGCCGTTGGCTGCATAGCGAATTGGATGCATTTGAACGAGTCGACCTTTTGCGTGAATTGCGCGAGGGTCGGTGCGATGTTCTGGTGGGTGTCAACTTGTTGCGTGAGGGGCTCGATCTGCCGGAAGTTTCCTTGGTCGCGATCTTGGACGCCGACAAAGAAGGGTTTTTGCGAAGCGAAACTTCGCTCATTCAAACCATCGGTCGAGCGGCTAGAAACGCCAACTCCAAAGTGATTCTGTATGCAGACAGAGTGACCAATTCTATGCAAACCGCTATCGAGGAAACGCATCGCAGACGCAAGCTTCAAGAAGCATACAATCTGCAGCATGGAATTACGCCTGAGACAGTGCGCAAGGGAGTCACAGCCAGCATTCATCAAGCGGCCGAGAATCGCAAACGAGCACGAGACATCGTTCGTCGCGATTCGAAATCGGAGAGTATCACCGAGGAGTACTTGAAAACACTTGAAGAAGAGATGTTGGCTGCCGCCGAAAATCTGGAGTTCGAGCGAGCCGCTGCGTTGCGGGACAAGATATTGAGAATGCGAGAAAAAGTGGGTGAGCCGATCGAGGAAGAGGAAACGGGCAAAAGAATGGTCGGCGGCCGACAGCGCAAACGTTCCAGCAAAGGCTCCGGTTCAAAAGTCCCGAGGCCCAAACGCCAGTAACTTCGGTTTGACAAAACTACCAAGGCGAGTCTCTATGCCGAAGCAAACATACCCAACTATTGGATCTTCAATCTTGTTGAGTCTTGTTTGGAGGCCTATTGCAATCCAGCGACGACGGCACTTGGCACTACCAAGAAATTCAAACCTATAGCCCAAGCGATCAAATCGCGTTGCCAC
>CAMBSL010000214.1 GCA_945870455.1 Pirellula staleyi DSM 6068 | reverse complement strand
ACCGTATGGTGCCAATAGACTTCGCTAAACATGACGTACCTAGCAAAGACCATCATCTCAGCCGCTGTACGCCCCTTGTCCGTAATCGCTAGTTTGTTGCAAACGGGATCGATACACAACGAACTAATAAGTCGATTGCGATCAAAGTTCCTCCCATAGGGTACTCCGGCATGCAAGGAATCGCGTTCCAAATAATCGATCTTGTCGATATCGATCGGCCCGCTCAGCATCGACTGCAACACCGCAATCGCTTTGCTGCTCTGATGGTTCGTGTCATCGATACCAACAGAAGAGTTGGACAAAAAAGAAGCGACATCGGACGGAGCAAGCTGCCAGTCCTGCTCGATCGATTCGGCCAATTCTCCACAGGTAATCAATCGTTCGGCCAAGGCTTCGTGGCGAGGTATTCCAGGCAGTCGTAGATCTTCGATCGCGTGGCAGAAGGGCCAGTGCCCAACGTCATGCAACAGAGCTGCAACAAGAAAAAGCTTAGCTTGGTCTTCATTGACGACTTGCCGCAATGTCTCGTCGCTTGACAATCGATTCAAAAAATCGACGGCGTTTCGATAGACACCTAGCGAATGCTCGAAGCGAGTGTGCGTCGCGCCAGGATAGACAAACGCGACCATCCCCAGTTGGCTTATCCGAGACAATCTTCGAAACGCGGACGTATCGATGATGCGTTGAACGCGCTGGGTGATGGGAACGTTGACATCCGGTGAAATTCGAATGACAGACGAGCACGACTCTAGTTCTGGCAGATTCCAACTTGGTTCGCCTCGGCTACTTCTCATCTGGCTGAATTTCCTCGTCCTCGTCCTCGTCAACCGAAGTGATCGCCCATTCCGGATAGGCCTCGTCCCCTCGCATTGCATTCCAAAGGATTCGATTCAGCAGGTCTTCCGGCGCTTTGTCGATTTCGGAGAAGTTGATCGATGCGGAACTTTCGGCAAATTTGCGCCTGGTTGCATCGGAGATCTTCGCAGGTGGAGCGTTAAGCTCATCCAAGGCAATGTTGCTTGGGAGCGATTCGAAGGGGGAGTTGTTGGGAGTATCGCCAAAGCAGTCGAACATAGGGGTCGCGGCAGCATCGAATTGATTCATGGGGGGCAAGCCAAGGATCTGCTCCATGGTACGAATAATGCTGACTGTGTTGTAGCGAGTGCTTACCGTTCGTTCGCGGTGGGTGAATGGGCTGATGCAATAGGCGGTGGTTCGATACCCGCTAACATGATCCCAGCCCGCTTGTGGGTCGTCTTCGATTCCAAAGATTGCCATCTTGGGCCAGAATGGAGAGCGACTCAGGCCCTCGACGATTCTGCCAAAGGCCAAATCGTTGTCCGCCATGCTTGATGCGGGTGTTGGGAACTTAGCAGAAGTACCGCTGGTATGATCGTTGGGCAAGCAAATGATTGTCAGCCTGGGGTACGACCCTTGCCGTTCGAAATCGGCCAACTCTCGCAAGATGAAGTCCGCGCGAAACTGGTCTGGCACTTCCATCCCCCATCCAACGTACCCGGTGGGTGAGTAAGCGCGAATGCTCTCGATGGCTGGCTCGCTTGCAAACTTGACTTCATCCGCCCCTTTCCACGTTCGGAAGCAAGACATGTAGTCGGGCGAGCCTTTCTTGTTCGGATCCATCCAACGGAATTTTGGCTTCATGAATTCGCCGTAATTGCGAATCGACTTGCCATGCAAGATTGCATTGTCCCACAGGAATCCTGCTGGCGAATAGGCAAGTGCATCCGATTCATCCTCGCCCATTCCATCTGGGTAACTGCGAGGGAAACCCGCGAAGCTCTTTTCCAAATAGGCCGTCGTGAGAGCCGATGTGCTCCATTGGTGTCCATCCGCGCTCAAAATACCGCAGCAGTAGGTATTGTCGAGCAATACGAATTGTTCCGCCAGACGATGTTGATTCGGAGTGATATTGCGGCCGAAAATACAGAGGTCTTTGTTTCCATTACCGCGTTCGATATCACCGAAGACTTGATCGTAAGTGCGGTTTTCCTTGATGATGTAGACGACGTGTTCGATCAAGCTCGGTTCGCCGATGCGTTCTGGAATTGCTTTCGGAGATTGATTGGGTCGCGGTGGCAGGGCTGCGTCTCGAATGGCGTTTCGCCGCATGTTTTTGGATGCTTGCTCGGAAAGGATAGCCAACTGCTCGGAAGTGGGGGTTGGAACGATGCTGATGGATCCATAATGTTGATGCGAGTTGAATCCAAAGCCGTCCCCTTTTTTGGAGGGTTTGACCGGAAGCCCCTTAAGATTGGCAGAGCAGATTTGATTGCGAGCTGCGTCGAAGGCTAGAGCGCCAGGGTACCAGCCCACCGGAATGAGCCCTTTGAGTTTCGTATCTCCTTTGTCTTCGGGTTCGAAATTCATGATCGCAATTGCGTTTTGCGAACCATTCGCAACGAACAGGGTTTTGCCCACTGCATCGAACGCGAGCGAATTTGGGGCCGCCCCGTACAGGTCCGACTGCTTTGCGTTGACCCACGCCGTGTCAACAACTTCATCGGATTCCGTGGAAAGGATGGAGAGTGTGTCGCTGTTGGTGTTGGCACATACGATGTATTTGCCATCGGGCGAAAGTATCAAGTCGCTTGGGCCGAGTCCAACCAAGCACTCTTTGGCTACTCCAGATTCAAGGTCAACGATGGAGACCGTTCCTTCGTTGGCAATATGTCGGATGGGGTCAACGCGAACCTTGGTCCCCCGGCCAGCCGGGCCTGTCAGGTCTTCTGCGCCTGGGATCCGTCCTCCCCAATTACTAACGTATGCTTTCTTGCCATGCAGCACGACGTCGTAAGGGGCGAAGCCGACGGGGATCTTGCGTTCGACTTTGCCGTCTGCGATGTTCACTTCGATCAAGTTGTTGGATAGGTTGCCGCAGACGTAGAGTTTGCCGGTCGTTTCATCCAGGGCTAGGCCGCTTGGAATCTCTTGTGGCCGACGAGGTGCATTGGCTGCTGGCAGCGGGATCGTATGCGAGGGTGAGACGACGCCCGAACCGTCGATGGCAAAGACTTTGATCGAGCCAGCGACGTTGCTCACATACACGCGTTTACCGTCCGCAGAGCAGACTAGTCCGGTGTAACTGACCAGCGCAGCCGTATCGGGCATTAGAATGTTGGGGGAAGCAACCGTCGGTTCCGCAATTTGGTCCTTGGACGGAAAGTCTACGGATTGAGCAATCTCGCGCGTTTCGGCATTGATGATCGAGAGCTTGTTGGTTTTGCCCGAGGTGATCAACCATTTCCCATTGGGGGTCAGAACGAGGACTTGAGGTCTCATACCGGGCAGATCAATCTTGTGTCCGGCTGGAGTGACAACTTGATTTAGAGGGGTTTCAATACCGTCGGTAACAAGCTGTGCTGTTACCAGCTGTGCTGTCAGAGTGCTACCCAAACCAAGCGTAGCGAATGCCGCTAATGGGGCGCACATGCTTGCCAAGAAGCGCGGATTCCAACGGAACAGAAAATTATTTTTTCGACGCTGTTTCATGTTGATAATGCTCATTAGGTTTGAGAAGGGGGTGGCAGAGTTGAATTGTTGACGCTCGTTGGATGAATTAGGAGATGAAGCGGAAACTGGATTTGAGGCGTTTCCATGCACATTGATTGGGTCTAAAGGAGCATGATTCGCGATTGCTAATGGGTTGGTCCGTACGGTTTGTTGGGCGCGAATGAACGAGAACCGAATGCCCTATAACTAGCAATGTTTCACTTGACGACTTTCTGAACTTCCCACAAGGGGTCAAACGCTTGATCTGTGTTAATTTTTCTTGACTTTGCTTGCTCCATGTCAATAATCAGGAAGCGTTGGGGATTTTTGGGGAAAATTTTGCGGCTGTTCTGTTCGGAAAACGCGTTTTTTGCATCGTCCATTCAGTCGCTGGTTTTCTGGAAGTATTGAATTTATACCCAACCGGACATGGCAGGTGTTTATGGCGACACCTGGACAATGGAATACACATTTTGGAGGGCCTTGACTTAATGAGCAATCTTTGCAAGAACGTTTTTGAAGCGATTTTGAAGTATGGACATGACGAGGATTTTGATCCAGTCGTCGATTTCAAGTTTTTGCCAACGGATGCACCTGCTGGTTCGCAGGAAAAGATCGATGTCTTGCGCAAGCGAGTCGAGCTCGGTCAGCCTTTGTGGCACAACGATGACCGGGTCGATTATAGCGGCTTGACCGGTGCCATTCGGCCACGCGAGTAGCGTCTACCCAAACTCAAAAAAGCGAGTTTAAGGCTCGGGATTTTTCTCGAGCCTTTTTTTGTTGCAGCCGCGTGCACCATATCAGAGCGGAGCGAGCCGCCCGTTGAATTCCCATTGATTTTCGAAGCCTCACCGGACCGGACACGCTGTTCCGGAACGATGCAGCTTTCGGCATGCCCCTCGGTCTGCTAGACTTTCTCAACTCGCGAAATGGGATGATTCGATCTTCTTGGAGCTGCAACCACGTTCATGACCGACGACCGCCAAACTGATTCGATGGTCGAAGAAACGTACGAGCACATGAAGCGTCTCGCAGCCAGCTATTTGCAAATGGAGTCAGCGACGGTCACTTTGTCGCCAACCGTTCTCGTTCATGAAGCCTACGTAAAGCTCTCGAAACAGGCCTCGGACAAGTACCAGAGTCGAGGACATTTTCTTGCGATTGCTGCAACCATGATGAGGCGGATATTGGTGGACCACGCCCGAGCGAGGAATCGGCTCAAACGGGGTGGCGATATGGTTCGGGTGGTATTAGACGAGGATAAAACGATTTCGCCTTCGCGCGATAGCGACGTCTTGGCACTCGACGAAGTGCTTGAAGAACTTCAAAAACTCGACACGAGGCAAGCAAGGATCATCGAGATGCGGTTCTTTGGCGGTATGACCGTTCCCGAGGTCGCCGAAGTACTTGGATTGTCAACCCGAACGATTGAGAACGAGTGGAAAATGTGCAGAGCATGGTTAAGGAAACGACTTGATGGTGATTCCAAACTGTGAATCCTGAGTTGTTTGCTCGCGCCAAAGAACTCTTTATCGAACTGGTGGACAAATCTCCGCCGGAACGCGAGTCTCAGTTGACGTCGCTCAGGCAAACCGAACCTGAATTGGCGAAAGAAGTTCAGGATTTACTTGCCAAGCATTTCAGTCGCACCATCATGATGCCGACGGGGAAAATGGCGAAGACCACGGTTCAGAGTCGGACGTTCACGACGATGGGGCTTAAGAAACTCAGTTCGAACTTGGTCGGTGGTGCCCTACCCATGGCCAGCGCGTTGGGAGCAGCTTTGTTCTTGATGGGCGTTAGCTGGTATTTGCAAACCGAGTTGATTCAAAGAACGCGGGTCGAATACGAAGCAGTCTTGAACTCGATGACGGAGCAAAAGAGCACGCTGATGCACCAGTGGATTCGCGGCCATGAGCTTCGCATGCAGGACTGGGGGCGACAAATAGAATTGCAGGAACTGGTCGTCAAGTTGGACGCGAAAATGCATGACCCTTCGCTCGTCGACAAAGCGGGAGCCGAAAACTTAGCCATTTCCGAAGAACAGCCCAAGATAAAATCCGTTCTTGAAAGGCTTTTTAGTCAACCACTCCGCATCGAATCGGTGGGGAAACTAAAATCGAAGGAAAGAGACGAATCCAAGCCAGGATTCGAGAGTCGAGAGTTTCGTTATGCGATTTGGAACCGCTCGTTGAACTTGCTCGCCGATTGGCAGTACACCGACCCAAGAGCAGAACTCGGTGGAATCGTGACACCGATCGGCGCGAGCGTGCTAAGTCGAGTTTTTGACTCACGTACGACTTCGATCGAGCTACCACGTCCCTCCGCAGATAGCATCTCCAAGGACTATCCAATGGAGTCCACGGATCAATACGTGATGTTCTTCGTACCTATCTTCTTGCCGGAAAATTACGATCAAGTCGTTGCGGTCATGATGATTCGTTGCGAGGCATTTATGGATGAGCTCCAAAGTCTATTGAGTATGACGGTGCTACCCGAAAGCAATTGCTATTTACTCGACGACCGTGGCGCGATTGCAACGCAAGGGCGCGACGTCGATTTACTTGCCTCACAGCCCTGGTTTTCAGAGAACAAGAAGGTCCGCGGTGCGATCGTGTTTGAGGCGCGTGACCCTGGCGGAAACTTGCTTGCGGGTTTTGAACCGAAAGGTAGTGTCAACGAGTGGGCGTGGACCAAACCCGGCAAGACCGTCTCACAGCCCAGCAATGGATCGGATGTTTTTGGGTATCGCGATTACCGAGGACAGGAAGTTGTTGGAGCATGGCGTTGGATGGATACGCTGCAACGCCTGTTGGTTTTGGAAATACCCAAGGAGAGAGCGTTCAAGACTCAGGCGTTTATTCATCGCGCATTTCGCTTTATCTATGGCGTTCCGATTTTTATTTCCTTGGTGTTGGCAGCGCTCTCCCTACGTAGAGCCTTCTCGACCATGGATTTGAGGAACAAGTCGCTCGGAGCCTACAAGCTTGGCGAAAAGATTGGCGAAGGAGGGCTCGGAATTGTTTACAAAGCAGAACACCAAATGCTTGGGCGAACTGCGGCGATCAAATTGATCAAGGAGCCGCTGGCAAACTCAAGTTCGCTCAAGCGGTTCGAACGGGAAGTTCGAATGGCTGCCAAGCTAAGTCATCCCAACACAGTCAGCATTTACGACATTGGCGTATCCAAAGACGGACTATTGTATTGTGCGATGGAATTAGTGGACGGGGTCAATCTAGCGCATTTCATAGCGTATGAGCCAAAGCTCCCAATCGACCGGTGCATTTGGATCTTGCGTCAGATCGGTGGTGCAGTAGAAGAAGCCCACTGTGCAGGTTTGATACACCGGGATATCAAACCGCAAAACATTATGATCTGCAAGAAAGGCCAATTGGCCGATCTGATCAAGGTTGTTGACTTTGGACTCGCCAAGACCATGGTTGACGATGTGACTCGCGATGTGACAGCGACGCGGGTACTCATCGGCACTCCGGGATTCATCGCGCCCGAACGCCTTGAAACACCTTGGATTGCAGACCCACGAATCGACATTTTTGCCTTCGGTGTTCTTGGAATCTATCTGCTTACGGGTAAAGTCCCTTTGCTTGGCGTCACTACCGATTCGCTGTTACAAACTTTGCAGCTTGGTCGGTTCTCCGAACTTTGCAACGATCTGACATTTCATAGCCTTGTTAGCTTGTTGGCAAAATGCGTCTCGCCTGACCCAAGCGACAGGCCGAGTTCGATGAGTGAAGTCGTCGAAAAACTGGAATCCATCGCTTCCTACTTTCCATGGAATGAAGACGTGGCAGAGAAATGGTGGCGGGCAAACGAAGCCGATCTGATTGCATTCGCCCGAACCAAAGACTAGGAGTTCCGGCTCCGCTAATCGTTACGAGCTCATCAAGCGGTTGCGTAAGCCCCCGATGGGGCTTGGTGGTTTGGGCGGGACGTTCGTTCCCAGGGCGTTGCCCTCATCTTTACCCACATCTTTTGATCTTGCTCCCCTCGCCTCGTACTCGGGGAGAGGGGCAGGGGGTGAGGGGTTTTGCACTGTGTTTTGATTGGTTTTTTGCTCGTGAATTCAATGTCTAGCCTCGTTTCCGAAGCGTAAACAAATCACTGAACCGGAGACTACCATGTCAGGGCTCTACCCCTCACCCCCCGCCCCCCGAAGCGGCGAAGCTGTGAAGCATTTTTTTCCTGCGATTCGCTACCACTGGCTTTATGCCAGTGGGCGATAATTGGTGGCTACTAGCCGCAGAGACGGGCCATGGCTCTCCACCGGTTTCATACCGGTGGAAGCAGCGTTTTTCGGATCCAAACGTTGCTTCCACCGAGTAAACTCGGTGAAGAGCCCGAGCCGAGGGCTTTTGCCTGTAGCTACCAATTGTTGCCTCCGTCGGGACAAGCCCGAACGGAAGGCTTAAATTCAAATAGCGTTCCATTTCATTGACGAAAATGCTTCACAGCGTTGCCGAGGGGGAGAAAACGCGATGCGTTTCACTTCGATCGCTTGTTCTTCGTTCGGCCTCGTCCCTCGACTTCCCTTTCGAACCGCTCTCTCCGTTCACCGCCTATACTTGTTTCGTTTTCCTGGCTGAACTCAAGAGGCGGAAGCCCAAGTCGCGGAAGCGAGAGCCGGGCTTCAGCGCGCATTGCAACTAGGGTTGAGGAGTTAAAAATTTGCGTTTTGGCTCTCGCATCCATCGCGGGCCTCCACAACGTCGCCACGTTCTAGAGCACCGTTCAACCGCTTGTGTAGTTCGATCGCTCGAGGATCGACGCCAGTGGCATTGGTAGATTGTTCCAACCACTTCGGTACTCGACAGGCTTGGCTCATGATGCCACCTTCGTGCCACCTTCTCACCCAACCACGGGCAACCGCCAGCAGATCACGCCAGGCTGTTACATCCAGTTCTGCTAAAACGGAAGGACTCGTAAATAGGTGCCAGGAACGAATGGAAGGCCCCTGGCACGAATGGAAGGGCTCCGCCGAGGTTCGGATCTGCCTGCGTTCACTCATCACTTTGTAGATCCGACGCGAGGTTGACTTTAGTATCATGTGATATTAAAATTTGAATCAAATGAATAAAACAAATAAGAAACAAAAACTAAAGGTGATAGAGCCCTCTCCTCCTCCCAAGGCCATTCGCGAGGTCGCGAGTGTTGAGCCCGCCAAGGTCGCTATCGAGGAGATCACCAAGGGCATGGTGCCAGCCAAGGCCGCTCGCATGGTACGCGCCAAGGTCTTTCGCGGTGGAATCGTCTACATTTCGATTCATGGAAAATCTAGCAATGGGGCCGCAGTGGAGTTAACGCCCTCCAAACTCGTCATGGCGCTCAAAGCCGGTCTCCCCATTCAGGAACTTGATGATCTTCGCAGCGATCTCGACCTGCCAATGGAGAAACTAGTGCCAATGCTTGGCATCTCGAGGGCCACGCTCAATCGACGCAGGGCGACAGGAAAGCTCGGTATCGCGGAATCGGATCGTGTCGTGCGTTATGCGCGCCTCCTCGGAAAAGCTGCTTCTGTCATGGAGTCTGTCGAAAATGGTCGTCGCTGGCTGGCCTCTCCACAGGTCGGCTTGGGCGGCGCCATTCCGCTGGAGTTTGCCGAGACAGAAGTCGGAGCACGTGAAGTCGAAAACCTTCTCGGCCGCATCGAATACGGCGTCTACTCATGATGCTGCGGGCGTGGCGCATTGTGAAAGAAGTTTATGCCGCCACCGCCTTTGATGGCCAGGGCGCGTGGCTTTATGGAGGCCGCTGGAACTCGCAGGGAACCCGTGTCGTTTATGCGAGTGAAACCCAATCGCTCGCGATACTCGAATCGCTTGTGCATCTCAATCCGTCGCTGACCTTCAGGTATATGGCCATCCCGATTGAGTTTGACAATAAGCTTGTGGAGTCCGTGGCGGTCACTGACCTGCCTGTGGACTGGACCGAAGAACCACCCCCGCCATCTACGAAGCGGATCGGCGACCAATGGCTGAAGAAAGCTCGCTCCGTCGTGCTCAAGTTACCGAGTGTCATCGTCCAGTCGGAAAGCAACTATCTGATCAACCCCGCGCATTCCGACTTCAAGAAGATCAATATCGGCAAGCCGAGATCGTTTGCAATTGATCCAAGATTGCTCTGATTGCTCCCCGAAACTCGTGACCCCCTCTCCCCGAAGGAGACTGCTGATTTAATCCGCATTAATACCAACCCGACGCGTATTGTCGTGGGTCGCTTAAGTTTTTAGCGTCGCGGGGCCGAGGGAACTTGCTCACCCATGTGGCAAGCACATGGGGGCCGTGACCGCTTCGCGGTTGAACCAGGTTTAGCTGACCAAACTCGCTGTCCAACGACTCAAGGTCGTAGGGGCAGGACGGCTCGCTACGCTTGCGTCGAATGCGAACAGAATCACGGAGTATGCCGCGCAGCAGGCGGCTCTTGCCCCTCATGACCTCGTGTCATGAGAAGCAAAGTTTGGTCGGCTAACCGTCATCGCCGACAGGCAGGTTTGAACGCCCCGACGCTCACCGGCTTGTTGCTTTAATGCATTGATACTGTGCAGTTTCTTTGTAGGACGGCCTTTCCAGGCCGTCGAAAGCAGCGTAAATGCTCGCGACGGCCTGGAAAGGCCGTCCTACCGGTTTGCCTAACGGCAAATCTATTTAATCAACAATC
>CAMBSL010000213.1 GCA_945870455.1 Pirellula staleyi DSM 6068 | reverse complement strand
TCCAGATGGTCAAGAATTCTACCCAAAGAATCGTCCATTCCCTCAATGAGTGTTGCGAACGCTTGTGCTGCGGGTGATCTGTCTTTGCCGGAATAGTTGGCAGCATACCTTGGATCGGATTCAAAAGGTGCATGTACTGCATAGTGGGCAAAGTTGAGATAGAAGGGTGCCTTGGTTTCAATCGCCTCGGAGATCAATGATTTTGCCTCAAGCGTTAACGCATCGCTGAGAAATGTCTCGGTGCCATAATACTTCTCAAGATTTGGAACGGGATGTGTTATGTTCTTCGGATTTTTGCCACCTGCATTTCCGTAGTTTTGAATCCCTCGATAACTACCCGGTTGTCCGATAGAACTACCGCCAACGTTGACGTGAAATCCAATGTTCTTAGGTTCGGAACCCTCCGAACCGCGTGGACCAAAGTGTCCCTTGCCAACATGCATGGTTCGATAGCCGTTGTCCCGCAAAAGGCTTGCGAGAGTTACGTCCCCTTTCTTAATTCCCTGCCAGTTCCATCCGGGCGGGCCATTCGGGCCTGCATTGTCTTTGTCGGGATTGATCCAGTTCGTTGTATGATGTCGAGCCGCGTTTTGGCCCGTCTGGATCGAAATGCGAGACGGCGAACATACACTCATCGCGCAGAAGTTATTGAATCGAACCCCTTGCGACGCCAATCGCTCCATGTTGGGAGTTCGATAGGTATCGTTCAGTGGATAACGCACCGGCTTGCCCGTTGAGTCGGTTAGAAACGGAACCGACGTGTCCATAACACCCATGTCGTCCACGAGAAAGACGATGATGTTTGGTTTATCGCTTGCAAACGCAATGTTGACGAACGAGACAAGAAGAATGGCAAGCAGATTTTTCATTCGGAACACTGAGTCAGCTGATGAGTTCTGGAATGGGTCGCCCTCGATCTACGATGGCGGTTGGGCGACCGTTTAAGTCTTTGATAAACGTATTGGCAGAATCGATACCCAAGTGATGGTAAATCGTGGCAAGGAAATCTCCCGCGGAACAAGCTCGTTCGATCGGGTCTTCGCCACGTTTGTCGGTGGCTCCAATAATGCGTCCTGTTTGAATGCCACCACCCGCCCAAACATTCGAGAAGGCTCTTGGCCAATGGTCGCGTCCAGGCTGTTGCGTTCCTGCGGGACCACTCGCGTTCCCTTGGCCCGTGCTCGGTGAATGTTCGATTTTGGGAGTACGTCCGAATTCACCCGTCACGACAACCAGAACGCGTTTGTCCAATCCTCGTTCATAGATGTCCTCGATCAGGGCCGAAACCGCTTGATCATACGCTTGCGCGCGGAAACGAAGTGCGTCGAAGATGTGATGGTTAACGGCATGATCGTCCCAGTTGCCAACGCGTCCACAGATCGGCCCACTCATGCTAGTGGTAAGAACTTCGACCCCCGCTTCGACAAGTCGTCTAGCCATCAGCAACTGCTGCCCCCATGCGTTGCGGCCATATCGATCGCGAGTTCGATCGTCTTCTTTGGTTAGGTCGAATGCATCGCGAGTCGCGGGGCTTGTCAGCAAGGACATTGCCTGTTCCTCGAATCGATCGAGCGCACCGAGTTCGCCTTGTCGATCGAAGGCGCGATGCAAGGTATCGAGATTTTGACGGAGCGTAGCCCGACGCCCTAGTCTCTCTACTTCATTTGGATCGGACAGTCCGATATTGGGTACAGAAAATTTTGGTGAATTGGGATCTCCGCTTACCGTGAACGGAGAATAAGAGTCACCCAAGTAGGCAGGTCCGTTGTATTCCAAAGGAGGATTGACGCCGACATACCTAGGCAACGGATTCGTTCTCGCTTCGTCCTGCGATCGAACGTAATTCGTGACCGTCATCCAGTCTGGGTACTTGGGCTTGGGCTTGTCGCGTGTGTCAGGATCACCTGACAGCATTTGCATCGACCCAGCCGGATGCCCGGGTGCCGTCTGATGCATGGATCTCAAGACCGTTAATTTATCTGCAATTCGAGCTTGCATCGGCAGTAGCTCGGTGAATCGCATCCCGGGCACCTTGGTTTCGATCGTACCAAACGGACCACGGTATTCGCTGCCAATTTCGGGTTTGGGATCGTATGTATCCAGATGGGAGCATCCGCCCGGTTTCCAGACCATGATGACCGCCGTTTTGGCTCGACTTGCATTCGAACTACGGTCATTCGGTTGCGCCACGGCATGCTGTAGACGCAGGATGCCGGGTAGACTCAGATTTGCGAATCCAGCCAGCCCCATTCGCAAAAAACCTCGCCGCCCGGCTAAGCCGAATGCGGAGGGGCCTGCACATGGGACAGATGACGCATGAAAGAGATCGCTCATTTTTTCTCCGATGGCTTGACGCGAATCGAGATAGGTTCGGTAATGACAATTTCCGCAACGTCTTGAGGCGTTGCATCTGGTTTGGATTTGTACTTGACTACAGCACTTCCATAAAACGCGAGGGTGTACTCACCTGGTAGCGTCTTTAATGCCGCAAGGTCAACGGTGGCTTCCGAAGTAGCCGCATCCAAGGAAACGTCGAAGCGGGGGATTTGTTCGAATCCGTCTCCCAACGCCTTCAACTGCAAAACAGATCCAGAAAAATCCGTTCGCTTAGCATGATTGAGTGGAATCTTGAGCTTCTCACCAACGGTTCCTTCGATGACTGTTTTTTCGTTGGCCGCAATCGAGAGCGGGGCATACTCCGAATTGGAAACCGATAACAGTATGTCATCCATCAATCTGGGACTTGGAATCTCACCCCATGCGTCCACGATTGGCCAAGCCATTTGTGCCATGTGCACGGGCCGCGTCACGTCTACACCCTCGATGGAAGATTTTCCGTGGAACGATAATTTCGAGAGGCACGATGGTGCTTCTTGATTCGCGGTGATGAGCATAATGCCACGCGACTTTCCCGCTGGGATCTTTAAGCCCTGGGCGGACACGCCGTCGGGTAGTCCTTGCAATTCCAACTGGATGTCCCCATTGAATCCATCTCGACGCACCGCGACCACCTCAAGAGCGATCGTCGATCCGCAACGCAATGCTAACGGTTTCGAAAGTGCGTTCCTATCTCCATTTCGAAGTTCCATATGCAAGCCCCATGCTGCCAACGCGAAGTCAGGAGCGGCCCGTCGCAACACAAGTCGATAGATGTTTCGCGGGTCCACTCGTGTGCCTCCGAACAGATCTCGAAGCTGCATTCGATGAATTCCATCTTGCTTGATCTCAAGTTTGCTTAAGATATCCGTCGAGCCTCCGTCAAAGGGCGGACCATCATACGCATAGCCATTGCTGGATGGTTTCATGGGGCTCGCAATGTCGGTGAACTCAGCCACGTCGGTCAACTTTTCTATTCCGTTTTCGACGCTGACATGTTGAACTAGTATTGACGCATCGGTTGGTCTGCCAAGCCGCTCGGAGGCAACCTCTACCCACCAAACATCCCCTTTCGTTGCCGTAAATTCAAAAGTGTCAACATCTGCTGCTGGATAAAAAGTACCTGAAGAATCGCAAGGCAACGAAATTTTCTGGGCTTGCGATCCCAAGTTGTTTGGCTCTGATTCAGCCATAGAGGGTTTGGCTGCTAAACCATTCGGTGGCCATGAGAACGAGCTGACAGTCTTGGTTGACGCAAACTGAGGTAGGGCCGAGTCGATTGCAACTTCTTGTAGAGAGAGCCGATAGAAAAAAGCAGGGCCACCTTTAAAAGTCAGTTCATGCACCTTGATGATGTGCCGTCCGTCCGACTTTGCCGTGAAGTCCAAAATGTCGCCGCGACGTTCGACCACTAAATCGCGGCCGGTTTCATCGGCGATAATAACAACTGGATCTAGCTTGGAATCGATTCCTCGGGCCGAACAAAAGACAACGTATCGATGGTCTTTTTTTGCTTGAAACCCATAGTGATCCACCGACTTGGCTGTCATGGCTGCGTTGCATATTGAATTCACGCCCAACTCCATCGCCTTTGCCAATGACGTATTCGGAGTCTGCTGCACTTCAGGCAATGTATCGACGGAAAACACGCGTGAAGAAGAGATGCCGAGTCTACTCATCACCCGGGATTCGTAGACACCGGTCGGACATTCTTTCGCAATGGCTACCGTGAACATGTTTGGCACTGGCTGGCCATTTGCGTCGAGCTTTGGAAGTGCGGTAAGGCCTGGATGATTGAAGACCATCGCATTCGCACTTTCAATATTTTCACCGGTAATGGTAACTTCGATCTGCGTGCCAGAGGAACCGCCCATCGGCATGGTCGTCAACAGCCTAGGCATAGGCAGGCAGACGGACTGGGCTAGAGCCGTGGAACTGACAACGCCCAGCGATAAAACGATTAAGGCGAGCGGCAGAAAGGAAACGATCGAAAGGTGATTGGGGCGATTGTCTCGATCCGTTGTTTGGACGGGACAATGGTCCCATCCTACACCCCGTTTCATACGGAATCTTTCGCTCTGCCGTGCGCCGAACAACTCGATCAGGGTAGATCGAGTTCGGAAGTCTTGAGAGCTTTCGCCAAAAATTGTCGAATTCATAATGGTAACTTCAGTGATTGAACAAGAATTCTTTGGTGTTGATCAGCGCCCAAATCAGGTCTTGAAAACGCTCTTTGCTGACCGTTTCGGCTTTAGGGGTTACGAGGTATTCCATCGCAAACGACATCTCCTGTACGCTCGGTTCGCGACTGAACGCGACGTGATACAGCTCTTGGATGCGTTCCTCGAGCGGCTTATCCGATTTGGAGAGTCGTTCCGATCGACCGTTGGCGGTTGCTAGTTTTGCCTTGATGTCCCCTGCGTTCATCAAGTGAAGGCTCTGCGCGAGACTAGACGATTGAACTCGCTCGCATTCGCAGACACTTTCGTTTTCCGGTCGCCCGAACACCTTGAGAAAGGGTGAGGCGTTGTTGTAGCTGTTGTCCGGCAACCCAATCGCGCGAGTGCCAGTGGGGAGGTTCGGGAACTCGGTTTGGGAACCAGCCAAATCGTCGATCGCATCCAAAAGCACTTCTGCCTGTAGGCGTCGAAAATAGAAACGCGAGTAGTTCTGTTGATCTGCGGCATTGAAATCATTCGGGACCGAGCTCAACTGATAGGCGTTGGATTTTGCAATCACTCGCACTAGCTCTTTGAGATCAAATCCACTTTCGATGAAGTGTTTTTCGAGTGCGGCCAGCAATTCGGGATTCGTCGGTGGGTTCGTGTCGCGAATGTCATCTTCCGGGTCGATCAAGCCACGTCGGAAAAAGTGTTTCCAGTATCGATTCACGACCGTTTTCGCGAAGAATGGGTTGGTGGGCGACGCCATCCAATCGGCTAGTTTCAATCGAGGATCTTCATCGGGGGCGATCGAGTTAATCGCATCCCCCAAGGCTGTGGGTTTAAGCAGGTTCCCTGTTTTGGCGTTGGTAAATCCGGCAATGCCTCGCTTATGAAAGATCATGTCTTCGCCGCGGGTCGATGTCGGTTTCCGGCCTACTTGACTGAAGAATGCTGCAAAACTGTAGTAATCATCTTGGCTCCACTTTTCGAAAGGGTGATGATGACACTGAGCGCATTGCATGCGAACGCCGAGGAATAGTTGTGCTACATCTTCAAGTTGCTGTTTGGGTTCTTTGACCCGTTTGTACCAAGCGACAGGTGGGTTCCCCATGACCGTTCCTGTTGCTGCGAGCAATTCGCGAACCATTTGATCGTAGGGTTTGTTTGCAAGTAGACCGTCTCGCACCCAAGAATAGAACGCGAAATTAGAAGTGATGTCGCTCGCATCATCGCGTCGATTCTTGAGCATGGCAGTCCATTTGTTGGCGAAGTAATCCGCGTACTCAGGATTTTGCAACAAGCTATCGACATAGAGGGCTCGTTTGTTTGAGTCCTGGCTTGTCGCCAGCCTTTGAAATTCCTCCAAGGTTGGTAGTCGTCCTGCGATATCCAGTGCCGCTCTTCGAATAAACGTTGCATCATCGCAAAGCGGCGATGGCGGAATGCCGAGCTCTTTCAGATTGGCAAAGAGCAAGTCATCTACAAAGTTATTGGATGGGGGGACATTCTCGACGGGAGCACCTTGAGGAACGGAAGCATTAAAAACCGCGACGCTTCCTTGATAACGAACCATCACGGCAACTTTGCCTGGGATATCCATGATTCGAACAAGGCCAAACTCGGAAACCTCGGCCATACTTTTTTCGTTGGATTCATAGAGAGCCAACTTAGTAATGTCGCGTTGACTATTGTCCGAGTAGTTAGCCAACGCGCCGATTTGCAATTGGCCGTTGGGTTGGATCGTGGCTCGTTTCGGCTGAATCTCGATCGATACTAATTTCGGAGCCGAATCACCATCGTAGGAAGCGCCTTGGCGAATCCAGTTTCTTAACAAAGCATAGCCCTCGGAGTCGGGTTGCAAGCGAACTCCGCCGCCATGTGGCATTTCCCCCGTGGCTTTTTGAAGCATCAAACTGGATTCCGGGGAAGCCAACGAAATCCTGCGACCACGGCCCTCTTTCAGCAGATGCTCGAAATCTTCTTTGGGTTCAAAACCAAGCAATGAAAGTTGAAATCCATTTTGGCCATTTCCTGCCTTTGCATGGCAGATTCCCGCGTTGCAACCCGCTTTCGTTAAGACTGGAACCACGTCATTGACAAGGCTTACCTGACGTTCAGGATGTTCGCCGAATAACGTACTGCAACCAACGAGGGCCAAAAAGAGCGAAAGGACCGTTCGACAAGGAACGATCGGATTTCGATCGTGGCGTACACGTCTAGCTTGCGTTTTTTGCCTCGCAAGATGGACGCTTACGCCACTTATTTGTCGAAAGGTCCGAACCATAGACGCTGCTTTCAGAATGGCGAGCCGGTAGGTGGAGGGGTGGGAAGGTGGGATAAAGCTCCATTCAGCAACCCATTGTAGTCGTTTCGACAGCCATCCGTCAATGAATTGGATGTTTCAGGCCCGAGGACTCGATTCTGACAATAGTAGCAGGCACGCTCCGCCGTGCCGTCCGCAGTCAAGCTTTTGCCAAGATTCCGGGTGGACGGCACATGGAATGTGCCTACTACTTTGTGGACGGCACATGGAATATGCCTACTACTTTGCATTTACCCTAAATAACTCGGCTTGCGAAGAGTTGATGTCCCATGGAATCGCTTGCAAATGAGAGCTTGATAGCATTTCGTTGGTCAGGTTTCGGATCTTGATTTCGGATTTTACGAGAAATTCTCTTTCTCGCTCACGGATACCCGACCACACAATGACAACATGGGTGATCCCTTTTAATCGCAATGCGGCTAACCGATCCTTCGGACCCACGTCGACAAATCCGTCCAATACGGATCGATCGAATGGGCCGTTGGTGATGCATGGGCAAAGTAGGTCGAAGTCATCATTGTCGCCGACCAGCAACAACCTTGATCGTCGATTCAAGTGATGGTCATTTAGGAGCATTCGATTTAACACGGCGACGTAATCGGTTGGAATCGATTCAACGGAATCGGCGGATTTGGGGCTTTGAATCGAGTCCATCGAAACCAACAATCGGCTGTCGCTCGTTGGCCAAATAGGGATGACCACCACCGACCAACTGATTCCGATCGTTACCAACAATGCAAGCCAAAACCGATTCGTTTGATTCATCATCCAATTTACACCTGAAACTGCCGGCCACCCAAGCAGAAACAACGCGCCTGCCCAGTCGCGATCAAAGCGTGGCGAGAACCACCACCACAAACAGACCCAAAACGCATACCCAACCATGGAAAGGCCGAATATTCGATAGGACGGTATGGCTAGGCTGACGGTCAGCCCCAGGACTGCGAAGGGTACGAGCATCAAACCATGAACATTGGAATGCCACAGCAGTCGAGACAAGCCATCCCAAAGATTCGCGATTCGATAGGGGGATTTCAAGTCCAATTGTTCGTGAGGGATGTTGTTCTCACTCGATGCTTCGAGGATCGTTTCCGAGCGAACCCGATGTGCGTTGCTCCAGTTTCTTCCAAATTCTGTCGGCGGACTTCGTCCGATCTGTTGCGATACTATTGTTGACCAAGGGGCAATCGGGTCGCGAACAGCCAGACCGTTGCGAATGAAGTATGTGCCCGCAGCGAGAATGGCCACAACAAACAAGGATCGGAGGGCGAGCAACGGTATCGGCATCGCCTCCCCATTCGGTTGGGCGAATTGTTCCGTATGCGTTCGCCATGCGAATCGATTCCAAGCGGCTAGTCCAATCGCAGGCAGGCCTATCAAAAGCGCTGTGCCATAGCCCGAGCAACATGCCCCCGCAAACAACATCCACCATGCGATACCAAGCGGGCGGCCGTGTCTTGACTCTAACCGAATGGTCTGCCAAATACAAAGCATCGCGATTGCCCAAGCGCCCGCTAAACATTCGGTTCTGCCAAAACGAGTTAATTCTGCGATTCCAGGAGTTGCGATCAACAAAAAAGTCACAAACAGGCTCGGCAGGACTCCCCATCGTTCACTCAAATGCACTCCAAGCAAGAATATAGCTGCCACGCACAGGATCGCTTGAATGAGTTTGCCTGACACAACCCCTAAACGCAGTCGTCCTATTCGTTCTAGCCTTCGTTCCTTCCAATTTTCATTCGATTCGCTTGCACCTGCAAACCAAGAATCCAGAATGCTCACGCAAGCCAAACTCGGCATCGTCCAGCCGGCCGGCTCGTTGGATTCGAGGTTGTCATGACGATAGCGCAACTGACCGTCCTGCAAGGCATGGTTGACAAGCCACCAATTACTATCTCGTAATTCTTGATCGCTCGTTGGCACGGTTGCTCCATAGACTTGAACCACGGAAAGCCATGCGATCGCCAAGAACAAGACTCCTATCATGCGGCGACGGATCGACGTCTCGAATGAAGTGTCGGGCACACCCGCGGATTTCTGAGTCTGCGGTGTCTTGAGGCTGGGATCGAGATTCGACGCCGCACTTAGGATGTTTCCTACGCACCAAAGTGATGCAGACACGATGGATATAAACAGCAGCAAAGACAATGTTGCTTGGGGGCCTATGAAAGTCCCGTGCAAGAAAACAATCAAGGCGAGCCACGAATGCCCGATGAACAATGCAAGACAGTTCCGTTTCTTGGCGGAAAGACTGGTGTTGATTGGATCGCAACGCAGGGTCAGTCTCCCGAGTATCCAGCATGCGATCACCCAAGCGGATGCCAACACGAAAACGGGTAGCCGATCGGTGAAAAAAATCGGTTGAAATCCATCCGTCCAACGCCACCAAATCGCGGATGGAACTGAAACATGGATGAGCCAAAACTCCAGTCTCGACACGGCGATCGGCTGCTCCATCGCATCTGTCATTGGCAAGCACGGGACCGCCAACATCCCTAGCAAGTAACACAGCACCAAAAACGGTGCGATCGAGCGGAACGCAAAAACGAACGTGGATTGCATCTAAAACCTAAATTAGTTTTGGTACTTCCCCTTCGGTCGTGACCGTTCGAAATATTTCGACAGTACGATTGAAATGGGTGGCACGCTCTCACCCGGTGAAACCAGATTTTGGGAACCGTGGGCGATAAATTCAGAAAAAAAGGTCCGTTGAACAGGTTCAAATCATGACAAAACTTTCTGTAGATTGCCAGACACCTGTACTATGTGATATGGTTGTGCTATGAGCAAACAACCTTTAGCCGGCATTTTTACCCCAAACATCACCCCAATCAACGCGCGCGGCCAATTGGACGAAGAAACGCTGCGTGCCTATATCGATTGGCTAATCGAGCATGGCGTTCACGGACTGTATCCCAACGGTAGTACCGGTGAATTCGTTCGATTCACTGCGGAAGAACGCAAACGGGTGATTGAAGTCGTCGTGGATCAAACCCGAGGTAGAGTTCCGATTTTGGCAGGTGCCGCCGAAGCCAATATCGAAGAAACGATTCGTGCTTGCGATACGTACGGAGCATTGGGAGTGCGGGCAGTCGCTATTGTTGCTCCGTTTTACTATCGATTGGCTCCAGACGGCGTCTACGCGTACTTCAAGGAAATCGCGGATCGCGTCTCGATTGACGTAACGCTTTACAATATTCCGATGTTTGCGTCCCCTATCGATGTGCCGACGGTCAAGCGACTAGCTCTTGAGTGTCCACGGGTGGTCGGAATCAAAGACAGCTCGGGTGACATTCCGCATATGATGCGGATGATCGCTGAGGTG
>CAMBSL010000212.1 GCA_945870455.1 Pirellula staleyi DSM 6068 | reverse complement strand
GGATAGCTCGGAGTTTGATTTCTTTGAGCAAAAAATTCGGCCAGTTCTGGTTGAACATTGCTATAGCTGCCACTCGGTGGGAGCCCGTGATTCCAAGAAGCTACAAGGAGCGTTGCTATTGGACTCGGCACATGCAATCTCCACCGGCGGTGAATCGGGCGCGGTTATAGTCAAAGGCAAGTCGGCCGAGAGTCTGCTTATCAAGGCACTGATGTACGACGGCATCGAGATGCCGCCCGCCGGCAAACTGCCCGATGATGTCATCGCTAACTTCGCAAAGTGGATCGAAATGGGAGCCCCCGATCCGCGCGTGGGAGACTCGAACTTGGCGCCCAAACGACAGATTAATATCGAAGAAGGAAAGACGTGGTGGGCCTTTCAGCCTTTGCGAGAGGTTGCTTCGCCCAACGCCGAAAAACCAATCGATGGTTTCCTTTGGCAAGCTCAACACGCTCACGGACTGAAAACCAATCATGCAACGAGCAAAGAGAAACTGATTCGTCGCGCCTATTTTGATTTGATCGGATTGCCACCAACACCCGAACAAGTTGCTGCGTTTGTCGGTGACGCGTCCCCCCAAGCGTACGAGAAAGTAATCGACACCTTGTTGGCTAGTTCCGCCTACGGTGAGCGTTGGGCCCGACATTGGCTTGACGCGGCTCGCTTTGCTGAGAGCGGTGGTTACGAGTTCGACGGCTTTCGCCCCGGTGCCTATCATTATCGCGACTGGGTGATTCGAGCCCTCAATCAAGATATGCCTTATGACGAATTTGTGCGGTCGCAACTCGCGGGCGATCTGCTCGCGCCCGATGACATCCAGGCCGCGTCAGCCACCGGTTTTCTAGTTGCAGGTCCATATCCTGGACAAATCACCGCGAAGACCGTCGAAGGAATTCGCTACGATCAATTGGATGACATGATGATGACGATCGGTGGCTCAATGATGGGTCTCACGCTTGGTTGCGTGCGATGTCACTCGCACAAGTATGATCCGATTCCGCACGAAGATTATTACGCGTTGGCTGCATCGTTAGCTCGCACGGTTCATGGCGCACGAAATTTGGATATTGATCCAGCCGCAACCGAACGCGCAATAGAACAACATCGACTTGAACACGAACCGCTTGTGGCTGCCCTTCACACGTTTGCGACCAACGAACTTCCATCGCATTTTGCCTCTTGGCGGAAAAAAGAGCTTAGCAAACAACCTGAACCCGCGCGTTGGCAATCGCTTGAACCGGTCGCGATGGAGGCTGAGCGGTCGTACTTGAAACAGTTACCAAACGGCATCATTGCTCACGACGGTATGGTGAACCCCGGAACCGTGGTTCAGCAGCGAGGAAAAAAACGCAAGGTTGCGGGACAAGAGACTTATCGGCTGACATTTCAGACGCATCAGAAAAACTTAAATGCTCTTCGATTGGATGCCTTCACGGACAAGTCATTACCCCAGCAAGGTCCAGGCTTGGAGGGAGATGGCGGTTTTCAATTGATGGAAATCAGTCTCACGGCCAATCCCATTGACAAGCAGTCCAAAGAAGCACCTCAGGTCGTAAAACTAAAACCGGTCTTTGCGGCCAGTGAAGACAAGGATCAACCGCTTGCCCATGCACTCGACGATAAACCCGCAACGGCCTGGGTTGTGAAGACGACGGCTAAAAAGGATAACGCCGCGATCTTGGAATTCGAGACACCGATCGTGGGATTTCCTAGCGGAACCGAATTGTTGATTGAGTTGAAATTCCGCGACGCTGGCATCGGGCGTTTGCGGATGGCGATCAGCGTCGAAGCCAATCCGGCTACTTGGGCTGGTGATGTGTCGATGCAGCACGTCGCTGAGCTCCGCGCCATCGTGGCGGCCAATGGCCAAAAACTCCCAGACCCAATACCTGATTCGTTGCGAGAACCGCTCGCTCGCTGGTTTGCTCCGTTCGATCCTGTGAATGCTCGCTACTTCCACGCAGTGCGTGATCACTCCGCGAATACTCCTCGACCCAAGGTATCCGAAGTTTACACGACCATTGCGGGTGGAGAGGATGTCTATTTTTTGCGACGTGGCGAAGTCAACAACAAACAAGGAAAGGCCGAGCCAGGCTTTTTGCAGGTTCTATCTCGAACCAATGAGCCTTCGAAACCAACCGCTTTGCAATCGCTCGTTGGCAGCCAGTCGGCTGCGGCTGCGTCTGTTGGTCTGGCGCCTGATAATGCAACACCTGATAATGCAACACCTGATAATGCAACACCTGATAATGCAACACCCATTGCCGCAGTACCGATTGCTGCAATACCCTCCGATCCGCGAACCGCACTTGCAAACTGGATGACCGATGTCGAGCGTGGGGCAGGGACGCTGGTCGCTCGTGTTATTGTCAATCGTCTTTGGCAACATCATTTTGGCAAGGGGATCGTCGGCACGCCTAATGACTTCGGCGCTCAAGGCGACCCTCCAACGCATCCCGAACTGCTTGAGTTTCTGGCCAATACGTTGGTGCGAGCAGAATGGAAGCTCAAGCCGCTTCACCGCATGATCATGCTGACGGATACCTACCAACAGTCGCATGAGATAACTCCGGAGAATTTTGCGATCGACCCAACCAATAAATTCCTTTGGCACTACCAGCCTCAGCGACTTGAAAGCGAATCGATCCGTGACGCGCTGCTAGCTGCCGGTGGCAATCTCGACACAACCATGTTTGGACCAAGTGTTTTGGAAAATAGCGTTCGTCGCAGTGTCTACCTACGAGTCAAGCGAAGCGAACTGTTGCCGATGATGACCATGTTCGATGCGCCTGAACCAACGCAAAGCATCGGTGCGAGAAGTGTCACCACTGTCCCGACGCAATCGCTGGTAATGATGAATTCGCCTTTCGTACGACAGCAAGCGGAGAAGTTGTTTGATCGTATGGGGCCAGCTCCGGATGCACCGCTGGAAACCTCCATTGATAAGGGTTATGAAATCGCTTTGGGCCGAGCCCCCACAGCTACGGAGAGAAGTCGAATGCTTGCGTTCATTCAACAACAGCGGACGGCTGATGGCTCTGAGGTTGCGAAATCGACGAAAGACGGATTGGTCGAATTTTGCCACGTTTTACTTTGCTTGAACGAATTTGTGTACATCGATTGACCTTGATGTTCGCTATCTGGGGTCTCAATCCCGAACACTCGAAACAAAATAGATACGGAAATACTGATGTTTAACTATGACTCTGCAGCCGAAATCACTTTGTCAGCTCGTCGCCGCTTCTTTCAAGAAGCGGGACTGGGCTTTGGTTCACTTGCTCTGGCCAGCATGCTGAACTCGGAATCGGAAGCAAACACTTCGTCCGACCCGTTGGCACTCAAAGAACCGCATTTTCCAGGCAAAGTGAAATCGATCATCTGGTTGTTCATGACGGGTGGTCCATCGCAGGTGGATACCTGGGACTACAAACCCGAGTTGCAAAAGCGCGATGGCCAAGAACTTTCGGGTGCCGATCCGAAAACCGGCTTCTTCACCACGAGCGGCAAATGCCTCAAGTCGCCATTCGAGTGGGCCCAGCATGGCGAGTCAGGCTCGTGGGCCTCGGATCTGTTTCCCTACCTCTCTCAACACGTCGATCGGATGTGCTTCCTGCACTCGATGTACCTGAAACAGAACAATCATGCTCCGGCGTCCATTGAGTTAATGTGTGGTACCAATCGTCCTGGACTGCCAGCCCTCGGCGCATGGATGACGTACGGTCTTGGATCTCAAAATCAAAACCTACCGTCCTATGTGGTTCTTCACGATACTCGGCCACGAGGCGACGACCAAATTTGGTCCGCGGGATTTCTCCCGAAAACCTATCAGGCAATGGCACTCGACGCGCGTCGCAAAGAAACGATCGACAATCTCATGCGAGATATCAAACGCAGTGATGGACAACAACGATCGCAGTTGGATTTGATTCGCCAACTCAATCAGGAGCATGCCGTCGATCGGCCCACACAAGCCGACCTAGCGGCGCGAATCAACTCGTATGAACTCGCATACAGAATGCAGATGGCGGCACCGGAAGCACTTGATCTTTCGCTAGAAACCGCAGCCACTCATCAACTTTATGGCATGGACAAACCCGAATGCGCGACGTTTGCTCGGCAGTGTCTTTTGTCGCGGCGATTAGTGGAACGCGGTGTTCGCTTCGTTCAGATTTTTGCCGGCAAAGGCGTAGGCGGCGATGGTAGCGTGAACGACGTACCTTGGGATTGCCACAGTGATCTACAGACCAACCACCGATCTTGTGCAATGCATACCGACCAACCGGCTGCAGCCTTGCTCACCGATCTCCAATCACGCGGGTTGCTCGATACGACACTGGTCATATGGGGCGGCGAGTTTGGACGCACCTCGGATTCGCAGGGGGCAAAGGGACGCGATCACAATCCGAACGGCTTTACGATCTGGATGGCAGGTGCAGGTGTCAAGGGTGGATTCCATTACGGGGCGACCGATCCGTTTGGATATAAGGCGGTCGAAAACAAAGTACACGTCAATGATTTGCATGCCACGCTACTGCACATGCTGGGGCTGGACCATACGCAACTCACTCATCGTTTCAACGGTCGCGACTTTCGCCTGACCGATGTAGGCGGAGAAGTTATCAAGGACATCCTGAACTAGCGTGAAGGTAACGATCCCCTGGTGTAAACCAACGGCATTGATTCATGCCAATCGTCAATCCACTTCCGATTCCGCCAGCAACTGACGATAGGCCGTCCGAGCATGATCATAGGCGGAACGCGCATCCTCCATCTCGTCCGCCTTGTAAGTTCGCTCCTTTGATTTCCAACACTGTTCGACACCATCAAGGCACCACTGTGCACTGCGTCGGCTGGCGCGAATCGGTTGGTCCTTGACCAAGACGAAGACCGGGTTGGTGTGCGATGAGAACGCGATACGAAGAGCTACCCAACTGCTGCGATCGATCTTGACGTCGTCGAACACTAGGTCTTGAGTTGTTCCATCAGCAGTAATCTCCTTGGAGGCAACGGGTTTGGCGTTGACGATCAATTCGACTTTCACATTGCGAGAGTTCGGAATGCGTGAGCGTTCGAGATTCCAAGATCCAAGCCCGCGGCGATCGGCGGTACTGCCCGGAGTTTCTGGTAGAAAGGCCGAAATTTTAGCACTCGCATTTACCGCTCCGGAGTCCGTGAGTCGAAGTTCGCTGCCGTTTTCGCCAACACCGAGCTCGTTGACTTGGAATTCCATGATGTGACTACGGCCATCGGACACGTAGTTGCGGCCCTGCCGGATCCCCTCGCACCAAGCGTCATAGTCGAGTTTGCCTAAGAGTTTCACATACGATCGCCCCAGCCCCACGCGTTCGCCCGTGATGCATGGGAAATCGGTTTCGCCGCTCGCACGGACCCGATAGCCGACGTTGAGCGAGTGATACCACATGTTCAACTCCGAGAAGTAATTCGTGTCGACCGTCGAAATGAAGTCAACTGCTGGCGTCAACTTGCCATCTGGCCCTTCGACCCTATGGGTGATGTCCACAATAAACTCGTTGGCGCCAATGCCGTTGTAGGGAGGGATGACGTAATTCGGAAGTTCCTGGTTGCGAACATCGAGTCCGTTGCCGCTATGTGCTGGACCGCAAACCGCCCCCTGCTTCTTGGCCCATCGAAGGGTATTGAGGCCAAGAGTTGGCCAATGGTGCTTGGATTCGCCACCCGGATACATCTGATCTTTCAAACGCAAAAGGCATAAGTGTCCCGATTGATGCGAGCCGAAACCTGATACCTCAATATCATAGCGCAACAAATACGGGTAGGTGGAGACGGCGTCGTCCTTGCCCGAAAAGAACTGCTTCTGATAATCGAAACAGGGGCCCCAGGTGAGATTGCAGCCTACCTTTAAGTCCTCGCCTAGAATCTGTCTGAGCATGTCCGATGCATGCACACCCTCGCTGGGGTTCGTGTAATGCGCGCATCCGGCCGCATGAATGTGATGATCGCCTGACCACCATGACAACTTAGCCGGGTCAACCCAGCGTTTCAAATCGATACGGACGGTGCTGGGTTTATCCCCAACTTGAAAAGTGGACCGACCGACTAGGTATTCCGGACCACGCGAGTATTCCAGAGTGTATTCACCGGCTGGCAGCAACACCGTTTCGCCACTCTGACGATAGACCTGAGGGTGGAAAAAGAAATCGGGCGCAAGGCGTTTGGACTGCGAGGGATAAACGTTGGAGAGCTTATCGCGGATGGTCAAACCGGCCGTCGCGGGTTGTCCATCCTCATCCCTAATCTCAAATGCCACTTCAACAGACGCAGCCGCATTGAAGACGATACTGGTCTCGGAACGGAAACCAACATCTTGAGTCCCTTGGCCCACGTCAAAGGAGATGTTTGCAGCTCGTTTGCCGTTGTCGCGGCTATAGATCTGGATGATACGATACTCGAGTTCCAAACCTGATAGAGATTCTCGCAACGGCCGACCGTTGAACATCTTGACCTCGCACCAGCGGTCGCGAATCTCTGCTTGGCTGATCTTGTTTTTTGGCTCGGGGTATTGATTTCGATAGACGTCTCCGGCCTGGGGACTTGAAACCTTTAACTCGGATGTTACGCCTGCCTCGTTGTGAACTTTCACAAGGAACTGGGACCAACCCTGCTCGACCAAAGTTGGTTTGGCATGTCCGGGAGCTACTTTGACTCTGGATTCCGGATTGATGTTGACCGACAACAGACATAGTTTGTCCAACACCGCTTGAACGCCTGCGACGAGTTTCGCGTTGTCATCTAATGTCAAGGCTTCTTCGAGAGCGAGCCGTTCTGCTGGCTGGAGCGGCGCACCGGTAAAATCGAGGGCTTCGATCATTTGCTTCGCGTGAACAGAGACGGGCTGGGCTGCAACATCGCTGACCAAAGGAAGCTTATTTCCTTGAGCGAGACTTAGCGAACTTCGAGAGGCCAACAGAATGAAGCAGAGAGAAAGACTCGCTACCAAAGCACGGACATTCAATATCATGATCAATCGCAGCCTGTTAGATCGTGGAACCAACGCAACCGACAAATACTCATTGCTAGGACGGAATCGATTATAGCGAAAGCGCGGCACGAAAGCTCGCGAACGGACCTCAATCTTTGGACTGAGCGCTGCGCACAAGTTCCTTGAACGAGATCAGATCGAGAAGCAAATGCGTGCGTGGTAACGTTGATCGTGGTGCAGTTTTGATCTTTAACAATTTGGTTGGATTTAGTGTGAGCCTTTGGAATCGGCGAGCCCAGCAACTATTGTTGGTCTATGCTGCCATAGCGGCTGATTTGATGTCGTCGAGCAGTCGAATGATCCGTTGGATCTGGTCGGCAGTGAAGATTGCCTCCGGTCCACGCGGAGCTATGTCCGTAAATGGCGATTCATAAAGCAGGGAAACCTCGACTATCCCATGCTCAACCAACTGGTTTATGATCAAGTTAACGAACTCGATTTGATTCGAGTTGTAATTGGTGCCAATTAAGAAATCGTTGAACAGTCCCTTCGCAACTTCACGGTTGAGGCCGACGAGAGTACGGACAAAGATACCAAAGCTCTCGTTCTCTTGCTTGGCTTGGTCGATGTACTCTGATTTGCCGATTTTGTTGTCGGTAAGAACTCGTTCCAGATCAACAAGGTCGCCCGTCGATAGCGGTTCGTTGGTGTGAAGCTTGCGCACAGCGTCTATGTCCAAATGCTTCCGCAAGAATGCTCTCGCTTTGTCACGGAAACGTTCAAAGGTGTCCTGGCCCACAAATTCGGATAGCTCAATGTTGGACTCGTCGCCCATTTCGTCTTCGAAGTTCGTATAGATCGGTTTGCGTTCCTTCTTCTCGATGAATTGCACCAAATCACGAAGACGGCGGCGGATGACTTCCAGCATCGGAACGGTGACATCCTGCCGCCAAACTTCCGTCTGAATAGTGACTTCCGCTCGTGATCCTTCTCGAACGACTCGCCAATCTTGCGAATGGCTCGTGTTTGATAAAACCGCTCGACAATGGTGTCGTTGATGGATGCGTCTTGCAACGATCGCCGAGTGGTACGGCGCTGGATTAGCAGTTCCAACTCGGCTTTCTTGTAGAAGCCTTGTACTTGTCGGGGCGGATAATTTCGATCGTCCCAAATCCAATGTTCGTATCCGTTGGAATAGAAGATCACCGGACGCTGCCCAAACATAGCTTGCAGGCAATCCGCGTATAGCTTCGCTTGGTGTTCGCCTTCTTGGGGACTGCGTTTGGTTCGTTTGGCTTCGATCAGTCCCAGCGGTTTACCATCGTCGCCCCAAAGAACATAATCGACGAAGCCTTCGCCATTATTGTTCGGCATCCCGGTGACTGGGAATTCGCGATCGCGATTTTGATCCAGCGGCCAACCGGCTTCTTTCAGCAGCAAGTCGATGAAGTAATCGCGAGTTTCCGCTTCGTTGTAATTGTGATTGTCCGGTACGTTTTCCGATACCAACTTTGCATCCGCAACTTCCTTTCGAAGTCGCGTGATTTCAGCGTCGAGGTTCTCTTTATCGGCAAGAACAATCGATAGCTTTTCGTCTTTGTCGGCGAGCTGTGTTTCCAGCCGCTGGAGTTGATTGAGCGTTTGAGTTGGGATCGTGGTTGTTGGTAGAGCGGATTCGTCAAAAGCCAACAGGGCATCCGGCTTTTTGCCCCGAGCGTGCAGGCGAACGAACCAATAGCAGAAGTGGAACAGTTCCTTTACCGCTTGCACTGCATCCGATTTCGGGATGTCTCGATTGGAGTGAACCGCTCGATTGCCCAGCGTGACGATCACCTTGGCCTTGCTGAAGACCGCCTCGCCCGCCGTTTGCTTGAATGTCGGTTCGTGGATCAGTGCTGAAATGTTGTCTTGGTAAGGGAGTTTCAGGACGCGGTCGAACTTGTACGCCCAAGCCACGGCCAATTCCAAAGCTCGCCGAGCATAGAAGCAGGAAGTGCGTGGATCAGCGATCGCCGTCGACTCAGCTTTGCTGGCCGCTGCGAAGACGTCCTTCCATTCGGTGGTTAAGAATTCAAAGTTACTCATGGATTTTCACTATGATTTAGCTGCGGATTTCCATGCCTTAACGATTGCCTCAGACATGTCCGGTTCAACGAGTTGGACGATTCCGGGTCCAACTCTCCTAGGATAATCCAGATCGTTGAGAAGCTAGTTGAATCTACCCCAGGAAAGCTCTGGAAACCTTGGCGAAGGTTCCCCGAGGTAGAACCGCGTCCACTTTGCAGACTTTTGCTTCAAGAGCACCGGCACTCTGGGACAGACAATCAGTCGCTTTGCTCCCGCCCGTTTCCAAATTTGAATCAACTGGTCACCCGCGCAACATTCCTTTGCGATTTTGCTGTCAGTTTGCCATCGCAGCCAACTGAGTTCGTCTTCCTTAAGTTCGAGTTTCTCCGCCGCTTGAGCGATTTTGCGCTGTTCATCAGCGGGTGGCTGGCGCATAAGTTCCATAACCCCGACTAGCCAGGTTTGATTTCCCAGTCGCTTGACAGGGTTCTTGCGTTTACCCTGGGGAGCGTCTTCGAGTCCGCCGGTGGGACGTTCGTACCCAGGGCGTTGCCCTGGGCTATCACCGTTTGCCCCGTTGGGGCATTGCGCGTTCGCGCATTGTGTATTGGGGCATGTGTATTGGGGCATTGCGCGTTCGCGCATTGTGTATTGGGGCGTTGCGCGTTCGCGCATTGCGTATTGGGGCGCGTTGCGTCGGGGATTTGAACGTTGGATCGTCGCGCGTTTGGTCTTTGCGTGTTTGTTCGTCGTGCGGTGGGTCATTGTCCAATTCGTCGTGCGATGGGGCATGGTCCAATTCGCCGTGCGGTGTGGCGGTGTCCAAGGGTTGGTTTGCGTCCGTTTGCCACGTATTGGATTGGATTTTTGTGAATTGGGTCATTGCGATTGGCGTATCGTTGTTTTGGCCTATGTGCCAACGGCACAAACTGTGATAGCCCAGGGCAACGCCCTGGGTATGCAATGCCCTAATGCACGCTTGCCCCGACGGGGCAACATGATTGACGCGTTCGTTCGCCCCGTTGGGCAACGCTGTTTCGCATTTTAGGCTGCGATTTTCATGTCAAGTTCGCGAAGTCTTTTTCGTTCTGGAGCATTTATTTTCCTGACGTCTGGATCCTTCAATGGTTTTTTGTCAGGATTGGGCGGCCGATAGCGAGACTTCTTATCGGT
>CAMBSL010000211.1 GCA_945870455.1 Pirellula staleyi DSM 6068 | reverse complement strand
TGGAGAGACACCGGAGATATCCGCGTGGGCTCAGCATGTTGTCTGGACCGATCGAATGTTGTCGACACTCTTGGAAAACAAAGTGAGAGGAGGCAAATGGCATACGTTGATTGACAAGGTATGCGTTCCCCACGTCAAGAACGTTGGCCAAATGATTACTTTGCGAAAGCGGGTCTCTTTAGTCTGCGGGAGGCCCACAATCGTTCCGGACAATCCCATCAGGGACACTACTGACCGGAGAGCCGTATGCGGGAAAACCGCCCGTACGGTTCGGAGGGAGGGGAGTCCGGCTCAACCGGACTTCCCTACCCCTATCGGACAGCACTAGCCACCTGTCGCCAGACGGTGGAGGATTTCCTTGGCGAAGTCCGAAACAACATTTCAGCATGCTGTGGTTGTGTCAGCCCTTCGGGCCTCTGCGCCAAAAGAATACACTATCTCGGGCAGCTAAGCTGAAGACTTTGCGGGAGACCTCCTTGACTTCGCCATCGATGAATTCTTGATCGAAGGTCCGACGGTGTTTCTTGTCACTGGTTGAGTTTGGACTTCTATCGACTTAAGTTTAAAGCTCACCGCCGGTGTCCGCCAGTCCTGGGCTATCGCAAACGTTCTCGAAGGTTCCGCCGGATTGCCACCATCTGGCTTCGGTCACGTTCACTGTCCGGCGGTTTCAGTCTGTTAAGTCGCTCCAACTAAGATGTCCTTAATCGTTGCTCGGATTTCATCACTAGTTTCTTTCGCCAACATCTTTTGCAACATCGCTTTCAATTCGTCACTCATGTACTTCTCGATCGAAATGAGAGCCGCCATTCGAACGTCTTCCGATAGATCGTGCAGTAGCGCCTGCAAGGGCTCAATGAGTTGCTCATCATCGTAGTTTGCTGAGATTTGCGCACTCCAATACTTCACGCCTTCTAATGGGCTTCGAAGAGCGTTTGCAAGGTGCTTGGCTGCAACCTCTGGCGAAACAACCGCGACCGCATCTTCTACCAACTGGTATACGCCCCAGCCATTCCCGATTCCGAACGAATTCAGAATCAATCGTACGCCTTCGTCGCTTGGATGATCGATAAGAAATTTTCTAGCGTCGTCGTACTGGCCAATCAACTCTTCCGATAGATCCTCATCATCGGGTAGCGGTTGATTACGACTGAGGAACTCAATTACATCTGTTTCATTCACTTCGTAAATCCTCCTAAAGGTTTGTTCTGTCGAATCAGTTCTTTTAGTTGAGCGTTGATTACACTTCGATCATGGTTCGCATTCGTCAAGATGTTCTTAACATCCCAGACGTCCTTAGATAGGTGTTGTCGAAGACTAAGTCCCTCTTCAACTGGTTTGCGGAACGTACGCGTAAGGGCATGAAGGTCCTTTAGCAAATTGATCGAAACACCCGTCGAATGGCTCGTGCCACTCACTGCGTCTTGTACGGAATGATGCGGTGTGTGAGTTGCATTGAGCCCAGATTTGATATTCGCCCGTCTTACTTGGGCGTAACCACCGACGAAAAGGTCCTCACCAGCTTCCGCAAGCTTTATTGGAGTTCGCGTCGTCCCTGTACTAACTGTACCTTCCGCCCCCGAGCTATTATGCACCAGCAAACCGCTAGACGCAACGCGAAAGACGTGTTCGCCGTGGATCTCAAGGTTGTAGACCCGTTCCTCGCTACCAAGCTGCTCGATCGACTCGATCCGAACGACGCCATCGAGATTACGTAGTGTTTCCCCAACGCGAAGTTCTCCGGCTGGCACAAAGTCCAAGCGGTCGGCAGAATAGATCGAGTGATTCGAAGTCACCCCCAGGGGCTCTGCAAGCCCCGCTAACCTGATCCGTAGGATCCCGCCTCGGACGTGCGTGAAGGTCCCCGTGACGACTCGCGGCTGTTACCATCGGGCCCGTTTTTAGCTTGATGTTCTAGTCAAGCATCTCAGGTCATTCCTTGCTGACTTGCGCCGTCGTCCCTGGCGATTCCAACCGGGAAGACTTTTAACCGAATTAGTGTTCCAACTACAAACTTCCTTGACGCATCTTGCTAAGACATTCTGGCGGCACCGCTTCGTTCCTCTTCTGTTTCAGCATCTACGACAAGGCAACGCATCAACACGCTTCGAGTGTCCAACTTTGGAACATCTACCGGGGTTACCTCCGGACTTGAAGCGTTTCTGCTACGGTCACGTTCCCTGTCCAGCGGTTCAAAGAAGGACACCCTCTGCGACAAGCCTTCCACCTTCCATTAACTCAAATTCACGTCCCGATTTCAATTCTGCGGACGGCGCCTCTGGGAATAGATAGCGAACTCGTACAACCCAGTCGTACTCATTCTCGAGCACTCCAATTTTTTCGACAACCAGCGACCATACGACGTTTTGCGGCCACGGCTCAATAGAATCCTTAAATCGCACGACGGTAGCGTACGGTGGCTCGCCTTCGCAAACGGGTAACGTGACGCGACCACCCTCATCGCGTCGAAACCAATGTAGTTTTGCTTCCTTCACATTAGTTGCCTCCAAGAATGCGAGGCAACAGCCCATTTAAATCGTCGAAACCAACATACGATGCAGGGCCACGTCCATCCAAGTTATGTAAGCGAATGTTGATCGGAAGCTTGCCCAATACAGAATCAGGAACGTCCACTTCGATTACGCGATACTTTCCTGCACCGTGAAGAGCATCTCCATGCTTATGGACGCCAGATACTGTATCCGCGAACCATTTGCCCTCAAGCGAATTACCTCCGGGTCTCAACGCACCGGACTTAAGTATATCTTGATATTCTGCCTCGCTGACGGCTCGATAAACCCGAGAATGGCCCTGTGGTACTGCGCTAACTGTGCCTTCCACGCCCGAACTATTATGCACCAGCACACCGCTAGACGCAACGCTAAAGACGTGTTCGCCGTGGATCTCGAGGTTGTAGACCCGTTCTTCGCTACCAAGCTGCTCGATCGACTCGATCCGAACGTCGCCATCGAGATTTCGAAGCGTTTCCCCAACGCGAAGCTCTCCGGCTGGCACAAAGTCCAAGCGGTCGGCAGAATAGATCGAGTGATTCGAAGTCACCCCCAGGGGCTCTGCAAGCCCGAATAGCCTGATCCGCAGGATCCCGCCTCGGACGTGCGTGAAGGTCCCAGTGACGACTCGGCCAACCCCTGAGGAAATACTGGGACATGGCTCGATGGCATGGACATCGGCCAATCCGTCTAAACCTTGCTCAGAAACAACTAGGTGAATCGACGAGCCAACCCGTGCGTTGCATGACTCCAACCACCCGATCGGCCTCAAAAGAGTGATGTCGAAGCGATCCCCTTGGGGGGTGTGCATGACGAGAGTCAATTTTCGCCAAGTTTGCGAGTCGATCTGGTGATCGAGCCGATCCCACTGGGGAACCGCCAAAGGATCACCGATCGCGAGATCTCGAATCTCTTGGCTTATCCCGGTAGCAACACGCTGACCGACCTCGACTTGCTCGATCGACTTTAAGCGATTGCCGCTACTGGACAGCCGATCGTCTTGGCTTAGCTTTTTGCCACTGATGGCCGACAGGCTCGGAGCGTTGGCCTTTGCATGGTTTTGAGCACTCCGAGGCGACGCAAGCCAAACGGCACTACCGAGCGATAGCCAAGCGATTAACCAAACAAGCGATCCGCGATGTTTTTGCATAGACATGATTGTATCCTGATTTTTGAAGATTTTTTTTGAAGATAACAGCCAAGCTCCAACGCATCCTAGGCTGCGTAGTGCATGAAATTGCTTTCGTCATGGAAGCGGTAGAGGTCCGTACCGATCGCGTCATCCCTATCATGGTTCGCATCGTCGAGGAACGATCCGTAAGCAGACCTAGGGATCTCAAGGTCATCCCATTCCTCAATTGCAAAGAGTGCATCCACTCTGCGTAAACGGCGAGCAGCATTTCGTTTCCTTCGAGAATTGACTTCTGATAAGCCTGCTCCCACAATACCGACTAGTAGGCATGTACCGGCAACAACCTCGTACTTGCTTTGGGCTATTCCAGAGAAATCGTCCGATTCACTATAAGGACTCGCGGTAGCAATTTGGCTTCCCGCAGCTTGCGAATCGAATTCGGCCATCACAACATCAGTACCCTCGACAAAGCAGTTGACGTACTTGCCGTAGCCAGCACCCACCTTCATTGCTTTGAAACCGAGAACCACACCCACTGCAGTTGCAACGGCGTCCACACCCCGGGAAACTCGCTCGTCTACGGTCAAATTGAGGTTCCTACCGGTGGCAATGTCTTGATTCCAGTATGCCTCCCATGCTCCCGAAACGCCAAAAGTATCTGCGAGCCCGCCACCAAGCGACTGTCCGCCCGACTGGCCGCTCGCAGCGCGATTCATCACTGCAGTTGAAGCATTTATAGCTAACACTAGGGCTAGGCCAACAGTTAGGATGCTTCCCCACAAAACAACAACTGGTGACAAACTCGCTCCTAGCGCGGCCAGGACAAAAGCAGCTCCTACACTAACGATGATCATCGCCAACCCTCGGGCTATCGAAGTTATCCAGTTCCATGCAGTCCCGAGCCAACTGGACCTGGGCTTAGGCATAACTCCTGAAAACGTCGCAGCTTCGGCTGCCGCGACTTGGGCAACCTCCAAACTTGCGCTGGCATTGGCTTTTGCCACGGTAATATTTTCCATTGCGATTGCATAGGTTTTATTGGCATCTGCTACCGCCGTAGTGTACTGAATTCGTGGGCTGCTCATCGCATTGACGTAGGTTACACCCGCACCCATAATGGTTGTTTGGTAATCCGCATAGGCATGCCAAGACGTATCAGACCACGCTGCCGCTGCGAAAGCCTCTTTTGCGACATACTGAGCCCAGGCTGGCCAAACAATGTTGGCATAGTTCAAAGCGGCACGAGCGTAGGCCTTCTTATGAATCTTAGCTGCCTCGGCCGCCTTGGTGGTCCATTTCACATTGGCCGCCGCCATTTCACCCTTCCAAACTACCTCCGCTGCAGCTTCTTTAGCCGACCAAGCTGTTGCCGCCGACGATGCAGATTCACTAAAGTCAAACGATGCGCTTGCTTCGGCTTCCACCCAAACCACGCCCGCTTCAGCGATGGCGTTGTCAAGAGTCTCTTGGGCAGAAGCGACCGTTGCAACCCAAGCAGTATTCGCCCCAGCGACCACTTGAACATAAAATTCCCATACCCCAACTTCCGCATGGACAAGAACACCTGATGCTGCCGATTTTGCGATGGTGTAGGAGCTCCATGCATTCGCCGCCGTCGCGGTCCAAGCTTGGGCAGCATTTGCTGTGGCGAGCCATAGCGATGACGACGCCGCTTGAATTAGGTTTGCGTTGGCAGAGGCAGCAATAGGAATCGCAATCTCTGAAGCCGATTCCGCCGCAGTGGCGCTTGAGATATAAGCGGCCTTGGCCGCCGCGATCGCGTCTTGCATGCCCGCCCAATGAGTCCCCTGGGAAATAGCCCATGCATGAGTGATCGCAACTTCTGAAGCTGTTATGGAATTTATCCCCGCTGCCCATGCAGTAACTTCGATGGTTACCCAATCCACTGCAGCAACCCCTACGGATGCGACATAGCTGTTCTCTGCCGCAGAAACCATCACCACCCAGGCGGTGTTGGCTGCGGCAAGTGCTTGCTGCTGCGCCTGCCAGGCTGGAGAAACGGTGACTGTCCAGTTATGGGCCGCGTCGGCTTCCGCAGTCACGAAAGCTTTGGTGGCGGCGGCTTGAGCATTGGTCAGAGTTTCCTCGGCAGATGCAATGGCATTTTTAAGTGTTGTTTCTGCGGAGGCGATCGCCGCTATCTCGACTGCTGCGGCAACGGCGTAGTCATTCTTTTGAGTCTCAAGCGCACGTGCTAGCGCGTCGGCTAAGATTTCATCTGCCACTGCAATCTCATTCTTAAGTGTCTGCTCGGCTGTTGCCTCCCTGTTGCTCCAAGTTTGAGCCGCTCGAGCGACGCTATTTTCGTAGACCTCTCCGGCATCGGCCATCTCATTCCTCCAATTTTGGGTGGCCGACGCGAGGTCCAGATTGTAGTTGGATTGTTCGTTCGCCTGTGCTTTAGCGAATACTGCGTTGGCGGATGCCTGAGCTGCTTTGAAATCAGCCACAGCCGGAGCGGTGGTGTCTGCGTAGACTTGATCGGCAGCCGCAAAGGCGGAGTCACGGACGGTTTCGGCTGTCGTCTTTGCAATCATCAATCTTTTTGCAGCATTCGCCACTGCGGTTGTTCGTGCAACACTCGCCGGCCCGACAGCATTCGTGACACTCGCAGCCGCATTGGCTTCAGCAATCGCATACGACTTCTTCGCTTGGTTTAATGCATCCAAGGCGGCCTGCATATCGAGGCCACTTTCGCCCGATAGCATTCGTTCCATGTGCACCTTCATTTTTTGCTCATAGACGTCCGAAGCATCCAGGAGAGCATTGTTAGCCGAATCGAGAGCAGGTCGTACGGCATCTTGTGCAGCTTTCACGGCATTGTTGAATATGGTATCTTCCGTCGCTTGAATTCTATCGAAATCATCTTGCGCTTCCTTGACGCGATTGGTGTATATGGCCGTTGCCGAGTTCATGGCGTTTGATCGAATCGCATTCGCACCTTGAACGATCGAATTCAGCGTTGCCTGAGCTCGATCGATATTCGTTTGACGCACTAAATTGGCTGCTTGGATCTTGGAATCTCGAACGTTTTGAGATTCCGTCGCCTTTGCATCATAGATTCCATTCTGAACATCCTGGGTTGCAGCATAGACGTCTGAGGCCGTTTGGACCGCAGCATCGTAAATCGCGTTTTGCAACTCGACAGCTCCTAGATACTTCTGCTGTGCAGCATCCACTGCATTCTTTCGAGTTGTGTTCTCGCGTTGCACCTTGGAGTTGTAATCATAGTCTGCCGTACGCTCGTCGGCCTCGCGAGTCTCGTGTGCGACCTCAGACGCATCGATAAACGCGGTTTGAGCAGCATCAACAGAAACTTTGTAAGCGGCGTTGGCGACGTCGAAAGCAGCGAGCTTAGCGGTCGCAGATGTGCTCACCGTTGCGTTGTATGCCGCGTCGGCGGCAGTCACAGCAGCATCAAAAACGGATTGTGCCGCATCGGCGGCAGCATGATATACGGCATTTGCAGTTGTTACCGCAGAATCAAGGATGGCTTGCGTTGCATCGATTGCCGCATCATAAGCCACCGTCGCTGCGTCAACCGCCGCGCGATAGGTAGCTTTTGCCGATTCAATAGCTGCTTGATAAGCCGGGTCGTTCGTCAAATTCAAAGGATCGGTAGCGGTTTGGTCCTGTGGACCGTTGGCATAAACAGCTTGTGCCGCCGCTACTGCGGCCTCATAGCGGATTCCGGCTGATTCGATCGACGCTTGCCGTGCTGCTTCAATCGCAGCCTTGGTCGTACTGAATGCTGCATTCGCAGCGCTCACCGCAGCGTTATTCACGACTGCCGCACTCGCGACGCTCGCGTCATAGGTTGCGTTTGCCTGAGCGATTGCCACGTCCCGAAGTGTGGCAACTCCAGCTACTGTCGTGCTATATGCCACGTTAAGAACTACGAGAGCCGCTTGATACACGGCATAGGCTGCGTCCGTAGTGGTATCATACCTCGCAGTGGCACGCTCGCGCGTGGAATGGAACATACCCTCTACAGACGCAACGGCGGTGTTGTACGTTACATCTGCACGATCAACTGCTGTATCATAAATGGCATACGCCGTAGCTATATCTGTGTTGTATTGTACGTTGGCTTCTTCGACAGACGCATCGTAATTCCCATCAGCGGTTGCTGAATCGTCTGTATACTCTCGATCTGCGGCGGCGAGGGCATATCTAAGTTCGCTATCCGCTGTTTGAATCGCAAGGTCGTAGGTTTCTCTGGCTGATTTGACTGTATTTTGGAAGATTTCTTTCGCTGGATTCACTGATAACCAATAGGTATCGGTTGCAGTTTTTGCTGCATCTTGAAAGGTTTGCCAAGCTCCTGCTTCCGCTTCATCGAAAGCAGTTTTTGGCCCCGCAGACGCAAGACCGAACGTCTCTGCCGCTGCCGCCAACGCGGCATCTTTATTCAGAACCGCCCGAGATTCGGCCAAATTCGCAGCACTCATTGCATTGTTAAACGCCGTATGTGCATCCGATAAACTCGGTGTACCCACGGAAGGTGTTGACGGAGTACTTGCTCCCGTGGTTCCCGTGTTTCCTATCGAACCACCACCTGAAACGCTCGTCGGTCCACCGGAAGACGGTGCCGTTGCTCCGGGAGAGCCTGTAACGGGAGCAGTACCACCCGTTGAATTCGATGTGCTCGACGGCGTTGAGGCAGGATTCGCAACAGGAGCGTTTGAAGAAGATATTCCATTCATCGGCGAAACGGATGGCGACGAAACACCCGTAGCCACCGTCACAGGTGACGATACAGTAGAAGAGAATATGATCGTTGCCGTGTTCGCTAAATTCGAAACTGAACTCGGTGCTACCACCCTCGTTGGATCGGTAGAGGATCCAAAGGACGAGTTAATCATCGACATCGGCGATGTAGTCAATAGCTCGCGTTTCTCGAGAACTTCTATAAAGAACTGCCTCCTGAACTTCCGTTTGCGGATATTCGATTTCTGTCGTTGGCCGCTTTGACGTCCAGCGAATACTCTCCCCTTGTCTATTTGCTTGCCCATCGGAATATTCCTTCAATGAGTGACTTGATTCACCTGTGCCCGTTCACCATTCGTTGTTCGCAACGTAGCAAACAAATTGAGGGCCTGAGTGCATGTCCAGGCTCTTTAGGCTTATTTTGCGGGTTTATTTTTGCGATCCCAGCCCCAAGAGGGGGGGGTCGAGCAGTTGTCGACCGCTATGGAAACGCGGAACTCGCATAGCTACGAACCTTCTTCCCGTTCAAGAACTGGATCCCGTCGCACAATTCTCTCGGACGTGGTTTTGGTAGGCTCGATACCGTAGAGTCCTACGGAGCGATGCAAGAGTTGGACTAATGAAATCGTTGGGTTACACAGGAGCCAAACCGATGCAATCGATGGCAAAACGCTTCGTGGGTCTCATGATGCTCTTTAAGCCAAATCGGCTTTGCATTCGGTTACGGCCTGGGTGTGCGTTCATCGCAAGTGCATCGGAATGAATTCAGTCGAGGAAAAATACAGTGAGATATGCTGAACCCAGATTTCGTACCAATTCCGTTTTCTGGCCTCGAACCATCAAAATTTGAGTTTTTTTCAAAGCTAACTACTATGGGAGGGGCGTTTTCCATATCGCCACTCAATTGCCCGCCGCTCCTTCTCCACTCGTCCGTCCAATGCGCCACTCCTCTGAACTATCCCTCATTTTGCTCCTGGTTGCCGCAGTCTGCTGTTCCGGTTGCCGACCGTTGCCACCACCCAAGCACGTGACAACGAACATCGGACTCAAGCTGACCTACATCCCACCCGGATCCTTCACGATGGGAGCCGAGCCAAGTGAGCTAGGAGCCAAGCCAGCAGAGAAGCAGCACAAGGTCACCATCCCCAAAGGCTTCTACATGGGGATCCACGAGGTGACCCAAGATCAGTACTTGCGCGTCATGGGAAAGAACCCGAGCGTCTTTCAAGGCGAGATGCTGCTCAAGAACAAGAGGATCGTCGAGACCATGGAACCCGGCGTCGTCGGCTACAACCATCCCGTTGATCACGTCACCTGGGATGATGCAGTCGAGTTCTGCAAGCGACTCAGCGAGATACCCGATGAGAAAGCGTCTGGACATGTGTACCGACTACCCACCGAGGTTGAATGGGAATATGCCTGCCGTGCTGGAACCACAGTTGCGTACAACACTGGCGACAGCAAGGACAGTCTCGATCAAGCCGGTTGGTATGGGGACAACGCTGGATCAAAGCCGATCGATTCTGAAGAGAAGTTTCGCGAGGCAAAAGGCAACATCAAGCAGTATGCGTTGGGATTGATCGCCAACGGTAACACGCCTCATCCAGTCGGTAGGAAAAAACCGAACGCCCGGGGACTCTACGACATGCACGGCAACCTGTGGGAGTGGTGCTCGGACTGGCACGGCGACTATCCCTCCAGGGATGTTACCGACCCAAAGGGACCAACCGTGGGCAAAGAGAGAGTCCACCGAGGCGGATGCTACTTGGTCGAGGGAATCAAGTGTCGGTCTGCTGCTAGGAACTGGGATCCGCCAGGGGATACTTACTACTACCTGGGGTTCAGGGTGGTGTTGGAGATGGGGAAGTGAGGGGTGCTTCGGTGGCCGGATTCGAGCGAGGCAACGTACTTTTCTTCGACTGTGCCTGGAATTTCGATGAAACAGCCTATCACT
>CAMBSL010000210.1 GCA_945870455.1 Pirellula staleyi DSM 6068 | reverse complement strand
AAACTCCTAGCGTCCTCGAATCTCCCTAGGAATGCTTGCCAAACGCTCGTTGAGACAACGGTTGCGCTCATCGGCAAATAGCCGCCCGTCAACCCCTTACCTAAGCAAAGAAAATCAGGGCTCACCGACTCGTGCTCGCAAGCAAACATCTTGCCTGTCCGCCCCATTCCAACGGCGACTTCATCGGCAATGAGCATACACCCAAACTCCCGACAAAGTCGTTCGATCCCGGACAAGAACCCAATAGGTTGGACCACCATCCCGGCCGCCCCTTGCACCATGGGCTCAACGATCATCGCGACTATTTCGTCCGAGTGTTTCTCAAACAGCTCCCGATATTGCAATAAATAGTAGTCCGTCGCTTGGGATTGTTCGACATGGGTCGGCAGGCGATAGAGATCTGGGCAAGGCCCTCGCAGGACGGGAAATAGCAATGGTTGAAACATCTCGTGAAACCGCGATATCCCTCCGACGCTGACCGTTCCAATCGTGTCACCATGATAGGCGTTCCCCAACGCCAGAAACATCGTGCGTTTGGGCTCCGGCTTGGAACATTGACGCCAGTACTGGAATGCAAGCTTCATGGCGACCTCTACCGCCGATGCTCCATCGCTCGAGAAGAAAACATGGCTAAGCCCGTCCGGCGTTATGTCTACAAGCCTTTGTGCCAACGAAATCGTCGTCGGGTGACTCATTCCCAAATTCGTAACGTGCGAGATCCGTTCCAATTGAACTCGGATCGCTTGGTCGATGTAGGGATGACGGTGTCCGTGAATATTGCACCACATGGAGCTTGCACCGTCTAAATAACGGCGGCCATCGATGTCGGTCAGCCAACAACCCTCGCCAGTCTCGATGATCAAACCATCGTAGCCATCCATCTGCGAAAACGCATGCCAGACGACGGTGCGATCGAGTTCGCGAAGTTGTTGTCGGATCCCAGCGGATCCAAGGCTCTCACTCATCGTTGAACTCAACTTGGATCTCATCCCCGACCACAACGACCGTAAAGAGATCGACTTTGATCTTGGGGTTATCCAACCAACATCCATCGACCAAGGAAAATCGCCATGCGTGCCATGGACAAGTGACGGTATCTTTGTCGATCCATCCACATGCTAACGATGCTCCCATATGCGGACAAAAATCGTCCATCGCGTGGAATTCCCCATCTTGATTGAAGATCGCGATCATCCGGTCGCCCACTGGAAACGCTCTCGCTTCGTTGAGCGGAATATCTGTTGTCTTTGCAACGGTGACTCGCTCAGCCATGCTGCAACAACTCCAGCCGCAAAAAGTTCAATCCAGTCTTCGCCAATCGATGATAGAGTACGTCGGGATGTGCCCCCAGGGAAACAGTTGTGTGTTTGACTGCCTTGCCCCTCCGCGCGAGAACGAACGTAAAATCAGATGTCGGTAAACTCTTGGAGGAGATCACCGCTTGATGTGTTGGGTAAACGCCTGCCGCCAGACACAAGTCTAGATCAAGCTGTTGTCGCAAGTGCTCCGCCGCGTTCGATAACTGCTTCGTCGTTTCGTCACTCGGTATTGGCTCCTCCAAAACCGCCAAAAAATCTGCGGGAACACTTTCCGAAAGATGCTCCAAGGAGGGAAACCATCTACCAACTTGAAGCCCCGTCCAACCTTGACTCGAAAGATCGGCAAGGTATTTCTGAATCCAAGCTCCTGAGCCAATCTCGATAACCCCAAGCCGAGTTCCTCGATCGGTCAACCACGCTTGGGTTGCGCCATCAATATCAATCTCTCCTTCGGCAAAGATCAACCAGCCGAGTTGTTCTTGAATCTGCTGAATCGTCGGCCCGATTTTGGATTGGAACTCCGCTTCATCGGAACATAGGGCCGCGATTCGCAAAGTAATCGTGGCCTTGGAAACCGTGATTCCGACGATTGGATCTCGGTCGCGATGGATAAGGTCGGGCAGCTTCTTTTCCAGTTCACTCTCACCGATACCAAAAACTTTGATGCTGTGATAAAACCAGCGTTGGCCGCCAACCCCCATTTCCTCTATGAGCCTAGGTTGAATCGTGTCAGAAAACATTTGCATCATCTCGGCAGGAACGCCTGGCAAAGAAAAGATGCGGCTCGTTCGGCCATCCAAAGTGTGTGGACTAGTGACAATCAAATCGATTCCTGGGGCGGTCCCATGTGGGTTTTCAATCATTCGAGAACCCTCAGGAAACATAGCTTGTGAGCGATTCCGCTCCGGCATCGGTCTTTTCCGCAGAGCGAACAAAGACTCGATATGATCAAGGGCTTCTTGGCGGATTTCAAGCGGCAGGTTGAAGGCTAAGGCGATCGCTTCGCGCGTCAAGTCATCGGCGGTTGGCCCCAATCCACCACTCGCAATGACTAGGTCCGCCCGTCTGGCGGCCTTTTGGAATACATCAATATTGTCTGGCATCGCATCGCCAACCGTAGTGTGAAAAGCTGTTTTAATTCCTAAATCGCCTAGCTTTTCGCTAATCCATTTGCTGTTGGTATCAAGTCGTTGGCCGCTGGTGAGCTCGTCACCAATGGAAATGATCTCTGCTCTTAATAACATGAAACTGCTTTGTTTGCGTATTCGGTTAGGGGTTCAGTATACGGTTAGGGGCTCAGTATACGATATCGGAATCGCCCGGTTTTTCACCTTGTGCTCGCAGGACTTCATCCATGGTCAGAGCAATGACGCGTGTATACCTACGAATAGCCTCACTGTAATTCTTGGAGCGTTCTGCGGACAAAGCTAAACTCATATGTTCGTCGATTTCCTTCGACTCGATCTTCCAATCATTTTCTTTGACCCAGTCGCCCAATTCATGAATCACGTTTGTCAATTGCGCGGTGAAACTGGCGTCTGGTTTGCAAGTTGCCTTGCGATAGGGGCCGCGCCCGTAAAATCCCTCGAAATCATTTCGAACGCGTTGTCCCTGGTATTTGTACCAGCCAGTTCCAAAAGCCACTGCTCCTGCGCCTGCGGCTAAGCACGCAATGGGAAACTGACCCAGCAGCAACAGCACTAAACAACACAGAATGCAAATCGCAGTCGCAATTCCAAATGGGACAGGGAACTGTGGAGCCACCGCAGACGGGTTCTTGTCCTTCGAAGCACTGCCGCGTACCAACGCGTCGCTCTTCACTTCCCCAACAACCACGGTAACGTTGTCAGGCCCTCCTCGTAGATTCGCGAGATGGACCATCGCTTGCACCGCGCTCTCGATGTCTAGGACTTGCAAAAGCACCCCCATCTCTTCGTCGGTCAACTGACCGCTCAACCCATCACTGCAAAGTAAAAACTTATCTCCAACACGCAACGGGAATGGACCTTCCAAGTCGACCGCAACCGTCGCGTTGGGGCCTAGCGAACGAGTGATAACGTTCTTCGGAATAGCATTGCTGCGCAAGGCTTCTTCGCTCATGTCGCCCGACGCGCGCATCTCCCATACGAGTGAATGATCAAAAGTAAGTTGCTCCATTAAATTTCCGCGCAGTCGATAGACTCGGCTGTCACCGACGTGGGCGATTACCGCTCCCTCGGGCAGAATCGCCAACGCACAAGTTGTTGTTCCCATACTTCGGAACTCTGGATTCGCTTGACCTTTACGAAAGATTTCACTGTTCGTTTCTACGAGTGAGCGCTGCAATGCCTCAGAAGGAATGCCTTTGAGAAGTTTCGAATAATGATGTGGAATCAACTCTACCGAGAGCCGACTCGCGAGCTCACCAGCAGCATGAGCACCCATTCCGTCCGCGACGATCAGCAAGTGGCCCGTTCGCTGCCAAGAACTATCGTCCTCGGCCAGAGAAACCACATAACTATCCTGATTGTTGCGACGCCGCATCCCAACGTGCGTGGCAGAAGCAACCACAAATGAGTCACGCCATGCGGGCTGCGAAGTTGGATTTGACTGAGACAAAATAAGTGTTATCTAGTTAAGACGAAAACGTTTTGAAAGGGAATCAGCCTAGATGATACCACGAGCTCGCGGTCGCTTCGATTCCACAAGCCATCACTTTCTGAAATTCGCATCGAAACCGAAATCCGGATCGCCGCTCCGCCTTAAACTGTGCAGAATAATTCCAGCCGCGACGCTGACATTCAACGAATCCGTCCCCAACTCCATCTCGATCCGTACGCATCGCCCTGCAGCATTCTGAACCATCGTTGGGAGGCCGTGGGCTTCGTTTCCGAGAATCAACATCGTGGGTCCGGAACGTCGAAAGCGGCTCAATTCTTCACTTGCATCGGTAAGGCAAGCGGCTACCGATTCAATTCCAGATTCCGTGCAGATTTCAATGGCTGCCACTGGTTCAGGCACTTCGTAGAGTTGCAACTTAAACGCATTCCCCATCGAAACCCGTAACACCCGACGGGCAAACGGATCAACGCATTCCGGGCCGATAAACACATCCGAAATACCAAGCGCCGCACACGATCGAAAGATCGAACCCATGTTTTCTGGATCTTGAACACCGACCAACATGACCCCCATCCAATCTCGCGTTGGTCTCAGCGATTCTTTCGAAACCTGCAGGAACAATGGCCGTATTCCACATGCTAAATAGCCTCGATGAAACGAAAAGCCAATCAACTCGGAGACTTGCTCGCCTGGAACAACAAACAAATCTACGTCGCGAGGCAACCAAGACACGGCTTCGTCAAGATACTTCTCGTCGATGAGAAAGGAATCCACATCCATTCCGCTGGCAATCAATCGCTGAACAAGCGGCTTGCTTTCCGCGATAAACCGACCGCTATGTCGCGTCAAGTTCGTGGTACGCAAATTTCGATATGGATCGAGTCGATCGGATGCTAGGTCTGTTAAGCGATGGATGGGCATCTAGGGTTGGTACGCGATTCTGATTCAAATTTGTTTTCGATTCATGCTAGTACTAAGCACTTCCGCATAAGTCTTGGAGTGAAAACAAGCATTATGCACACGGGGTTAGCCGCAGTTTTTGGCAATGAAATGTAGTTTGGGACCATTGTCCCGAACGAATCATCGGACGGGACAATGGTCCCATCCTACGGAACGGGACCTCGTGAAACAGGGCCGAATTCCATCGAAAGATTTCTGCCCTTGTGCTTAGAACGGAATTTTCTCGCGAGCCAACTCATCATCGGAATTAAGCTGATCAATGCTAAGAGTCTCGCGGGTCCGTCGCCGACACTTTGCCAGTACCCCCAGCGGCCATCTGGGTTTGGTTCGGCAAGAATGGAACCGCCCTCCAAGCGAGGGATGGAACGAATGACGCGACCGTTACCATCGATCCAAGCCGATATCCCAGAGTTCGCCGCCACCAACATCGGTCGCCGATTCTCGACTGCTGCCAAGATCGCGTTGTTTAAGTGGTGGTCCAAAATACTGGAACCACGAAACCAGCCATCATTGGTGATGTTGACCAAAATATCCGGCAGTTGTCCGTTGGCCGTTTGTGTAACAATACGTGACCGCACGACATGCGGCAGAACATCCTCAAAACATATGGTTGTTGATAGAACCGCTCCGGATGGGAGCTGCCATGACGGAACCTCGTCACTCGTCGACAGCACCCCCATACCAAAGCCTGCTAACAATTCTGGAAACCAAGATACGATAGGTATGTACTCACCAAACATAACCAAGTGCTGCTTGGTGTAGTATTGTGCTTCGCCTGGCTTGTTGGGATCTAGCCAGAGCGCGGAGTTGTATCGGCTGCGCTTACCTGCACGAATCTTTTCCGTATCCGTCCCAACGAGCCAAAACGGTGGCGAGGATTCGAACGCTGCGTTGAGACGATTTAGTTTGTAGGCATGGTCGCGTTTGATTTTCGCGTGGATGTTCGCAAACTCAACGTCGGTCACCCCAAATTCGGGAGGGACTCCCGAGCTGCTGTCCCAATCAAACCAGGACGATGCACCGCCGAAAGTACTCTCTGGCCACAAAACCAAATCCACCCCTTTCGATCGAGTTGCTCGCGCCCCAATCGAAGTCTGTTGTTCATAGCGCTCCCAGCCCAATTTCTTGTCCTCATAGTCGACGTCGAACATCGTTGGCATGTTCTCTTGAATGATCAATATTCTACCAAGCGGCTTGATTGGCTCTTGGTCTGCGATCCATTGCTCGTACGAACTCAGGTACAAAGCCGAACCAACAACCACTCCCATCGCGACACAACTGAATGCAACACATGCTGCGAGGGAAATCGCATCGGACGCCCCTGCCGAGTTGTTGTTGTTCTTTCGAACCACCCAAGTCGTCCACTGAAATAGCAACGCTCCGATGAACATCACAATGTAACTGACACCATAGCCACCAAGTTGAGATGCGATCGGCAGCATCCATGGCCAAGGCGTCTGGCTATGCGCCAGCATGCATGCCGCAAAACCCGTTGCAAAATACGCTCGTATTAACTCGCAGCCAACCCATGCCGTAGCCGCCGCTACCGGCAAAGGAAAACGGAATTCATGATGAAGCGATCTCGCCAATGAGACAAAGAGCGGTAAGTAAACAGCCAAGTACAACGACAACGCCACCCAGCCTGCGTACAGCGGCCAAAACGCCAATCGAATCCCTTGCAACAGGGCCAACCACATGACCGATCCCGCAAACCATATGCTCCAATACTCGCGCCTAGTTAAAGTGCCTTTTTTTGCAATGATCACAACCCAACAGGCACACGCCAGATAAGCAGCCCAAGGCAACTTGAGCGGCGGCAAAGACATCCAATAGAGCAACGCCCCAACCGCTGCCCAAAAAAAGATTTTGTTTGCGACATTCATTTGTCTTTACCGTCCGTGAACATTGAGTGTGTTGGAATCTTGTCCAACCAAGAACTATTCCATCGAGGCCAAAATATCTGCGGCATTACAACCAGCGACCGTTTCAACGTGGCCGATTTTCGTCGGCAAGATAAAATTCAACTTGCCGTGTAGTGTCTTCTTGTCCATTTGCATCGCTTCGATCAAGCGTTCTCCCGGTAACCCCGCAAACGAAACAGGCAGACGAAACTTGCGAAGCAATCGCGTTTGTCGTTCGACACACTCGTCTGGCCATAAGCCTAATCGAGTTGCCAATCTGGCAGCCATCGTCATTCCAATCGAAATCGCTTCGCCGTGCAAATACTGACCGTACGAGGTTTTGGCTTCGATGGCATGCCCAAAGGTATGGCCGTAATTGAGTATGGCTCGAAGTCCCGTTGTTTCACGCTCGTCTTTGGAAACCACTTCTGCCTTAAGTTCACAGGACCGACGCACGATGTGCTCAACCTGCTCTGCTCGCCTATCTAAAATGGCATCCGCGTTATCCTCAAGATAAGCGAAGAAATTTTCGTCGAGGATCACTCCGTATTTCACGACCTCCGCCAAACCGCTTCGGTATTCCCGCTCCGGCAACGACCCAAGGGATTGCGTATCGATCCAAACGGCATCCGGTTGCCAGAACGCACCGATCATGTTTTTTGCCTGCGGTAAATTAATTCCGGTTTTGCCGCCAACACTGCTATCCACCATTGCCAACAAAGTCGTTGGCACTTGAACAAATCGAAGGCCACGAGTGAATGTTGCAGCAGCAAACCCCGCTAAATCTCCAACGACACCACCACCGACAGCGATCACCACGCTCTTTCGGTCCGTCTTGTCCTGCAGCATCTCCGACCATATCCTCGCCAACGTGGAGATTGATTTTTGCTCTTCTCCGCTTGGAATTTCAATGCGGGTCGTCCGCTTTCCCATGGACAGCAGGTTTGCCGTAATGCCGTGAGCGATTGTGCCCGCCACCTTGACATCGGAGAGAACAACCGCATGCGTCCAATCCACGATTTGCTCAGACAATGTCGAAGCCATTTGGTCCATCGTTTCGGTCCCAATGAAGATCGGGTAGCTTCGTTCCACGAGTTTCACTAAAACGTGTTGCATCAAGAAATGGCTTGCAGGTGTTGGGGTGACGGAAATGCGAGTGGGACAAGCTTCTAGCTTGTCAATTTCAATCTGACAGGCTTCCATTATGTCATGTTCGGCTTGACAGGCTGGAAGCCTATCCCACGACAAGGCAATTGCAAATCCTACGTGGATTCGCGTCCTCGATCAACCGCAAGCACAACTCGCGAGCGGCAAAGGTAATCATGCAATGACTTTTTCCCCTTGAGTAGAAACATGGTCGCCCAATCCACGGCAAGGAACAGAACTAGGGTGGTCTGGAGAACTGCACCGAAAACGTGACCTTGCTGACGATCTGGGTCAACGTAATACAAAAGCGGAATAAACCAAGAAAATGCGTTTCGTAATACTTCGCGTGAGACCAACTGCTCACTTCTCGGCGGCAAGCCGTTTTCCTCGACGATGCGAAGCTGAAACAAATAACGACCAATGGTCCGCCAACCTCGATAGATCATCAACAAATAGAGTCCCGGCACGATCAAAGAGAGAAACGCGATAATGGGAGTAATCCATTGATAGGCGCGAAGCGAGGGCGTTTGACTTAGAATGGCGATTGAAATTGCAAATGGCGAAAAGCATAACAGGAGTGTCACTTGATCTATCACATAAGCCATGGCTCGCAAGGCAAAGCCCGCAGTTGTCGTGCTCACCGGTTCGATCAATTTCAGATCGGCTGTTAACTCTTCGTAACTTTCATAGCGATCGTCGGGCTGCTTTGCCAGCAATCGATTGATCACAAATGCGAACTCCCGAGGGATCGAATTTGGCCATACTTGAGGATAGACAATCGTGGCGGACAGGTGAGTTTCGAGTCGTTCGCGAACGGATTCACCCACCAATGGAAATGGCAATCGTCCAAAAACTAGCTCAAACAACGTCACTCCAAGCGCATACATGTCCGTCTGGATACTATTGGGATTTCCCTGAATCATTTCCGGAGCAAGATACGCGGGCGTTCCTGAAAAGGTCATGTTGGGATCGGGAGCATTTTGGATACGCGACAGTCCGAAATCCGACAACTTGATACGCCCCTCGCCGGCCAGGATCAAGTTGGCTGGCTTGATGTCAGCGTGAACGATTCCAAACTGCGAGGCATGCCGCAGGGCGGAGGCAACTTGAATCGCATATCGAATCGCATCCGCATAGGGAACGGTCCCATCCGATTTCAATTGCTCCGCCAGCGTTGGTCCCGGCAACAACTCCATTGCAAGAAAGGGTTCTTCGTCCTGCCGTCCCACATAGTATATCGTCACCACGTTGGGATGATTAAGGCGAGCTTGTGCCACCGCTTCCCGAAGCATCATTGCGATACGCGAGTCCACGCAATGATTCGGGTTCCGCATCACCTTCACCGCAACATAGCGTTGGAGCGACGTGTCCAGCGCACGAAACACGGCCCCCATTCCACCTGATCCAAGCTTTCGTTCGATTCGGAAGTGGCCATAAACGCGATTCGACAAATGCTCCGTCTCGTCGATCTCGAAATGATGAACGTTTTCTACCGAAAAGAGATCTGAAATGGAAATGGTCGCGCCCATCGCACTTTTGAGCGCCTCCGCCCTGACAATGCGTTTGCACTGGGCACATTCCCCCCCCACATCGGGATCGACGCGAAACTCAAACGCACACACGCAACGATACATCACGCCGGTCAGGAGTGGCTTGCTCGGTGTTTTGGGCTGTAAATTAGAAGCCGATAGCGTCATCCCAGAATTGTACATGAGTTGCAGTTAGCGAGAATGGAGCACGTCCAAACAACAATGTGCTTCTGAACAAAAACTTAACGCATTCTTAATAGTGTAGGCGGTGTCATGGGACATGAACTGGATAAATTGAACAGGCTTAAGTGATATTCAAGGTGGGAAGCAATCGTTTGCATCCATCCTTGCTCTCAATCCAATGAAAAGGTTGTTTCCGTGCAAGAAAAATCCGAGCGGCGTTTTCGCGGTTTTACACTGGTCGAACTCTTGGTTGTCATCGCCATCATCGGCATCCTCGTTGGCCTGCTTTTGCCAGCCGTTCAAGCAGCACGCGAAGCGGCTCGCCGCATGCAATGCAGTAATAACAGCAAGCAACTCGGCTTGGCCCTACTCAACTATGAAAGCACCTTTCGCGTCCTACCACCCAGTCGAATTAATTTGACTACCCCCAGGATTTTCCAGCAATCTTGGACAGCCATGATCTTGCCCTACATTGAGCAAGGAAATGTCTACAGCTCGTACAACATGGGAACTCCTTGGTTTGCAATTGTGAATGATCCACTTACGAAGGTGACACTGCCGACCATGCTTTGCCCATCGGCACCGTCCAGTCGAGACTTGCCGCCTGCAAATCTATATACAGCTATCACAGGTGGCACACGAAGCGATCAACCCATTTGGGGGTTTGCAGACTACGGCTCGATCAACGCTGTACGAAATGCTGCGTTTATTGCAGCAGGCTTACCCTCGTTAGGCACTAGGGAAGTGTTTGGCGCCATGGCAAGAGGACCAAACGGTGTC
>CAMBSL010000209.1 GCA_945870455.1 Pirellula staleyi DSM 6068 | reverse complement strand
ACGTTTTCTAGCAAGTCCGGTGGTCGTTCGGCCACGGGCAAGACAGAGGCGGATGGGAGCTTCAAATTGTCGAGTATCAATACAAACGACGGAGCTGTACCGGGGGAATTCCTCGTGACCATTTCGAAACAGGAGGCCAAAGGAGGCGGTAGCGCTAATGTGGATATTTCCAAAGGCTACGGAGCGGATTACGGCAAGATGATGGGAGCGGCTGCGGGTGGCAGTATGGCCAAAGTACTAACAGAAACTATCCCTGCCAAATATGCGGACCCCGCGCAGTCTGGCTTAGCCAAGTCAGTCGTGAAGGGCGAAGAAAACAACTTCAATTTCGACCTGTAGAGCACAACATGCGTGATCCGAACACGGCGACATAGATGATGTATTCTTTTTCTCCTCTTCTCCTCCTCGGGAGGAGAAGGGGGAGATAGATCATCAACCGCTTCGCGATTGCGCGATCCCTGCGCGTTTTCTCCCCCTCTCCCCGCTTCGGAGGCTGCTGATTTAGTGAGCCGTTGGGCGCTAGCCCCGGTTTAGTGGCTTCGCCACAGGCGGCAACCGGGGCTAGCGCCCAACGGCTTACCATGAACCAACAAGCAGGTCCTAAATCAGCAGTCTCCTTCGGGGAGAAGGGGCCGGGGGGTGAGGGGTAGAGCCCTAACGTAGTAGCCCCCGGTTCAGTTATTTGTTTACGCTTCTGAAACGCAGCTAGACGTTGAATTCAAGATCAAAAAACCAATCAAAACACAGCCCAAAACCCCTCACCCCCAACCCCTCTCCCCAAGACCAGGGCGTGGGGAGCAAGATCAAAAGATGTGAGTCAACCCACGAATAAAATCAACTCGCGAACGGATTCTAGAAAGTCATTCTTTCAATGGCTTCTGATGTTCTTTTTTTTGCTACTCGTTTTGAGTTGGTGGGTCAACCTGCCGGGGTATTGGGCTCGAGACCTTGCAAAGCGAGCTTTGCAAAGACGTGAAGCCCATTTGGCTTTGAGTTGGATCGACAGGGCATTTGCATTTCAGCCCAACGACTCAAGTGCAATGTTGCTGGCCGCGCGGGCCAACCTTCAGCTCAACCAAAATAGCAAGGCCAATGAATGGCTTGAACGGGCACAAGCTAAGGGTGCAAAAGAGGAGGTCACCAAACTGTTCCAATGCATGATTGCTGCACAGCTTGGGAATGTCGACGCAGCCGAACAATTGCTTTCCGATGTAAGTTTTCATGATATTCCGATCGAAGCCAATGAGGCGGTGATTCGCGCCTATCAATATGGCAAACAGAGGCAAAGGGCGGATCTGATTCTCGATCACTTTGAAAAAGATAGCGAAACCAAATGGATCGCACTGTATCATCGCGGTAGGTTGTGCGAGATTGATGAGGACTTTCAAAATGCGGGCCTTTACTACTCGAAAGCTCTCAGTCTGAAGCCGAGTTCCAGTCGAGCAGCGTTTCGGGCTGGGATTTGTTTTTACAATACGCGCGATTTTGATCGTGCGGAAGAATGCTTTCGTAAGCCAGGTTTGGGGCCATACCAAAGTGTATTCGCGATCGAGCTCGCGAATTGCCTGTGGGAAAAGAATGAGGCTGAACAAGCCGCCAAGGTCATCGAATCTTTCTTGGAATGGAGACCTCACCAAACGCAGCCGCTCTATGTCCAACTGGATGAGTATGTTGATTCAGATCGTGTAGCGATGGTGGCTGCACGCATTGAGGACGCACTGGGGCATCGTGAGCAAACAGTACGCTTGTTGGAGCGAGCACTTTCGTTCAATCATCGGGATTTCGAAGGGCGAACATTGCTTGTTAAGAACCTGCAGGCTCTCGGGCGAACTCAAGAGGCCGGAAAGGTGGCAGCGGTGCAAAGCCAAATGGTCCTAGGCCGCCAACGCTGCCGTCAGTTACGACAAGATTTGGAGCAAAATCCACGCGATTTCGACAAGCTCTGCGAGCTGGCCGAGCTATATTGGCAAGTTGAGTCGGATGCGGAAGCTCTCTTAACGGTCAGCGAGATTCTAGATCAGGATCCGAATTGCGAGCGTGCTCTTCAGTTGCAAGCCGTCATTTTGCGCGAACAAAAAAGCCGCCAGCAGTCGGGCATACTATCGAGTGGAAAATGAGTTCAGACAGTCGCTTGGGATATGCGAGTACCGCTTGTTGCAAATCCCGCAGGCTCGTCCTGCGGATTGTTCGTCTTTTTTGGCTTTTACTTTTGATGTGGACCTGCGGCTGTCAAAACAAGGCGACCTCGACTAGCCAGCCAGCCCATGCCCCTGCCCACGCCCCAACTCATGCACCCGTGTCGCAATCTCATTTCGCGAGTCGCGAGTCGGACACTCTTGCCCTTTGCTCGTTTCATAACGGAAAGGAAGCAGGGCTGAACAGTATCCTTGAGATCGTGGGTGGCGGCGTAGCCTGCATCGACTACGATTCGGACGGAAACGTCGACTTGCTTTTCGCTGGAGGCGGGACGATTGATAGGGTTGGCGAAAGTATCAGCGGTCTCAATTGTCAACTGTTGCAAGGTGACGGTCATTGGAACTTCAAAAATCGAAGCGACCAAGCTCGACTGGACACCGCTCGCATTTACAGTCACGGAATCACCGTTTCGGATTATGATCAAGATGGTTTTGAAGATGTCTTGGTTTACGGCTATCGGGGCGTCGTCTTGCTGCACAATCAAGGGGATGGAACGTTTTTTGAAGCACCCTGGAGTGGCTTGGCTAACGCAGGATGGATAACCGCTGCGGCATGGTTGGATGTCAATCGCGACCAATTGATCGATTTATATCTTGGTTCTTACGTCGACTGGGATATTGCGAAGAATCAGGTATGCCAAAGTCGGACCGGTCAACCGGACGTGTGCTCTCCCAATGCTTTCAATGGCTCCGAAAATGCCGTCTTCATTAATCAAGGCGATGGAACCTTTTCGATCGAGTCAGACGCAATCAAGACCGACCAACCCTCCAAGACACTTGGGGTCCTGGCAGCCGAGTTCAGTCGAGACCAAGGAGTGGGGTTGTATGTTGCCAATGACTTGCTCGCCAATTTTCTGTTTACTCGACGTGGCGATCGCTTTGAGGAACATGCTTTTGCGTCCGGCGTTGCAGTCGATGACGAAGGAGTTGCCAATGGAAGCATGGGAATCGCAATGCTCGATTTTAATTTGGATCGCAAGTTTGATTTGTTTGTTACTAATTTCGAAAATGAGAAGATGGCACTGTACCTCAATGAAGGATCGGATGTTTTCCGATACGCCAGTCGAAAGGTAGGACTCAATCGGGCGGACCTGAAGCTTGTTGCATTTGGCACCGTTGCTGCAGATTTCGATTCCGATGGAGATGAAGACATTGTCTTTGCCAGCGGTCACGTTCACTATCACCCTGACGAAGGCAAGATGGAGTTGTTGCCCGCCTACTTGCAGAACGAAGCGGGTAAAACGCTGAGCCATTTCAAGCCTGATTGCTCTTTCTTTAACAACCCGTCCGTCGGTCGTGGATTGGCAACTGCCGATATCGACAACGATGGAGATCTGGATCTTGTAGGGACCCATTTGTTTGGCCCGCCATCGCTGATCGAAAACACAGGTCGGTTGGACAAGAATTGGTTGACGGTTCAGCTTGTCGGAATCAATGTCCCTCGCACACCCATCGGTACAACCGCAGAATTGACGGTGGGATCGCGTGTTATGATACGTCAGCTTTATGGTGGCGGAAGTTACCTGTCGCACAGCCAATCGCGACTCCATTTCGCATGGCCCTCTGAGCAAGTTGTCGACAAAGTCGATTTGTTGCTTCGCTGGCCCGACGGAGCTTCGCAACAGGTTCAAGTTTCCCCTGGGCAAAATGTGGTGTTGCTGCAACAAGACGCGAATCAAATCGGTAGCAAGTAAATGACACCTCTACTAAGGACATCATACTCGTTACCAGCCTCCTGCCTGTCATACTCGTTACCAGGCTCCTGCCTGGTAACGCACGGTCTTGGAGGCTCCCGCCTCCCGTCACCGCGAAACGTGTGCGCCGAACGGCAAGCGGAGCCTGCAATTCATCGGATTACCGTGCAGAGCGTTGGGCAGCGCCCAGTAACCAGGAGGTGGATGGTTGTGTTGACTGTGGTGATGGCGGTCACCTTCGGTTGCCAACGACCCAATACCTCGAACAACCGAGAGACCGCGAATAGCGGGCACGACGTTCCGCTTGCATCGAAAAATCCTGGGAACGATTCGACAACAGGGATTGATCCAAAGCGAAAAGATCTCAGCGACAAGAAGGCTTGGTTTGAAGAGGTCAACCATACGGGAATTGATTTCCGTTTCAGTTCAGGTCGGTCGGCAGGGGAGTTTGCGATCATCGAATCGCTTGGTGGGGGCGTGGGTGCATTTGACTATGACCTGGATGGATTGCCCGACCTGCTCTTTGCTGGAGGCGGAACGCTCGATAACAAACAGGTGATTGGTCGTTCGTGCGGCCTGTATCGAAACGGTGGGCAAATGCATTTCACCAACGTGACGGGGTTTGCTGATGTCGTGGCGGCTGATTTCTATACGCATGGCGTTTACCCTGCGGATTTTGATAACGATGGTTTTGAGGATGTTGCAATAAGTGGCTACGGTGGCGTACAGATGTTTCACAACCAAGGGGACGGTACGTTCGTCAAAATGCCCTCGCTGGTGACACATCCCGAGCACCCATGGAGTTCAAGTTTAGCTTGGGCGGATTTCGATCGAGATGGCGTGTTGGACGTGTACGTGGCCCACTACGTGAATTGGTCTTGGAGCAATCATCCCATTTGTGCGGGTGTCAATGTACCTCGGGAAGTCTGTGCGCCACGCGACTTTTCGGCGGTCGGGCATGCCATCTACTTCGGCAATGGCGAAGGCGGATTTAAGCGAATGGATCGAGAGGTTGGGCTTCGGGACGATGGCAAGGGGCTCGGAGTTGCGGCCAGCGATATCGACCTAGATGGCGATGTTGATTTGTACGTGGCCAACGATACAACCGACAATTTCCTTTACATCAACGATGGTACGGGTCGCTTCCAAGAAACGGCTGTTCTTTCCGGGGTGGCAGGTGACGAACGCGGCTTTAGCACGGGTAGCATGGGGACTTTGGTCTTGGATGCGAATCAAGATGGGCTACCTGATGTGTGGGTAGTCAACTTCGAGAGAGAATTGTTTGGCCTTTATCGAAACGATGGCGGGACCTTGTTTACCAATGTAAGCCGAGCCAGCGGATTTGCCGCATTCGATGGTAGTTTTGTTGGTTTTGGGACCGTTGCGATCGACTATGACCTCGACGGTGATCTTGACTTGATCGTATCCAACGGGCATGTCTCGTATGCATCTCCGAATACGCCGTTCAAGCAACTACCGTTGCTTTTGGAAAACAACAACGGACACTTTTCGCGAGTGCAGTTCGACGACGGTTATTTTCGTTCAGGTCATTCTGGTCGCGGACTTGCAAGCGCGGATCTAGACGGAGATGGTATTTTGGATCTCATTGTTTCTCATTTGGAAGAACCTGTATCTGTGTTGAAAGGATTTGTCAGAACCGATAAGCTAGCTACTAAGGTACAACTCATTGGGAGGCAGTCCAATCGAAATGCGATCGGAGCCGTGGTCCACCTTTCCGATCATCGCATCGCGATGCAAAATGGAGGAGGAAGTTACCTTTCGAGCTCCGAGCCTCGAATATGGCTTACTGGTAATTCGCCCGAAGCCTCGCAGAGAATTCGAATTGTTTGGCCATCCGGAAAGGAGGTCGACCATGTGTTTTCAAGCAACGAAAAGCAATGCACCATCATTGAATCGCCATAGCACCAACTTAAAGTGGCTATTTAATCGGTCTCCTTGGCTGTGGATACTGTGTTTACTTGGCAGCCATTTGTTTGCCGCTTGCAATCGAACGCCAGCCAAACCTTCGCAATCGTCAGGCACATCGTCAGGCACATCGGCAGGCACATCGGCAGGCACATCGGCAGGCACATCGGCAGGCACATCGTCTAGCGCTACTGCCAATGCAACGCGTCAAGAGCCGTCGCGAAAAGGTCCACCGCTTCAAATCACTCAATTCGTGCCGCCCTCCATCCCGAATCCGGGCTACGTAGGTCCGCAGGCGTGCTCGGAATGCCATCGCGAACGTGTGGAAGAGTGCCTGCCGACAAGCCATTTCCGTACGTGTCGCGCTCCCGACCTCGAATCGCTCCCACGCGGATTTGAAAAAGGAATGGGAAGTTTTCGGCGGAACGGCGATCCTGTCGAGTTTCAAACATTTACGCGCGGCAATAAATTGGTTCAAGCGACTATCGAACCAAGCGTCAATGGAACGCGACGCCTCGAATCGTCGATCGATCTGATATATGGTGCAAACCCGATTTCGGATGAAGTCTATTTGTCATGGCGCCCAGATGATTCCATGTGGGAGTTGCCCGTAGCGTGGGTTTATGCCAACGACTGTTGGGGAGCAAGTGGATTTGACCGGGCTGCGACCGGTGATCGAGCCCGGGATTTAACTTTGCGATGTTTTGAGTGCCATAATACTTGGTTCCAACACATCCCTGGCACCACAAACGTCTATCGTCGAAAAGACATGTTGCTGGGGGTCACCTGTGAAAGGTGCCATGGTCCAGGCCAATCCCATGTTGACTTTCATCGGGAGAATCCCGAAGCGAAACTATCCCATGGAATTGTCTACCCCGGCGGGTTGCCGCGCGAACGACTGATTGAAGTCTGCACGCAGTGCCACAGCAACGCCATTCGCCATCGCGGTCCAGCCCTTTCGTATCGTCCTGGCGACGAATTGGAGAAACACTACCGCTTTGCGGAGCCTCCGCACAGCGAAGACGACCATGTGGCCAATCAGATCAAATCCTTAAGGCAGTCGAAGTGTTTTCAAAACAGTGAGATGACCTGCATTACATGCCACGATCCGCATAACACTGCTGCGCCGGTGGGTGACAACTTTCAAGATAGCTGCTTACAGTGCCATTCTCCCGAACGATGCGGTGAGCAATCGAAACTTCCCGCAGCGGTACGGCAAAAGTGCTCCGAGTGTCATATGCGAAAGTATGTTAAGGTGAATGTAAATTTCGACTTGGTCGACGATTCCTACGTACCTCCGATCCGTCGTTCACAGCACAAAATCTCGATTGATCCAGTCGCAACACACGAATTGTTGTTAGAAAACTATCTGCAATCCAATGAAAATCCAGAGCAAATCGCTGAGGCTGTTCTCAACGAACGCAAGTGGCTAGTGGATCATTGGGCAGCCGAGTCCCAGGCTTGTCTGTCGCAATTCCGCTTCACCGGCGCGATTGCAGCACTGCGTGAATCATTGAGAATTGACTCGGATAATGCCATTACTCGAACCGAACTTAGCCGTTTAGTGCAAATTCAAATAGAGTATGACGCATCGTTAGCGAAGAGCAAACGATTGATGGCACAGAACAAAGATACCGAAGCGATTGAAGCATTTCAGAGTTTGCTCAAAGTCAAGCCTACGTTAGCTGAAGCGCACGGACGATTGGGAACGCTCTATGCAAAACACGGACTGTTCGAACTCGCGAAAGAGAGTTTAAACCGCGCTAACCAATTGGACCCAGACGACCAATATGGCCATTCCATGTTGGGTCGTTTAGCGTTTGTATCCGGCGACTTGGACGCAGCGGACAAACACTACCGTACAGCCGACTCCATCGAACCCTATAATTCAAAACTTCACTTGCTTTGGGGACAAGTTTCAAGAAAAGCCAATCGAAATTCGGAGGCAGTTGAACATTTTCAGATGTCAGTCCAAATCGATCCACGACAAATCGAAGCCCATCGTGGCCTGTGTGAGCTTTACTTGGCGGACGGGAAGTTTCGAGAAGCCGAGCCTCATGCAAAGCGGTTATGTGAATTAACGCGATACGAAAGCTTGGGAGATCTGATGATGTTGGCCGAGATTCACGTTGGATTGGGTGAATCCGAAGCCGCTGCTAGCGTGGCCCATCATGCGATGTCGAATGCTCGGCGAGTCAATGCAGCTCCGGCGGACGAAATAGCCAAGTGGATTCGCGAGCATGGCTTATAACATCCCCTTGCGGTGGCTGACGCGGCTTTAGCTAAGCACAACGGTATGAGTCTTCGAGTGAAATAGCCGAAGGGCGATAGCCCCGGTTCTCGACGAATGTCGAGCAATTGGAAAACCGGGGCTATCGCCCAACGGCTAATTGGGTTGAAAAACAGTTGCGAATGTGCTTCTACTTCTTCGCCTTCGGGTCAAGGTTCGCGCTGAGCTGCTCAGCAGTCACCTTGGACTCAACGCCATCTGCGGGCACGTCGACTTTCGCAAGCCATAACATCGCGTTCAACACAACTTTTCGAAACGAATCGTTCCCCCAATTGTCGTGAAAATGCCCGCCCGTAAAGCCAAAACCTCGTCCGCCGTCTGGGCGTTCAACCGCCCACATCATGGCTTCGGCTCTCCCCTTGTTCGCCTCGATATGGGGATACGGTCCTTTTGGATAAACATAAGGCCCATCGCGAACATCGTCCGAAGGAGACGCAACGAGAATCGGGGTGAATTGCATGCCTTCCAACTTGGTCGGTTCATTTCCTGCAACGTCGGCTACGAATCGCATGTTGAAATACCATTCGTCTTTGATCGCGAACGGTTTCACGCCATTCGTAATTGGGTGCTTCGGGAATTGCACGAAGTTGGGTTCCCACATCGGATTGCAAGAGAACATGTTTTCATAGTGCCCACCAATCCAACGCTTAAACTCCTTGCCCGCTTGGTTAGGAACGATCTCGACGGCATAGTGCATGCAACCGATGCCGACACCCTTTTCGGTTAGGCTCTGAATGAACTTCAGCCGCCGACCCTCTTCTAGAACCGCTTCGTGATTCCCACCTCCGTCCATGTAAAAGATGACGGCAGCCGCGTTCTCGAAAATCGATTCGTCCTTGGGCCAACCGTTCAAGACAAACTCGACCTTGACATCGCTACGCCCTTGCATGCAACCGCTTAGCAATTGAACACCTGCATTGAACTCGTGCATACCCATTGGGTGCGAAGGCTTACCTGCGATAAGTACAATTCGTTTTGGAGCGTTTGTGGCAGCAGCGAGAACCAACGCACGTGCTTGTTTGTCCAACTCAGCAGCTTTTGCCTGAGCTTCTTCGATCGGAAGACCGGCAGCAATGCCAGGACGCAGGTGGCGGGTCGCTGTTAACCAAGCAAGTTTCAGGACTTGTTGCTTTTGGGTCACCAACTTGAGAATCGCTTCGGCTTGCGATGGATTCGAAAGACTGCTCCCGTTCAGCTTCAATCCCCAAGCAGCCGCGAGCGGTTCGGCGACAATCAACTGCCCGGCGGCGTTCGGATGCACTCCGTCGTTTGCGAAGGTAAAATTGGGATCGGATTTACGTTCGCGTTGAACGGCATCCTTCATGGCAGCATGCACATCGAATACATCCCAACCGTCCGCCCGTTTGCTGATGAGCCACTTTGCGTACGCTTCGAGAACATCGTCATAGCCCTCGTAAGGTTGGAGATACTCGTCTTTTCCGGCGGGCAAGAGTCGAGCACGAATGGGTAACGCATCAAAGTAGGCGGGCGTCAAATGGATGATCTTGGCACCCCGTGCGACGACTGCGTCATGCAATCGTTGCGTGCCTGACTTAAACTTGTCGAACCGATCGTCGCTTTGGGGGTAGTAGATTCCATCGTTCATTCCGTAGCAGGCAACAACGAGATCGGGTTTGGTTTGTTCCAGCACGCGTTGCAAGCGTTCATGTAGATCGGGCCTCGGAAACTGACCACCTGCATGCCCAGGTTCGGAGAGCCCTGAAACGGTTTCACTTGGCAAGCCCAAGTTCAGAAACTCAATGTGGCGATCTGGATGGTTGGCGATCGCGGCCGCTTCAATCGCCGCGACATATCCGCCAGCGTGAGTGATGCTATCTCCAACGAAAACGATCCGCTTCACGGCCGGCAACTGTCCTTCGGCTCTCAGTTGGCTGTGATGGAAGATGCTGATGGCAGCAAGCAAACCTAGGAATAAAATTCTTTTCGCTCGGGACATGGTATCAAGTTCGTTTGGAGGGGAGAGTTTCGGCTAATCAATACATGTGAGCATTTCGCTTTGGGCTGGACGCTAGCGCAAGGGACACATTGTAGGCCCTTCATTCCTAAGAGCCTGCCGCCCAAAGGATGGGTAGATTTCAAACTACCTCTCGCCTAAGTGGTTAGCCTAGATTGTAACCTGAAAAAACCGTGATGTGTTGCGGCACCTCTTTGTAAGGCGATATGGCATAGAGCGACGAATCTACGAGATCGCTCGCAAACACTGCGGCAAGCAAAGCGAATGGAAGATCTCGCTTGAACGACTCCAGTTGAAGTGCGGTTCTGCCTCAACGCTTAAGGAGTTTCGGCGGCTGATTGGCCAAATCGTCGAAGAGGACCAATTGCACCAGCA
>CAMBSL010000208.1 GCA_945870455.1 Pirellula staleyi DSM 6068 | reverse complement strand
CCTTGACTTGCGGGACCGGCAGTTGCTTCAAAGACTCTTTTGCCAACCGCCATTCTTCAAGTTGCTTGCCGGAAAGGACCTTGTCCCATTTGATTGCTTGTAAGTCGCGATCTTGTTGCGGCCTAGCCAAATGAGCGAGTTGTTTGTCTCGCGGCGAGCGTTCGGCTTCCGATTTCAGCAAGGCTGGCCGCACTTCAGGTGGGAACTTTTCGATGCTAGATCGTATGATTTTTTCTCGATCGGGTCGTTCAAGCGCATCGATCGTGTCCAGGAACGGTTGTGCCGCTTCGCGCCACAGTCGTTCGTCTGACAAAAACTCAGCCAACTGATCATGCGTGGCTGCCGGCAGATTCTCGCGAGGTATCAAGCCCGAGAAATACGCTTGGAGTCGAAAGTAGTCTTTTTGTAACAGGGGATCGAATTTGTGATCGTGACACCTTGCACATCCATAGCCCAAACCAAGAAACGCTTCGCCGGTCACATCGGTGAGGTCGTTCAAGATGGCAGTCCATTGCCCAACAACATCGCGTTGGTTGTATTCGTAGATCCATAACCTTAAATAGCCAGACGCATCTCGGCACTCAAGTGAATCCGGATCGATCTCATCGCCAGCGATTTGCTCTCGCACAAAATCCGCGTAGGGTTTGTCGGTTTCGAAGGCCCGAATCACATAGTCTCGGTAACGGTAGGCAGTCGGTCGAAAGTCATCTTGTTTGTAGCCATCCGATTCAGCGAATCGGACTAAGTCCAACCAAAAGCGGCCCCAACGCTCGCCATAGCGTGGATCGTCCAACAACCGGTCTACGAGCTTGGAATAAGCCTCCGGGCTTTCGTCGTTCAAGAACTCCGTGGTCTCAGCCATGGTTGGAGTCACTCCAAGCAGGTCCAAAAACACACGTCGGACAAGAGATCGCGAATCGGCGGCTTCCGCAAATGCTAAACCGTTGGCCGTGAGTTTTTCTTCGACCAAGGCGTCGAGTCGAGTGCTAATCGATTCGTCTTGATCGGTCGGATTCCCTTGTCTCGATTGAAAGAACCAGTATGCACGATCCGCCGGACTGAACTCTTTCGTCCCATTGCTTGCGGCTGCCACGATAGTAGCGTTAACTGGCCAAAATCCACCTGACCTCAGCCATTTCTCCAGTACTTCGATCTTTTCATCGGCAAGCTTTCCTGAGGGAGGCATCTCGAGGTCTTTGTAGTGGATCGCAGAAAGCAGAAGACTTTCGTCGACAACCTTTGCGTCCCAAACGGGGCCGCTCTCTCCACCCCTGTTAAAATGTGCTTGGCTATCGAGCCGAAGTCCCCCCTCGTGCTTTTCATCGCCATGGCATCGGACGCAATGTTCGATAAGAAGAGGCCGAACTTTGGACTCGAAAAAATGTGTTTGTTTGGCGATATCTGCCGTTTCCGGCTCCGAAGCTCGAATTCCACAAAACGGGAAAGCTACCAAAAACCATAGTGCAGCGAGGATTCGGAGTGCTTTGCTTATCGCCATATCAACTTGTCCGAGAAAGGACTGCGGAGGGTGTTCGACGAATGAGTCCATCGAAACAATAGCAATATAGTAGCCGCTAACTGCCAGCGGTGTCAACTTCGCGGGAATTGCGGGGGTTTGGAGGTGCTCAAAGTGATAAACCGACGCGTGAGCGAGGGATTGCAGTCGGCTCCTCGCTTACGCGTCGGGTTACCAAAACGCCGCCAAGTGGTCCATCCAATAAATTCTCGGACTGTCTTCGTAACGCTGTCACGGCCTCAAGCCGCGACAGCGATGTCATCAAGCCTATTTGAAATCGCCTGCACGGATAATGATCAATTTGGCAGGATCGATATGCTTCTGAAATGCATTTCGAACATCGTCCGGCTTTAACGCTTTCACTCGTTCCTCCTGAGCCTTTGTGTACTCGAACGTTCGACCGAGGTGCAAATTAGCGACGAGTTGACCTGCGATGGCTCCATCCCCTGTGCGAGCAACCTTTAGCGATTCAAGATAGGCTTTCTTGGCGTCGGAAAGTTCCGATTCCGTCGGCCCGTCCTTGATGAATCTCTTTAGCTCTTCCATGGCTGCAATTTCGACAGCCTCCATATTGGCTGGGTTCGTAATTGCGTTGATGGCGAAGCGTGCGTCATTGCCCCTGGAGGGAGCCGACATGGATGACGTCACGCCGTACGAAAGCCCTTCCTTTTGCCGGATTCGATCACCAAGTCGAGAGGAAAGCGTGCCTCCACCCAGTATGAAATTGCCGATCTCGAGCGCCATGCTATCCGAATCTTCTTCGTTCATCGGCAACGACAAACCCGCCATGAAAACAGCATTTGCCTTGTCCGGTGTTACGATGTCTTCTTTGGAGCCAACCATGCCCTTTCGAGCATCCCGTTCGATCGATCGATACGCGATATCCGATTTCCAATCTTGCAGCGCAGATTGGATGGCCGAAATCGTGGGCTCCTGTTCAAAATCTCCAACGATGGCAATCTCAGCGACTCCACTCGATATCTGTTGCTTGTAGATCGAAGCGACATCTTCGACGGTCACCTTTTCTAGTTCGTCCATCGATTCGGCCATGCTTGGTACGTAGCGAACGTCTCCTGCTGGGTAATCGGAAAGCGCCTTACCCATCTTATCTCCTGCCAGCGCATTGGGATCGCTTTTCATTTCCTGCATGCGACTTAGCGTTCGGAGTTTCATTTGTTCGAACTCTTCTTTTGGAAAGGCCGGGTCGCGCAGAATCTGTCCGAGCAATTCGATTCCTTGGGCGAGCGATTCGCGTTTCGCATCCATCGAGAATGCGAGTTGGCCAACACGACCACCACCGCCTCCGCGTCCACCGCGTCGTCCACCACCGCCTGCCGCACCTGCGGAAATCTGCACGCCAATCGCGTCCATTTTTTCTTGCAGGGCTTGCCGATCCAGCTTGCTGGTTCCTGCCATGAGCATTCCAGAGAGCAGGCCTGCGGCGGTGTTTTTTCCAGCCAGAGAGTCTTCGTTTCCATAACGTAGCGACACCGTCATTGCAACGGTTTGTCCTCGGTTCTTTTTAGGGATCAACGAAATTCGCAGCCCATCGACTTCAATCGTCTTCGTTCTGGCATCAAGATTTTCGGGGGATGGATCGAACGCTTCACCGAACGCGATCGCATCTCCGCCTCGGTAGTCCTTAACGACATCTGCAATCGAACCAACCGACGGGACCGTCAAGCGTTGCGGGGAATCGGATGGAATGAAAACGCCGACGGTTCGGTTGTACTCGGGGAAGTACGACTTAGCGACCCGATTTACATCTGCGGCCGTTACTTGTGAAATTCTATCGCGTTGCAAAAAGAGCAATCGCCAATCACCCAGTGCGGCTGCACTACTCAATGCACCGGACATTGCCGACGCGCTTGAGATCAGTTGATCCGAGCGTCGCTTGGAACGTATCTTAGCTCGCTCGATCGCCTCCTGGCTGAACGGTTCGTCTCCGAGCGTATCCATAATTTTCAGCAGCTTTGCTCGAACGGTTTCTAAATTTCCCTCGGAGGGTTGAGCGAACACCGTGAACAGTCCAGGATCGTGAGCGTTGTCAGCGCTCGCCGACGCATTGGTTGCAAGCTTGGTCTCAACGAGCACGGCGTCCAGGCGTCCAATTTTGGACTCAGACAGGACGCTACCTAAAATGGAAAGTGGGGCCCAATCTGGGTGGGAGGCTGCAGGCATGTGGTAGGCGGCTATCACGGATCCAATCGCACCAACACGTCTCAACGTGACAAGACGTTCCCCGTCTTGAGCAGGCTCTTCGGTGTAGGGTGCATCCAGTTTGCGAGTCGGCTTTGGAATCGAGCCAAGATACTTGGAAAGATAACCCATGGCTTTGGCTTCGTCGAATTGGCCCGTGACGATGAAGACAACGTTGTCGGGCTGATAGTACTTTCGATAAAAATCTTGGAGGTTGTTGATAGGCACACGTTCGATATCGGATCGGTTTCCGATGGTAGATTTGCCATAGTTGTGCCACTCGTACGCCGCTGCTTGGACGCGCTGCGACAACACGCCCTGCGGGCTGTTCTCGCCTCGCTCAAACTCGTTGCGAACAACGGTGAACTCAGACATCAAATGTTCGCGTTTGATAAAGCTATTGACCAATCGATCGCATTCAAGCTGGATACCAAATTCGAGATTTTCATCGCTCGCAGGGAGTGTCTCGAAATAGTTGGTCCGATCCACGTTGGTCGTTCCGTTGAAGTTTGCACCATGATCTCGCAACGACTTTGGCACATCTGGAAACGTCGGCGTACCCTTAAAAACAAGGTGCTCAAGCAAGTGGGCCATGCCCGCTTCGCCGTACCCTTCATGACGCGAACCGACGAGGACCGTCATATTGACGGAGATGGTCGGTCGAGACGGTTCTGGGAATAATACAACTCGGGCCCCGTTTGAGAACCGATACTCCGTCGCGCCTTCCACGCTAACCACTTTTTGTGGAGCATCTTCGGCTTGCAACTTTGCTGCAGGATTACAGCATATACAACCGATCAAGCCCAGCCAAACGCGCAGGCATCGCAACATCCGAATGCTCCTTAGAAAATATTTAGTACCAGAATTCGCTCGTTCCCGAGGCCTGGGCCATGCTGGCTAGGATCCAGGTGTTGGTTCGACACGAGGCATCGACTCGACGACTTTGTCGATCAAGCCATATGCGACCGCCTCTTCTGGGTCCATAAATCGATCGCGGTCCGTATCCCGTTCGATCTTGTCCAAGCCTTGACCGCAGTGGCGAATGAGGATTTCGTTCAGACGGCGCTTGGTGCGTTGGAATTCCGTCAAGTGAATTGAAATCTCCTCGGCCGTTCCTTGCATACCAGCCAAGGGTTGGTGGATCATGATTCGCGAGTTTGGAAGTGAAAAGCGTTTATTTTTAGCGCCGGCAGTCAATAGGACTGCGCCCATCGAAGCCGCTTGACCGATGCAGTAGGTTGCAACATCGCACGAAACAAATTGCATTGTGTCGTAGATCGCCATCCCTGCAGTGACACTGCCCCCCGGGCTATTGATGTACATGTGGATATCGGCTTTCGGATCGTCCGATTGCAAAAACAACATCTGGGCAACAAGTGCGTTCGCAACATCGTCGTCGACTTGCGTACCCAAGAAAATGATCCGGTCCTTGAGAAGTCGACTGTAGACATCGTATACGCGCTCTTCTCGGCCGCTTTTTTCGATGACGTATGGAATCATTGGCATATTAAGTTTGGCTCCAAGGTTGAAGTTCGTTAGGATTTATCGTCATCATCGGTCGGCGTTTTGGTCAACAACTGATCGACCAGTCCGTATTCCTTGGCTTGTTCGGCCGTGAGGAAGAAATCGCGATCGGTATCTTTCGCAATTTGATCCGCTGGCTTGCCGGTATGCTTTGCAAGGATGTCGTTGAGTTGCGTTCGCATGCGAATAATCTCACGAGCTTGGATCTCGATGTCAGAAATCTGACCGCGGACGCCACCGTGAGGCTGATGGACCATCACCGAACTGTTTGGCAAACAGAACCGCTTGCCTGGTGAACCTCCAGCTAGCAAGACAGCAGCACCGCTAGCAGCTTGGCCGACGCAATAGGTCGCGACCGGGCAAGACAGCATTTGCATCGTGTCGTAGATAGCTAGCGTCGAGACAACCTCTCCACCAGGTGAATTGATGTAGAAATGGATATCCTTTCGCCGTTGCTCGCTTTGCAAATAAAGAAGCTTCATGATCACTTCATTTGCATTGCCCGCGTAGATTTCCCCTTGCAAGAAAACAATGCGGTTTTCTAGTAACAAGTCGCCCAGCGTCATTTGGCGTTGGCGTTGGTAACTTTGATACGCTTGCGAATCAAAGACCGGCGGCATTTTCGAAAAGTGATTCAATTGTTGCCTTCCCTTCCTGCGAGTGTGTTAACGTTCATGTGTACATCTTTCCGATTGCCCACCTTTTGACAAGGCCACCAACCGGAAAGTTTGACACCATTGGTCGTTGGCAAGTCCATGAGGTTATGGCGTAACGCTATCATTCGATCTAGAATCTCTAGGGTTCTCAAATCCGTTCGAACTTCGTTTCATTCGATCCAAAATTACTCGATCCAAATTTCGATAGGAACAAGACAGCTTGGCCACCTCAACCCAAATCCAATCCGCTCTCAACAAGACACAACAAGCCACCGCAGAGGGCAAGATTAGCTCAGGAGCCTTGGAAAACATAACGTGTTGGTTGACACAGGACCGCTACGAACATTATGTCCCAGGCATATTGGAACACATCGAATCTGGGAAATGGCAGGCGCTTGACGACGCGTTCTGGACCATTATCCCGTTTGGAACGGGCGGACGCCGCGGTCGCATGGTCGATTTCGGCTCCAACGCCATCAACGACCGAACGATCGGAGAAAGCGCTCAAGGGCTTGCGGAAACCATTCTAAGTTTACCATCCGACGGAAAACCCCTTTCTTGTGCCATCGCCTACGACACACGTCACAAGAGCAGGCATTTCGCCGAACTTTGTGCGTCGATCATGGTCGCAAACGGATTTCATGTCTATTTTCTAGACGACTACCGCGCAACACCTCAACTTTCGTTTGCGGTTCGCCAGAAAAACTGCTCCTGCGGCATTATGGTCACCGCTTCGCATAATCCGCCCAGCGACAACGCCGTGAAAGTCTATTGGTCGACCGGGGGGCAAGTGCTGCCACCTCACGACTCCGCCATCATCGATCGCGTGATGAACGTCCAGCAAATTAAAACGGTTTCGTTTGCCGACGCACTTTCGCAAGGCAAGGTATCGATTGTCACCCAAGAGATCGACGACGCATATTTGGCTGCGGCTGGCAAGTTTGCGTGGCCTGGTTCTCGAGATATCCGAGTCATGTATTCCCCCCTGCATGGCGTGGGTGGATTCGCAGTCTTGCCACTGCTCAAGAACGCTGGCTTCAACGACTTGTCGGTTTACGGACCACATTCTAAACCCGATGGAGACTTTCCAAACGTCCCCGGACACGTGAGCAATCCGGAAAACGCCGTGGTTTTTGATGCGATCATCCTGGAAGCCAAAAAACAACGCGCGGAAATCATTCTCGCGACCGATCCCGATTGCGACCGTATGGGCTGCGCATGCCCAGTAACCACCAAACCCGATTCGCCTTGGGCAACGATCAACGGCAACCAACTGGGCGCACTTTTGACCGATTTCGTTCTCGGCAAACTGAAGCAAGCCGGCAAAATCACCAACCGAACCTATGTCATCAAAACCTTGGTCACAACCGATTTGATTCGTAGAATTGCGGAGAGCTACGGAGTGATTTGTCAAGGGAACATCCACGTTGGCTTCAAGTGGATTGCAGGCTTGATGGACGCTTGCGGGCCTGACGATTTCGCATTCGGCACAGAGGAATCACATGGATTTCTTATTGGCCAATATGCTCGCGACAAAGATGGTCCAGTCGCATGTTTGTTGATGTGTCAACTTGCAGCCGACCTGAAAGCCAAAGGGCTAACGCTGCATCAACGACTCGATCAACTCCAAATCGAACATGGCTGCCACCTCGAAGATCTCATCAATGTCCAAATGGAAGGGAGCGAGGGGATGGCCACCATGAAGAAACTCATGCAATCCTTGCGCGACAATCCACCTGCCGAAATGGGTGGCCTCAAAGTGCTCACCGTTCGCGATTACGGCAATTTGACTCGCAAAGTCATCGGCGGTTCTACCGAAGCACTCGATTCCTCGAAGAGCAATATGCTGATCCTCGACCTTGCCCTGCCGGGACAATCTCTTCCGTCCGGAAACGCCATCGCGGTACGACCGTCGGGTACCGAGCCCAAAGTGAAGTTCTATTTGTTTGGGTTCGAACCCGTCGCATCGGCGGACGATTTGAGCTTGGCGAAAAAAACCGTCAGCGAGCGCATCGCCAAAATGAAGAGCGATGCCAAACGATTAGCGTAGCTTGTGGAATCCGGTCGCGAAAACTACCATGAGAGTTCCGAATGCCGGTTTATGCTCCACTCACTCACCCGCTCCCTTCCGACAGTTACAGATGGATGTCTTGTTATGATCCGCTTCTCGCTCGCGTGCCTTGCTGCGTTGATGGTGATTTCCACCGGCTGCGATTCGAAACCAACTGGCGTCAGTACTACTGGCGGCAGTGCTAGTGGCGTCAGTACTACTGGCGGCAGTACTCCAGAAACTGCCAAACCAACCGCAACAAAACGCATTGTTCTTCTCAATAATACCGATTCGCCGTTTTGGGATGCGGCACGGGCTGGAATTCAACAGGCGGCAGACGACCTGAAGTTGGCGAAAGCCGGTTTCACGGCTTCGATGGATTCCAATGATGGAACGGAGCAGGGCCAGATCGAAAAGCTTCGTCAGTATGGTACCCAGCGCGACATCGCTGCCGTTATCATCTCACCGATCTCGTCGAGCAATCCCGCCATCGCCGATGAACTTGAGAAGTTGAGCAAAAAAGGGGTCATCATCGGTTGCTTTGATAGCGACCTGAATGAAAAGAATCGATCGATTCGCAATTTCTACGTTGGTACCAACAATGTCGTCGGTGGCAAAGTGCTGGGAACTGCGGCCAAGAATCTTCGAGCCAAAGGAGAATATGTTCAGTTCGTGGGCGTCGACAGCCAACAGAACGCCATCGAACGGATGGACGGATTCACGTCGGCCATGGGGGAAGGATATGTCCAAAAGGACCGTCGACTGGACGATGCAGATCGAAGCCGGGCCCGTGATAATGTTCGCGACGTGATATCCAAGTACCCCGATCTTTCAATGCTTGTAGGCATCTGGTCGTACAACGCTCCAGCCATCGTCGATGTCGTCAACGAAAAGAAAGTGCGAGATCGTTTTACCATCGTCACCTTTGATGCCGAGCAAATCGCCATTCAACAAATGGCCGAAGGAATGATCGATGCTATGGTCGTTCAAAACCCATTCGGTATGGGCTATGATTCGGTTAAGTATGCGTTTGCCAAGATCACCGGTGATACTGCAACCGCCAAAGAAATGTTTCCAAGTATGGGACAACCCGGCGGTGATATTCGCGATACAGGACTGAAGGTCGTGGTACCTGCCAAGGACACTCCATTGAAACCAGAGATGTTCAAAGACTTTGGCCCAAGCGTTGAATTTGTGACTTTACCTCAATTTCAAGAGTGGCTTACCAAGTACCGTTTGACGAGCTCATGAACCCAACTGCACAGACGCTTCCCGAAAAGGCTTGGGCGTTGTTCAAAAGATTGTGGGCTTCGGTCGAGTTCAAGTTGGTATTGGCTTGGTTGTTTGTCGTCATCGCGACAGCTCTCTTGGACTCCAACCACACCTATTGGAACGATCCGAAGGGATCTTCCGAACTGATTATTCGACGAACGGTGCTGCTTGGTTTTTTTGCACTTGGCAGCGCTATCATCATCATTTCGGGTGGGATCGACTTGTCTAGCGGCTCGGTGATCGCATTGAGCGCGACCGTATTTGGTTCGTTATTGATTCTCCTCGATCCCAATGGTTTTCGAGATGGACACCTTTCGAGGCTCGCGGTCGTCCTTGCGATGGGAGGCACGATTACCGTTGGGGCCATGATCGGCACCTTGCACGCGTGGCTCATTACTCGCATCGGCCTGCCTCCGTTCATTGCGACTTTGGCAACGTTGGTCGGCCTCCGCAGTTTTGGGCGAGGCCTTACTCCTACGGTCACGACCGGTGGCAAGTCGCAGATCGATTTCCCGGACAAATTGCTGAGAGATGCACTCAAAGACGTAACGACGATGTCGATCGTCTTCATCGTCTTTGCAATCCTCTTGTGGTTTCTGATGAGTCGTACTGTAACGGGCCGCCACTTGCATGCGATGGGTGGCAACGAACAAGCGGCCAAGCTAAGCGGTATTCGAACCGATCGACTCAAGTGGCTTGCTTACGTTCTGGGTGCTGTCTCCGCGTCGATCGTCGGAATGATTTCGTTTGCCGACGATGGTTCTGCTAAGCCGGACATCATGGCACGGGGATATGAGTTAAACGCCATCGCGGCTTCGGTCATCGGCGGCTGTTCGCTACAAGGCGGTGTAGGAACCATACCAGGGACCATTCTCGGATGCTTATTTCTTCGCACGGTCATCGATGCCGTTAGTAAAGTGGTTGGCTCGGGGGCGGACGTTTACGAAGGCATGATCGTTGGAATCGTCGTTGTCTTGGCTGTGACGTTCAGTCAACGCGGACAAAAAGCCATCGTCAATCGCTACTTCAACAACGCGATTGGCTGGTCCATCATTCCTGTGTTGTCCATTTTAGCGGGGCTCCTGATGCTGTTGTTCTTTGGCAAGCAGACGTGGTACACACCTGCGCATGCGATTGTCGCAGGCTTGGTCGTCGGTGGACTCTTAGTCGCGCGCGGCGTTTGGGAGACCCTGTCCGAGAAGAAGAGTTAGGCAACAGCCATGGCCGAAACCGATGCAGCCAAAACCGATGCA
>CAMBSL010000207.1 GCA_945870455.1 Pirellula staleyi DSM 6068 | reverse complement strand
ATCGACATTTGGCAATGGTCCTGGTGGTTCTCGGACTGCAAACCGGCGTGACTGCACAAACGGTCGACTGGACGAACGGCGTCTTGCCCATCCTGAAATCGCGATGCATCGAGTGTCACGGACCGGACACACACGAATCCAAGCTTCGTTTGGATACGATGACAGAAGCGTTGCGGGGCGGCGATTCCGGCGAACCAGTCATTATCCCGGGGGACAGTCATCGCAGTTATCTCGTCGAACGCATTACCAGTCGCGATCCCAAACTGCGCATGCCACCCGATTCGGATCCCTTGTCCGAAAAAGAGCAAGCGGTGCTGAAGGCTTGGATCGACGACCCACTTCTGTGGACAGAGGCCAAGGTTGCACTTTCGAAAACGGCCACCACTCACTGGTCCTTTCAACCTGTGGTTCGCCCCAGCGTTCTCGATCCCGTCGATGCAAAGCCCATCGATGTCCTTATAGCCGCAAAGCTTAGCGAAGCCGGGCTCACCATGTCGCAGCAGGCGGAAAAGCGACATTTGATTCGGCGACTTTTCCTTGTAATGCATGGCTTGCCCCCAACGCAAAAACAAGTCGATCATTTCTTAGCTGATCTGCGACCGGATGCTTGGAACGATCTTGTTGATCTTGTATTGGATAGCCCTCGATACGGCGAAAGGTGGGCCATGCATTGGTTGGATATTGTTCGCTTCGGAGAGACAAATGGATATGAAACCAATCGCGAGCGTCCCAATGCTTTTCCATTTCGCGATTGGGTGATTGCTGCTTTCAATTCGGACAAGCCGTATGATCAGTTTGTTAAGCAACAGATCGCAGGCGATGTGCTTGGCGAACCGATCGGGACCGGTTTCCTAGTGGCTGGCCCGAATGACATCGTAAAAGGGCAAGATGCTTTGCTTGGTTTGATGCAGAGGCAAGACGAACTCACGGATATGGTGAACACGACGGGAACTGCCTTTCTAGGTTTGACAACCGGATGTGCGCGCTGCCACAACCATAAATTCGATCCGATCTCTCAATCTGATTTTTATGCCTTGCAAGCTGTGTTTGCAGGTGTCGAACACGCAGAACGCAAGCTGCCGCTTAGCCCAGACGCGACACGCCGTCGCACTGAAATAGAAGATGAAATTCACAGCATAAGAAATGACCTCTCACAGTATGCTCGCCAACGCGGTAGCCGAGACTCAGTCAACGCAAAGGAAAACATTGAGAACTTTTCAGCGACGGAGGTCAAGTTCATTCGGTTCACCATCTCTGCCACCAACGCTGCCGAGCCTTGCATCGACGAACTGCAAGTGTTTTCGGACGATCAAAACGTCGCACTAGCAAGCAACGGAGCATCGGTACGGTCCGCTGGTGACTACGAGCATCCGTTGCACAAACTCGAACATATCAACGATGGGCAATTTGGGAATTCGCGAAGTTGGATCTCGAGTGTTCGTTCAGGCGGTTGGGTCGAGATTCAACTTGCTAAACCCTTTCTTGTCGAACGGATCGTGTGGTCTCGCGATCGACAAGGGAATTTTTCCGATCGGCTTGCGACCGACTATCGCTTTGAAACGTCCTTGGACGGTGACGAATGGAAGCAGGTCGCAAGTTCGACTGATCGCGTTCCATTCGGCGACGGCAAAATGGAAACTCAATACGACTTCGCAGGATTAGGTGAAGTCGAGCTGAAAGCAGCCAAGAATTCCTTGGAACGCATCCAATTGCTCGAAAAAGAGAAGTTGATTCTGCTTGAGACCGCCAAAGCGTATGTGGGTAGTTTCAAACAACCCGAACCAACATATCGACTTCACCGGGGCGATCCAACTTCGTCACGCGAGCAAGTCGCACCGGGGGCAATCGCAGTACTGGGAGATTTGCGATTGGATAACGCGTCGACAGAACAACAGCGTCGATTGGCCATTGCGAATTGGATCGTCAGCTCCGACAACCCGCTGACCGCACGCGTCATGGTCAATCGCTTGTGGCAGTTTCATTTCGGAATCGGGATTGTGGATACGCCAAGTGACTTTGGGGCCAATGGAACTTTACCCTCTCATCCGGAATTGTTGGATTGGTTGGCGAGCGAGTTCATGGAATCTGGTTGGTCACTTAAACACATGCATCGGCTCATTTTGACGTCGAAGACTTGGCAACAGGACAGCCGTCCTCGCAGCGAAGCCATTCAAAAAGATTCGACGTCGCGCCTGCTCTGGCGGTTCCCTCCGAGACGGTTGGAGGCGGAAGGGATTCGCGATTGCATACTGGCAGCCTCGGGCAAGCTAGACTCGCGTATGGGTGGGCCGGGTTTCAGCGCATTCGAAGTCGAGCTAGAAAACGTGCGTCACTACTTTCCGAAGAAGGACTACGGTCCGGCAGATTGGCGACGCATGGTTTACATGACCAAGGTCCGCCAAGAGAAGGATTCCATTTTCGGTGTGTTTGACTGCCCGGATGGTAGTCAAGTCACCCCGAAACGCAGTCGTTCGACCACTCCCCTGCAAGCCTTGAATCTCTTGAATAGTCGGTTCGTCATGCAGCAAGCAGACTTTCTCGCCGAAAGAATTGAGCGTGAGGGTGGCAGCATGGAACAACGTATCAACCTGGCGTACGAACTTTGTTTCGGCCGCTCGGCGAACAACTCAGAGTGTACCGAGGCAATCGCGTTCGTTGCAGAACATGGCTGGCAGTCATTTGCCCGCGCGATGCTGAATACCAACGAATTTATTTTTATCCCCTAAACGAATACCTATGCAATTTGATCGGCGAATGTTCTTAGGGTACACGGCGAATGGCTTGAGCGGCATTGCGCTCGCTGCTTTGTTGCACCGAGAGGGACTGTTGGCTGCGGACAAGTCTCCGCAGTTGCCTCAGATCGACCCTGCCGCCCCCTTTGCGGCTCGCCCCCCACACTTCGAGTCCAAGGCGAAGAACGTATTGATGATCTTCTGCTCCGGTGCTTGCAGCCAGATCGATACCTTCGACTACAAACCAGAACTGATCCAACGGCACGGCGAGCCGATGCCTGGGGCAGGTGATCTGGTTACGTTCCAAGGAAAGCAAGGAAATTTGACGAAGAGCCCGTGGGTGTTCAAGCCCCGCGGCCAGTGCGGAAAGATGATCTCCGAACTCGTCCCGATGATTGGCGAGTTAGCGGATGACCTATGTTTTATTCATTCGTTGACAGGAAAAACCAACACGCATGGACCCGGCGAGAATTTCATGTCGACCGGTTTCACGTTGGATGGTTTTCCAAGCGTTGGTGCTTGGGTTGCGTGGGCGCTCGGGACCGAGAGCCAGGACCTCCCATCGTATGTCGCAATCCCAGACCCTCGCGGAACGCCACAAGCCAGTGTTAATAACTGGGGATGCGGCTTTTTGCCCGCCGCCTATCAAGGGACCGATTTCAACGCTACGAAACCGTTGCGAAATTTGGTGAGACCACCCAATGTGCTTCCCGTAACGGACGAAGCCACCCGCGACTTCGTGCAACGCATGAACCGTCGGCATCTCGCAGAGTTTCCTGGCGACAGTGAGCTGGCCGCAAGAATTTCGAGCTATGAGCTGGCGGCCAGAATGCAGTTGAGTGTTCCAGAGGTCACCGACTTGTCCACCGAAACTGCGGCAACCTTGAAGATGTATGGCGCTGACGATTCTGTTAATAAACTGAAAGCAAGCTATGCACGCAACTGTATCCTAGCTCGTCGCTTGGTCGAAAAGGGAGTTCGGTTTGTCCAATTGTTTAATGGTGCTTATCAAACAGGAGGTGAAGGAGTTAGCAATTGGGACGGGCACAAGCAACTTCAAGAACAGTATAGCAAACACGGGCCGGTCCTCGATCAGCCCACTGCGGCCTTGCTCAGGGACCTCAAGCAACGCGGTCTATTGCAAGATACGTTGGTGGTTTGGTGCACCGAATTCGGACGCATGCCCACCTTTCAAGCGGGTGCAAGTGGACGCGACCATAACCCCGCCGGTTTCACCGCTTGGTTGGCGGGGGCAGGTGTCAAAGCGCCATTCAGCTACGGTGCCACCGACGAGTTCGGATACAAAGCCATTGAGAACGTTGCAACCGTCTATGATTTCCACGCAACGATCTTGCATCTGCTTGGAATCGATCACGAGCGACTTACTTATTACCACAACGGAATCCAACGTCGGCTAACCGATGTGCACGGCCAGGTCCTGAGCGATGTTCTTGCGTAGAGTCGCACCAGGCAGGTGCAACCGCGCAAGCTCCCGTAGGTCACTCTAGCCAAGAGTGACTTTGGTTTGTCGGCGATGGACGGTTCAGGGACCTAGCACTTGCCGTGCGCTAACCGTCTATAATTCAACGTGACGCCAAATTCCAACCCACGACATTTACCCGGGGTGCTTACATGATCCACTTTCGTTTTCTAACGACCATTCTTCTGAGTCTTGCATCGCTGGTTGAAATCACTTGGGGGGCGGACGAGAATCGCGACTATTTCGTTTTTCTGACGACCGGCAAATCGACACAAGGAGTAGCAAAAGAGGAGGTTCAAAAGAAGCAGCAAGCTCATCTTGAGAATTTTGGTCGACTAGCCAAACTGGGTTCGCTGACGGCTGCGGGGCCCTGTGCTGATCCCGGAAAAACGATTCGTGGTATTGTTGTCATCAATGCCGATTCGATACCGGACGCGGAGTCCAAGTTTGGCCCTGACCCCTATGTTACGGAAGGGTTCATGAAGTCAGAGCTTCATCAATACGAAACGATCGCGGGCAAGTTGCAACTCGTTCTGGAAGTTACATCCATGGAGGAAAGTATCATCGTAGTATTGAACCGCGGAAACAAATGGTCGACTGAACAGTCGTCACCTTTTAAGTCAAGTTGGACAGCCTTTGCAAAGGAGCAACATGCATCCAAAGCGTTAGGCTTCGCGGCTCTTTTCACAGATCGATCCAACAACGAGTCCAAGCGTCTGGGAGTCATGATTTTTCGCGGGAAAGAGTTGACTGCGGTGAAGTCCATTCTAGAGTCCCACGAGTTGGTACGAAACGAGATTGTGGGTTTCCAAGCCTTTCCGCAGTATTTGGCAAAAGGGGCGATTGCAGATTAACTGTTTTCCCGATGTTGGTTGATCATCCAACTACGGCAACGCGAAGCAGTTCTGCTTGAAAGCCTGCTTCTCCGTTGGGCGAAATGATTTGGCGCTCCGGCACCGAACCAGAGACCGACCAAAGTTTCTCAACGACACCGACGAAGTTGTTCGGGATTATGCGAAAGCATAGCCAACAGACAAACCATAGATTCAGCAACACAACCGAAAATATTAGCAAGGTCACTGTCACTGGCGAATACCAGTTGAATTGTCCGAGCAACCCAAATTCAACGTTCCAAAACAAAGTAGCCATGAACTATCTCCTTCAACGGAGTTGCACCATGTTGCAATACCAACGACGAAACATTGGCAGTCGTTGACATCTTGACTGCACGAGGGCCGATCCAAACGCGGAATGACAGACGGTTGTCGATGGAGAATGCGCTCACCCACCTATCTCGTTTGCCATCCGACGTACGAAGACCTAGTAGGTCGAAGGTTGCTTGCACATAGTTTCAACTCAAAACAACAACGCCAGCATGTTCGGCTGAACTGCTTTCCGTGATTGGGAGAACATCTCGCAATCGGCTGACGAGGTTAGCTGTCGGGCTGGGATGGAATAATCCTGATATCGATGCGGATATCTAAGCCCCGAAGCGAATCGCACCTTTTATGCAACCACACTATTTTGGGTCCCCCGCTCGCAAAACTCTTTTAAGTCCAGTGCGATTAAGCGGCGTCGAAATGGTATCATACATCACGTTTTGAAAGCAAGTCGCACAGCATTTCTAATGCCGTTTCATAACCTATTCAATGGCAACGCTTTAGCTGCAAAAACATTTTGCAAGGCGGGCCGTCAAATTGCTTTCCCGTCTTGCTTTTCAACGTTGTCCAACCGAGGACGCCGCTCCAGTTCATTCGGCGTGACAGACTACAGCGAGACCATTTCATTGCGTTTGGGCGCTCCCACATCGGCAAAACCCATCTGCTTGAATTGCTTCGCCAACGCATGCATCTGAGGCAGCTCGCCGTGCACTAATCGTACTCGACCGGTACTCTCGACCGCTCCTCTCAATAGAAACTCAAAATCATCTTCGTCAGCGTGTCCTGAAAAGCCATTGATCTCGGCAACTTCGATCCACTTGTTCCAGATTTGACCGTGAAGTCGAATGATGGGCGTTGGTGAATTGAGCTGTGCACCGACGGAATCCGGCGCTTGATAGCTCACGAGAATGATGGTCGAGCGGGGGTCGTCAATATGGTATTTCAAGTGCTTGACGATGCGACCCCCTTCGCACATGCCTCCCGATGCAACGATGATGCAAGGCTCACGTTGTGTAGATCGAAAACTCGCGTCGTCGTCGGATTCAAGCCATTCGCATGCCTGGCCAACAACCGCCGGTTCAAGCAAGTCCGAGTACTGTTGGTAGACGTCATCGATCTCCCTGGCGAGCGGGCTGTCGACGTAAATTGGCAATCGAGGCAACAGCCCATCCGCCATCCATACTCTCAGATAATTGAGCACGAGTTGGGTCCGGCCAAGGCTGAAAGCAGGGATCAATACTTTGCCACCGCGAGCGACCGTTCTTGTTACGATATCTGCCATCTTGGCTGCCATACCCGCCAGCGTGTCGTGCTTCCTGCCGCCGTAGGTGCTCTCGCAGATGATCAAATCTGCAGACGGTACGCAAGAGGGCTCATCGAGAAAGGGTATGCCCCGTCGTCCGAGATCGCCCGTGAAGGTAACGGAGTACTCGCGTCCGCCTTGCATGAATGCAACTGCAATCATCGCGCTACCAAGTATATGTCCAGCGTCGATGAATCGGAGCTGGACATCGGGGTTGACGTCAATGGTTGCCAAATAATCCACTGCAATGCACTGGTTGATCGCCTTATCGACATCCTTGCGACCAAAGAGAGCCGGCGGCATCGACCGTCCCCCACGGCGAAACGAGCCACGGTGGTTATTGCTTTCGTCCTCCTGAATTCGAGCAGAGTCTTCCAGCATGACTTGAATCAAGTCTCGTGTGGCGTGCGTACAGTAGATTGGACCCTCGAACCCTTGTCGGACAAGATTGGGGATGTTTCCACAATGATCTACGTGAGCATGACTTAGAAACAGCGAGTCGATCGTGCTGGGGTCGAACGCAAAATGTGCGTTGCGGTCATTGGCGGTATGGCGTGGACCTCGGTGGAGACCACAATCTAAGAGGAATCGGTGCCGCCCCGATTTGATAAGATGCATGGAGCCGGAAACAGATTGAGTCGCCCCAAAAAAAGTGACGGTCGGAGGCCCAGAGCAAGATTCATTCGTAGAGTTCATGCCAACATTGTACACCATCATGATCAATTGCTAAGTCTTGATGAATTCTGCGATGACTTGATCGCGAGTTGTCAAAAGAATGTGAAAAAACGATAGACTGCTGGCCTCCTGACCCGCAACCTAGTCCCTATCTCGCAACCTAGATTGAGTTCCACGAGGATCGCTATGCATACCCTGTTTTTTTTGATTGCCATTCAACTCATTGAAATCGAGTCTTACCAACCGATTGTCATCGCTCATCGAGGTGCTAGCGGTTATGCCGTTGAACATACCGAAGCGTCAAAAGCAATGGCTCACGCACAAGGAGCCGACTGCATCGAACAAGATGTAGTTCTTAGCAAAGATGGCCAGTTTGTGGTCTCGCATGATATCACGATGGAGGAGACGACCGATGTGGAGCTTCGATTCAAGGATCGGGCTCGCAAAGATGGGCACTATTATTTTGCTGACTTCGCCTGGAACGAAATTCAGCAACTCGCGATGCACGAAAGGACTCGCAAGGGTTCGGATGCGCCGTCGATGCCTGGCCGCTTTCCAGGAGGTGCCGGTCAACGCGTCTTGCGATTGGTCGATGAGATTAAGTTGATCGAAGGCTGGAATGAAACGACAGGACGTACCACAGGGATTTACATCGAGCTAAAGTCTCCAGCGTTTCACAAAAAGGAATTCAACCGATCCATGGGCGAAGAGCTTTTGAAAGTGCTTGCGGACGTCAAGTTCGATAGCCGCAAATGCTTCATCCAATGCTTTGAGCCGGACGAGCTCATCGATTTGAAGGAAAGGCTCCATTGCTCACTACCATTGATCCAGTTGCTCGGGAAGAGCGTTTCACCTCAAGAGATCGCTGAAATTGCCAAGTACGCGCAGGGAATCGGCCCGTCGCTCGAACTGCTCGCTAGGCGAACGGCGAGCGACAAGATCGAGTCGACTGGCGTGGTCGAGTCCGCAAAAAAAGCTGGACTCATGGTTCATCCCTACACGATTCGAAAACACTCGCAACCGAAGTGGTCCGAATCGCTGGATGAGACTCATCGCTTTTTACTCGACTCGCTCCGAGTAGATGGGTTCTTTACCGATTACCCAGATCTGGGACGCAGTGCCGTAACGGAACTTTCCGGACGCAATGGTTCATAGACCGTCCACAAACTAGTGGCTCGGACGCGATAATCCCACAGCCTTCAATCTTCGGCAAGTCTCATTCATGTAGAAGATCATCGCTTCCGGCGAATCCTCAACGCTGCCACCGCAACGCGTAGGCGGGAGTTGTTGTTTGAGATGAATAGCATTTGCTTGTCGTTATGAGGGAGTTCTAGCTGCGAACCGTTGGCTCCGATGGGGCAAGCCCATCGGGGGCCAAAACTCCTGTTTACCAATCTCATCCGACTCTGCCTGCTCGTCCGACGTCGCCGGTTCGTCCGACGTCGCCGGTTCGGCCGCACGCCCCCAGTCGGCTTGTCCGACTGGAGCGTACGGTTCGCAAGCTAGCCCATCTCGCCACCGACAAAGGCTCCCAGACGGGCTTGTCCCGTCTGAAGCCGAAGGTTCTTCGATGCCTAACTCCTGACTGAGTTCATGTTATAGATTCCCGTAGTACCAGTGTAATAGCTCGGACGCCACAATCCCACAGCCTTCAATCTTCGGCAAGTCTCATTCATGTAGAAGATCGCAATCGCTTCCGGTGAATCCTCAACGTTGCCACCGCCAAGGCTTAAGTGAAGGTGATCAGGCATAACAGAGATGCTCGCGAGACGATCGCTTCGATCCAGTGCGATTGTTTGGCAAGCTTCAAATAGAGCTGCCAGAAACTGCAAGTCGCGAATGCGATGACGCCTATCGACAACGAGGACCAAATGCAAGTGATACCAATACCGACCGCTGGCCACTTCGATGGGCAAGTTCCATTCGTTACCGTCCGTCCAAACACTAGTAAATTGCTTAAGAGCTTCGGCGAATCGAACATCGACGAATCCTGCGGCCTCAACTTGATTTCCGATATAGGCCTGAACGTCTGCAATGGTGTTATCACCAATGGCGCGAAGCGATACCTTTCGAGAGAACTTGAAGGGGACTCCAAGGGAACGAAAAAAGTGGTCGATGCGCCCCTTGATTCGGGCAACGATAAAGGAAGGAAACGCATGAGGTTTCGCACTGACGGTAACCTGCCATTGATGTTGTTCGCACTTGCGCTCCAGCAATCGGATTCCATCTTTTTCCCACGCTTGCGATAGAACTTGCCAGTCAGCGTTGGACATCGTGGGCATCAAACCTTGTGATGGCCATCCGGTCCAGGACCATCGCAACGCGTAGGCGGGAGTTGTTATTTCAGGCGAATAGCAATCCGTGTTGGACATCTTGAGAATCCCTAAATAAGGATGGTGGCATTGACTTAGGAATTGTATCGCGGAGTTTGGAAAGTTTGGAAGCTGGTGGAACCTAATTCACCGCGCGACGCAAGGTCGCGGGGGTCCTTTGCTTGTCGGTTTCAGGGAGTTCTAGCTGCGAACCGCTGGCTCCGATGGGGCAAGCCCATCGGGGGCCAAAACTCCTGTCTACCAATCTCATCCGACTCTGCCTGCTCGTCCGACTCTGCCTGCTCGTCCGACTCTGCCTGCTCGTCCGACGTCGCCGGTTCGGCCGTTCGCCCCCAGTCGGCTTGTCCGACTGGAGCGTACGGTTTGCAAGCTAGCCCATCTCGCTACCGACAAAGGCTCCCAGACGGGCTTGCCCCGTCTGAAGCCAGAGGTTCCTCAGCTTTATATCTCCAACAAACTCTCGGAACCTTAACACCACACGGCGACGCCAGCTCGCGAAAGTCTTTGTCCCGTCGAGTTGATTTAGACTCAAATTGATCAACCTCTGTAACCGCAGAAATGTCGCGAACATCCCCACCACCGTTCTTTGGTTCAAGAATCAGTATACCGCAGGTGCCCTCGCTCGCGGAAATCGGACTATCAAACCGCAATTGAAGGGATCGTACCAAGCACCAGAGCATTTTGAAGTAAACGCCAGCAACCGACGAGCTACTACCAACTGGTATAGTCAATCGTGAATTCCTTCCATGAGGCGAAAATCGGGGACACTCCACTTTGTTCTCTCGGGGAAAAGTTGTGGTCGAACTACATTATCTT
>CAMBSL010000206.1 GCA_945870455.1 Pirellula staleyi DSM 6068 | reverse complement strand
GATCGGCGTAGGCTTCGCATGCATAAAAAACAGCACGCTTAGCAAAACTGGATTGAACAACAATTTGGATTTCAACAATAAAAACGCGACCAAGCTGATCGGTCGCCTTCACGTCCACGCAAACCAGCTTGTCGGTCTCGAAGTCCTTGATTCCGAACGGATTGAGATACTCGACCGAAACAACTAAATGGGGCAACCGCAGTACAGCGTTGAGCAGGCTGATCAGACAGATCTCATTCCCAGGTTTGCCGAAGATCTTGCGGAATGCAAAATCGATCCAAGCTCGAATTCCAATCCTCATCGACATCGATTCTCACCCTTGCTGTCATTACCATCCCAAAAACCGCCCTTTGGTAGTCTAACAAAATGAAGCGAATGCCCGGCCCCTTTGCAATATCCAGTAAAAGCCCTTGGTGACTTCGCTCCCCAAAAGATTCCGGAACAGGGGCTTTAATGGATGGCCCCAAGAAGTGCCCGCACTTTACCCTATTGAGTCAGGCACAAAGCTGGCCATGAAACCGAGAGTACCCGGCTGACGGATCCATTGAGACCCGAAACGTTGAGCTTGGTCCGCTAGCTGCGCAGCTCGTCAATTGCCCGATCGATGTATTGGTCGAATTCGCGAGGCTGGAGGATATCGACAATTTGAGCCAGCATTTCGTTGACGTTATGGGCGAAACCTTGCATCTGCTTGAAGTGTTTTAAGTCGGTTGGGCCGAGGACGTCGACGCCATTTTCGTTGATCACTTGCAGAGTTTCCGCAAGCTGCTTCTTCCAATGAGCCGCGTATTTGAGCCGAGCTGGAATGGAAAAAACATCGGTGCCTGGCATGGTGTAGACTCGCGTACGGACGCGGAACTGCTCTTCGTCGTCGCCGCTCGTATTCCAAATCGTCAGCAATTCGTACATGCAGTTCGGTGACTTCAAGTACGCATCGCTGAGGAACACGTAGATGCGATCGCTGTTTCCGATCTGGCGCATGAATGCTGACAAGCGGTCGCCGAGCGCGACGTGCGTGGTGTCTCGCATGATCGACAGGCCCGCTTCCGTCAACTTCGTGCAGAACAACTCGACCTTGCTGGCTCGCTCCGGATCGGCGCTGCGTTCTTCTTTCCAAGCGTAGGAAACGCACGCGTTCTTTTGGTTTGCGGGACGCGGTGGATCCGTAATGCGAATCGCTTCCTCGGCGACAGGCCGGCGATCTTCAAGTGCAACCGACTCCGGCGAAAACTTTCGCTTCGAACCGGTCATCTGTTCTCCCTCCTCGGTAAAATTCGCGGTACCCGAGTCGCGAACCTTATCCGCGATCCATTTCGTCACCGACGCCAGCAAATCGCGAGCGCGATCGCCTTGAGCCTGCAGCACGATTCGGCCTTGACGGTCGTCTTGCATTTCTTGAGCAATGATCGCAGCGGCGCGAGTGTTCGCGTCGTAGAACCAAACCCCGTATTTCCAGTAAACTGCGGTCTCGCCCGCCTCTCTGCCCACGGTGGAAATGATCGATCGCGCTAGACCAGGATGCAAAAAGTCGAAGCTCCAAGCTTGCTCGACCTTCGGGCCGTCATCATCCCAGCGGCCGGCAAGCTGATCGGCGACACTCGCGCGATCGGGCAGCAGATCGGGCGCGACGTATTCCGCCTCGAACCGTCCTTGCCGGTCGGCCCCGCGTTGCTTGAAGCAGATACCACAAGACTCCATCATGCTCAAAAACAGTTCTTGTTCTTCGCGCGAGTACGTTTCGACGGGCCAAGCGAGTGCTTCCAACAGCGAACGTGTAAAGCGTCCGCCGAGCAACGAAAGTTGGCGGTAGCATTGCTCGCGGTTGAAGACGGTGTAAATCGCATCGAGTGCCCAGGTTTGGTCGAGCACAATGGAGTCGCCGAACAAACCTTTGCGATAGAACACGATCCCCGCGTTGTGCAGGTATTCGAGCAAACTGTCGGGCGAACTGACATCGCCTGCTGTCGTACACAACCCGCGAAATTGTTCTTGCGTCAGCGTACGATGCTGTCGTCGATCTCGTTCGCGATGCGAGTCTTCATCGAGCCACTGTTGCAGTTGTCGGCGGACATTCATGCGACCTTTGCCGATCGTCGCGATACCTTCTTGTCCGCGGAGGTGCTTGATCGCTTCCCGAAGTGCCTCGTTCAACGAATCCCGTTTGCGATCTTCGCGAGCGCTGTAATGCACGTGCTGCAAATAGGGAAAAGCGTCGAGCAACCCGGCATCCGCAGGCGGTTGACGGACTTCGTCTTGCGGCGTGTCGCATTGATTCTGAACGAGCACAACCGGGCAGACGCGGCCCGCCGCATTGCGAACGTAATCGAGCCAATACGGCAACGGTTGGTTGCGGAAACGCATGCCGCCGTGCTCGTATTCGACGTTCGATTCCGCTTTCGGAGTCCACACGACCACGAACACCGCTCGCGACTTGAGGAACAATGAATGCGTGCCGTGGTACAAATCTTGCCCGCCAAAATCCCACAAGTTCAAAACCGTGGGATCGGCACCAGCCTTCATCAGCAAATCCGTTTGCGTCACGGTGATCCCATGCGTCGAATCCGCCTGCTCTTCAAATGGTTCTCCGCGCAGTCGGTTGCAAATTTGCGTTTTCCCGATCCGCCCGTTTCCGATCACGATCACTTTTATATCCGCAACCCTCTCCGCTCCAGCTTCCAAGTCATTGACATGCGCCAACAGACTCTCACGGCAATCGTCACTGTAATTTTGCGATAAAACTTCGGTCGGTATTCCAGGAATTTTGGTTCCATAAAGCAGTAACTTGATCGGTGTTTCCGCCCGCAGCAGCGCAACAGGAAACGACATGAGTTGGCACGAGGACGCTTGCAGTGTTGTTAGTGATCTCAATCCAATAAGCGGCGTTAGTTCCGTCACTTTTGTGTGGCTGCAATCGAGAGATTGGAGGCTAGAGAGTTGGGCAAGCGGCGTTAGATCGCTCACTTGTGTGCCGGTGCAATCGAGCCATTGGAGGTTAGCGAGTTGAGCAAGCGGCGTCAGATCGTTCACTTGTGTATCGCTGCAATCGAGCGACTGGAGGCTAGCGAGTTGGGCAAGCGGCCTTAGATCGGCCACTTGTGTGCCGCTGCAATTGAGCGATTGGAGGTTAGCGAGTTGGGCAAGCGGCGTTAGATCGGTTACTCGCGTGTCGCGGCAATCGAGCGATTCGAGGTTAGCGAGTTGGGCAAGCGGCGTTAGATCGGTCACTTGTGTGAAGGAGCAATTGAGCACCCTCAAGCTTGTTATCTCGGAAATTGCAAGAAGATTTGAGATCGCAACGCCCGCAACATAAAGTGATTCAAGCTTCAATTCGCGAAGTGATTCAAGTGCGTGATCTAGAAGCTCATTGCTACCAGTCTTGTTGTCGGCAGATCGAAAAATTTCGTTCTCATCTATGTAACAACTGCCGAGATTCAATCTTCGCAGATGGGCGAGGCCAAACAACTCGTCCGGCAGTTCCGTTAAACCGAGCATTCCAAGATCGAGAAAACCGGTTTTCTTCTCGGCTTCTTCAGCGATCAAGCGGCGGGCGATTGCGAGTCCTTCGGGGTGTGACATGATCTGCTTTGCAATGGAACCAACGTGGGCGCTTCTTCTTGACCAGCAAGCCAGGAACTTGGCAACAGAATCTTGACAGATCCCCCGCACACAGTCCACACCTGTGTTCCATCAACTTCTCGAACAGCCAAGGCATCGATGACATTGTCGTTAACGAGCGTGCTTCTCATACCATTGGCCGCGGATTCGATAGAATTCGTCTCGAAGAAGATCCATCGGCTTTTGCCGTGGGTTGATGTCCTTTCTTTAGAGAGTGAGAGATTGATTTAACCCAACGGGCTTACACAACTTAGCCCAGGGCAGAGCGAAGCGCCGCCCTGGGCACCCGCACACCAAATCCCGTTGCCCTGAAGGGGCAAAATGAACTAGACCTATTGCCCTTTCAGCCCTTTCAGGGCAACGAACCGTGTTTTCCAGATAACCCAGGGCGACGCTTTGCTTTGCCCTGGGCTGTAATGTTGATGCCCCATTCGGGGCGTTGGATGCGTGTTGCCGAGATCTTCCGGTTGCCGAAAGTGCTCCGAGGGCTTGAACGGACTTGATTCCGAAAGAACAACCTTGGTGCTAAACCCGCAGTAATCCCGGATGGGCCAAAAAAAATCCATCGGCTTTTTTTCCGATGGATTTTCAATTTCAATTTCAGTTTCAATCACTGCTGTTGATTTGGCGAACGGCCCTAAACTCAGGGTAAATTTTGGGGTAGCTGGAGTCGCCAGACTTCAGGGCCGCAACGAAAAACCGAACTCTCGCGAGTTCGGCTACCATTGACAACACTAATTTTTAATATTCACGAAGCCCTAGACAACAACGGTCTCTTTGATTTTTTGAAGGAAGTGATCGCCACCGGCTGCACTAAACTCCTTGCGTGCTTTTTCAGCCTTTTTGAGGTCTTCGTACTCGAAAACCGCAACTCGCTTGAGGCTTTGATTGAAGACTCCCCAGTAGAGTTTGATTCGAGGCTCAGCTGCAGCCTTGCGAGTTCGCTTCGCTTTTGGCTCGGCCGGTGGTGCGTTGGGGTCGACTTCCGTGACGGCCTTCTTCTTGCGTGGTGACTTAGCAGCAGTTGCCATGGACAAATGACTCCAGGTTGGGAATGAAGAAAGCAAAATTGGCATTCAACCAATCATCGAACGAACTGTTCCTGCGGAGGACGGAAAACCATCCATACCGGGAAACACCCGTTCGATTCTCACCCATTATAGACGATTTGGGCTCAATTCAAAACTACTAGCGGGAAAGATGTTGGGAAAAAGTTCCACAACACGATCCGAAAAACGGGGGCAACAAAATGGGCGAAAACGCCGGTGGAGACCAACGTCACCTATATCTTCCAATTCCCCAAGAACTAAAAGAACACAATTTTTTCAATTGACTTCGAACGTTTTTGAGCGAAGTACTAGCGTCGATCATAAGTCGGGCTAAACCGTACGCTAACGCGTTGCGGCTGATTAGCCGAAGGGCCTTAGCCCACGGTTTTCGGCCCATGTTATGATCGACGCCGAAGTTCCCGTGGCAATGCAGGTCATAATCGGCTGTCCAGCGTCAATCTTGGTTCCCGCACGAGGGATATCCGCAACTTGAAAACGGGAGGAATTCGAATCCGCTTGCCAGCGATCCATCCACCACAAGTCCGACTGTCGATTATCGATAAGCAATGTCTCCTTCGCATACATTACGATCTTGCCCATTGATCTCTTGCATGGCATTAAAAGTTGCGACGAAAACTTTTTCTCTACTTCTTTCCATTCGTCAATCGTGATCGATCGCGTGCAGCACGCGCAATGAAGTGCAACTAAACGAACGTCGTAGATCGCGTCAAGTATCTCCATGCTCGCGCTCCAACGCGGATTGATTTCCAGCAACGTAAGTTCGCGATCGTCAAGCAAAAAATCTGCCTGCCACAAACCCACGAATCCTGTATCGGATGCAACCATCCCCGCAAATTGCTGAAGTTTCGCAAGCTGTTCTGCATGCAATGAGACTGGACCAATCGAACCACGGTACGTGTACTTTGGCATGAACGGTTGAGTCGACCGCCCCAAACTGCTAGCGACACCTAGTACAACACTCCCGTATTCGCTGCTGAGCATCGTTACGCCGAGAGGCTCGCCACGCCGGTTTTGCTGAAGATACAGATTCGGATTTTGAAGAACCGATTCGAGATTGAAACTCGTGTCGTCGGGATTCCATTCGGCGATGCCCATTCCGCCACCACCCTGTGTCGATTTAATCAGCCATCGGTCACTCGGTCTTTTCGACTGAAGCTCCTCGATGCCGTCACTCTTAATCCAGGTGAATGGCCACTCCAATCCGGATGCAAGCGCCCATCGCTGCCAATTCTCGAGACAACGCATTGCGACTAACTGAGTTCCCGTACATCCACCTCGATTCGAATGTTGCTGGCACGCATGCACGGCATTTGGGCGATGCTCCATTCCACCCGCCAACAACATTGGAATACCTGGATAGCAGTCTTCGATCCAGTCGACCCAACCGGCGTCTTCCAATGAACGATAATCATGGCAGTACGCTAGCAAATCGCGATCTGCGCAGTGATCGACGACAATCGTTTGAAAACCCGCTCGAAGCGCACATTGTGCAGCAGCTCGTGCGCTGAAACCGACAATGATCAGCGGTTTATGCAGTCCTGTACCTTCGCTGCAAAACGACATAAATGCCCCAGTCATCCCAATCCAAAGAGCCCAACCATTCCGATCAAGCGCCATGAATCCATTGCGAGGCACGACACTTGAGCGAAACATCAAATAATGAACTGAATCAGTCTAGCGATCAAGCCGTTGAAATCGATAGCATTACTGGTGGGATCATTGGATCGCGGTGCAATCGCAAGACTCATGGATGGGATGTATGCGCAGAAGTAACAATTCTCGAGGTAACTACGGTCCTGTCGCGATGCATTGCGTCTTGCTGCTGAGTTGCTGCTTGGCAGGCTGCAAGGGCTCGCAGGTTGGAGCACATCGTTGGGGTGGCAGCGACTACGGTCAAGGGTCCGTCGAACGCCAAAAAGCTCGGGCTGTCTATTTCGACCCGTATCCCCTCAATGACATCGGCCCGGAGGTGGTGGGTGGCAGGCCAAGAGGATTCCAAAACCCGCTGCCAGAAGCCAATCGAAACGAGCTGAAGAATCCATGGGCTGGCTACAGTCGGTAGGGCAGGCTGCTACTTGGACGGAGGCGACAAAACGTGCAGGCACGCTCCGCCGTTCCGTTCGCAGTCAAGCGTTTGCCAAGATTCTAGGTGGACGGCACATGGAATGTGCCTACTACTTTGTGAACGGCACATGGAATGTGCCTACTACTTTGACTTTTGTCGGCCTGTGAACTTTAGCTTGACAGGCTGGAAGCCTATCCCACTACGTTAGCCCGCCGAATCTTCGGTCCCTTTGGTTGTAGTCCCGAATAGCCTGAACAAGATCCTCTTTATCGAACTCGGGCCACGCCTTTTTCGTAATCCACAATTCGCTGTAGCTGATTTGCCAAAGCAAGTAGTTGCTGATTCGCATTTCGCCACTCGTACGGATCAACAGGTCGGGGTCGGGCATGTTGGCCGTATAAAGTTGGCTCGCAATCGTTGCTTCGTCAATCTCATGACTCTTCAGTTGCCCTTGTTCCACTTGGGCTGCGATTATCCGGACTGCATCCACAATTTCTTGACGCGATCCGTAGTTGATCGCAAGGCATAACGTAAGTGCTTTGCCATTCTTACTCAGTTCGATAGAGCGATCCATTTCGATTTGAACATCCTCGGGAACTCCAGCTCGCCTACCGATGATCGTCAATCGAATGTCGTTTTTCAAAAGCGTCGGACGTTCTTGAATGAGATAAGTCTTGAGCAATCCCATCAAGAAATCGAGTTCTTCCACCGGACGTTTCCAGTTCTCGTTCGAGAAACAATAGAGCGTTAGGAAAGAAACGCCCAGTTCTCGGCATGCTTCGGAAATACGCCGAACGGAGTTGGCACCGCGTCGATGTCCTTCAATGCGTGGCAACCCCCTGGACTGAGCCCAGCGTCCGTTGCCATCCATGATCACGGCTATGTGCTTGGGGACCTGCAACGCAAGAGGCTTAGGCTCAGCCGTTTGGGAGGATTGTTTGAGTTTGCGAAAGAAAAACGCCATCACACTAAGCACATCCGCAACTGTTTTTCATATCAATTCGCCGTTGGGCGCTAGCCCCGGTTTTCAAATTGCTTGACATTCGTCGAGAACCGGGACTATCGCCCGACGGCACTCAGTTTGTTTCACTCGAAGACTTATACCGATGGACTTAGTGTACCAGAAAATCGCAAACGTCTCGCGGAGCGCCACCGACCGGCCGCTTGCGAGTTGGCGGCGTTACCAACCAACCGCCTTGCGAGTTGGCGGCATTCGCAGAGAAATTTCTAAATTCGTCACTGCGGAAAAGGGAGTTTTCGAGCAAGGGGCGTTTCTGGCATGTATTGATTCGTTTCATAGTCGATCTTGTCGGCGCTGTCGGGGACTTTATAGGCGAAGTCTTTTTCCGAAATCGTTGTCGAGGATGGCTCGGAATGGACCAGCTTGGAAACCAATTTGTGAACCGTTTGCGTGTCTTCTGAAGTCTTGCTCCTACTAAAATACTCGACACGAAAGGGGAAATACGCCGTCGCAATGGAACGCCCCAAGGTCAATCGAACCTCAGCGGGTAAGTTTGGATTGGCAGCCGGCGGGGTCAATGCCTGTTTATCAACCAGCGCATTTCCGGAAATCCGGGGCGGCTCAGTTCTCAATGTCCCAACTAATTGCCAAACGTCAACGCCATCGATTCTCCCTTCAACGGCTTTGTACCAGCGATAGCGATGGTACAGGTTTCGAAGCAATTCAGCATGCCCGCCTATGGCAAGGTAGATACTTACCTCAGGGCTATCTCTAAATTGATCGATCGAGTTGCTGCCAAGCGATTCCCTTACTTGATCAATGTTAACGCATCTGGGCGCGTCCTTCGCTCCGACTTGCGTGTACATCAATCGACCATCGGATACTTGAATCGTATCGATAGTCGTCTCACCAGATGACATGCGAGACGTGTAACGGAACTGTCCAGAACCTCCACCACTGGCTTTGTAGTCACCGCTTACGACGACGACTTGATCGTAGGCCTGACTGCTTTGATGGACCTTGCAGAGAAACGGGGGGCCATGCACGGCTTGGTGGATGGCTTTGAGAACAAGTTGATTTGGGTCGATCGTTACAACGGTGATAGCGGACTGTTGCGTATTGGGCGGCTGCGTAATGGGCGGCTGCGTATTGGGCGGCTGGGTATTGGTCGCCTGAAAAGCCAACGCGGCTGCGTTCGAAAACCAAACTGCGGCACAAATGAGGCACAGGATCGAAACGCTTGCATTCATTCTTTTGGTCGGCATGGGCAAGTTGTATCGGTTTTATCAAAGAAACAGGTCCAATGGTGCCGAACATACGGTTTAGGACGCGCCCCAAGAAGTGTCTTTTGGGGACGCTGCTTGATTTGCAATTGCTCGAACATCACGACTGCGGTCCAAGGAACGCAAACCTGTGATGGTTCTTCGGGCGGATTGTAGGTCGATCGCAGGCGTGTTGTCCAGGTGGAAAAACGTCGGTAGCGATGGCCTTGTATTCAAGCCGGCTAGACCCAACAAATTCCAGGGGGAATCGAATGAAAATGCGAAATTATTATGGCCTGATGGCAGCTTTGGGTTTGGGCGCTCCGTGCTTGCTCAGCCAATGCAGTCTCCTTTCCAATGTCCAAGCCGGTGACCATGGCGTTCGCCACAACATGCCTCCGGCAAGCCGAATGATGGAGCCTGGACCCATGGTCGGAGGACCCGGCCCAGGTGTTTTGTTGCCAGAAACCATCCCGGTTCCCGGCTATGGTGCAGGAGCGATGATTCCGACCGTTCAGATTTTGTTCAACCAACCACAATCGACACGGATCCTCTACGACGTTGTCGGCGACGGAACCTTTACCAGCGATCCGCTCATTGTTCCAGGTCGGTTGGAATTTGCCCAAGGTGGCATATTCCGACTGAAACTGACCGATATCCAAGGTCGCGAAGGAGTTGAGCTCTATCCAACGCTCGAAGTCGGAACCGCTAGCTATCGCACAGCGGCCTATTTGGCTCACAATGCGATCTCGGTCCAGTTCACAGAAGAAGATTTAGATCAAGCCCTTTCGAGCAACTTTGTAACCAAAGTGATCTACCTTCCAGATCCTGAATTCCAAGGGGAAGCCATCTCCGGCATCGATACGCTCGTTAGCACACGGTTGGAACCAGGTTTGGATCCGATTGTGGAAGCTGACCGACGCGGCTCGATTCTCGCAATCGTCCGGCTTGGAAACAAAGACATCGAAATGTCGGGCAGCGGTTACGGAATGGCTGGGATGATGCAAGGCGGATTTATGGACGCAAATGGCATGCCTTGCGGACCGAATGGCGGACCCATCGGACCTGCAAACAATCCACCGAACATGGTGGCTGGTGTGACCGCTCCACAATATGGAATGACGTACAGTGGAACGCCGATTGGACTACCTGGTCCACCGCACATTCCGTTCGGCTCGCCAGCCGGTCTGAAACAGCATGTGATGGTGAACCGGACTCACATGAGCCTGCCTGATCCTGTACAAAAGTTGAAGGGGACCGTTCGCCATCAACCTGGCCTGAGCTATCCAACGCCTCCAAGCCGGTTCCACATCAAAGAGCAGAACATTAACCCAGGTTATCCCGCAGGACGACCACACTTCTACGACGCGAGCAGAGTGGTCGCTCCTGGCCAATTTGCAGGCGACCAAGGTGGTGCTGGTGGTGCTGGTGGCGCTCAGGGTGGTGCTCCAGGTGCTTACTGCCCACCAGGCCAAGCACCAGGCCAAGTACCAAGCCAAGTACGCTAGGCCTGCTAATGCAATGGATCACTGTTGGTTTGGCTTCGACCAAACCA
>CAMBSL010000205.1 GCA_945870455.1 Pirellula staleyi DSM 6068 | reverse complement strand
CAGAAGTGGGTCGTCGATCCAAGCCTTCAGCACCGCTTGCTCTTTTTCGGACAAGGGATCCGAATCGGGTGGCATGCGCAGTTTGGGATCGAGACTGGTAATGCGTTCAAGGAGATAACTGCGATGAGTATCCCCCGGGATGATGACTGGTTCGCCGGAATTGCCGCCCCGCAACGCATCTGTCATCGTATCCAAACGAAGCTTGGATTCTTGTGTGTCAGGACCGTGACACTCGATGCAGCGTGATTTCAGAATGGGCAAGACGCCGTTCGTCCAGTCGACCGTTTGTGCAGTGACGCCGGTTTGCAGTCCGAGAACCACCAGGACCATTGCCAAATGTCGATGGGTTAAAACCATGGCGTAAACCATTTGCTTTTCGGAGAAGTCAATTTGGCGGGGGGCAGGACGAGTTCTATCAGTTCTTGCCGAGCTTAGGACGTGGCGTACGATTCAAGCCTGCGTTTTTTGCCTCGCAAGCTGGAAGCTTACTCCCCGTATTCTACACCGAAGTCATCGCCGAGTCGGGTTTTCATTCGCCGAAATCGAATTACTGTGGGATTGGTTTTCGATCTGCAGTCGACTCGTCGGCCCAATGGTATTCTAAAACGTCAGGTTGCTCCATTTGCCAAGTATAGAACGCAGGGGTGTCATCGATTTGGGCAGGGAAGTCAACAATGCCATCGTGTGCCGACCGGAGGATAACTCCCAGTTGCTCTAGCTCGCTAACGTAATCGTCCAGGTGAGCCGTTTCGTTTTGAAGGTCTTCTTGGATTTCAACGATTTCGGCGTCGTAAACCTGAAAACGAGAGTTGCCTTCATTGCGACGCAGCATTCGTCGCAGATTGGATTTCCGTTCTGTCAACTCACGATGCGATAGTGAGATATCTGTCACGATGAGGCGAAGCAACGGGAGCATGGCTCTCGCTTGTTCGATCGTAAATATTTGAATTGTTTTTGTAGTCATAAATGGCAAACGCCTTTTTCAGGTTCCACGAATCTTAATCAAAGATCCGGACTTTTGTGCCAAGACAATAACGACAATTTTTGAATTCGAAAAGTTCACTTGTACAGTGTCCCCCCCTTGACCTCAACGTCAAATCAAAACATCTTTCCCCAGGTAGCTCTTAACGTGAAAAAATGTTCCGTTAAGGCTTATTCGCATGTTTCAATTCTTACTGAGATTATCTAGCATTCAATCGTTGATCTTCCCCGATTGTTGGGAATTTCGCTCCGACGGTGAATGTAAATTCGTCGCACACTTGATCCACCAATTCGGAAGTTACGCATTCCGATTTCCGAACCGCACCTGCAACCAAGGCAAGTTCCGCTATTTGAGAAATTTTTCTCGGAATTCCATCGCCAAGTTCGTGAATGCGAGTCATCGATTGGCCATCGAACATGTCGTCGCTACCGCCTTCGCGTGCAATTGCAAATTCGAAATAGTCCGCAGTCTGCCCAAGATCCCAAGCTGGAAGTTCAATTTTGAGATCGCATTGCTCCAGAATCCAACGAGGTAGATGCACCAGTGACTCGTCGTCGACGCTCAGAAATATGCTCCATGCCATCTTCGAGCATACTAGGCTGGAAAGCGTCTGAACAATGTCATCGTCCACTTCGACTATGTTGTCGAATACCAGAACAGTTCGATGACCGATTGCAGAAGCGGAAAACAAGTGATCTTGAACTGCCCCCCCAAACATCGGAATCCGATGGGCCGCGAGCGAGTCCGAGGGCATCCGCCATCCGTCCTGCGAGTGAGGGGAATTTGGAAGACCTCAAATCAACTCGAATCATCGACTCCCTTGGATTCTGAGATTTTCGCTTGAAGGCAAGGTGCTTGAGCAAGGTTGTCTTGCCAACTCCTGACGGACCCACGACCAACCCGAGTTGCTTTCGTTGGTCCACCAGAAACTCACTTCTGGCAATCGCTTCCTCGATCGCCCCACCGGTAAACACTGCTCGACGATTCCCTTGGATAGAGAAGGGGGAGCGTTGCAATTTCCAGTGTTTCAGATAGCTCATGATTCGTCCTACTAGTTGCAACTCGCTCCAGAATCCATCCGCAGTTTGGACCCATTGCTTGGTTACTCGGCTAATACGCGACAATGGCTCCATCAAATCCGCAACCGAAACTGAACTTTTCCAGAAACCTTTCGATTTTCTCTTAAGTCGTTGCGTAGAGCTTGGTTCGACTGCACGAAAACCGGGACTGAGACACCAACCCGTTCGTCTGGTTGGGTCGTGGGCACCCCCGACAAAAGTCAAAGTAGTAGGCACATTCCGTATGCCGTTCGCCTAAAATCCTTGCAAAAGCTTGACTGCGGACGGCACGGCGGAGCGTGCCTGCACTTTTTGTCGGCTGTGTCTACGAGGCAAACCCGACATTGAACGCTTCCAGGTTGGGCATGGTCTTGGATCGCCTTTCCAATTAAACTCAAGGTTATGATCGGACCTATTTTTCAACGAGAAACCGCTACTCTCCCCCGCCGCGGACGCCATTTTGTCAATCGCGTCGTCTTTGCGATGATGCTCTTTGCCATCATTTGCACGACATGGTTGCTACTTGCAGGAATTCAACCGGTTCAAAACGCAGGAGACCTGGCTCGTTTTGGTGTGCTTATTTTTCAATTAATCGCGCCGTTTCAATTGATCGTCTTGCTTTTCATGGCCGCATTGTCTGGCTCGATTGCGGTGAGTCATGAAAAGGATAAACAAACTCTTTTACTCCTCTTGATGACGTCACTGACGAATTCAGAGGTGGTGCTCGGAAAAATTGGGGCAGGATTGCTTGCGACGTTAAACGCATTTCTTGCCTCGTTGCCTATCGTTTTCTCTATCATTTTGCTTGGTGGTGTTTCGATCGAACAAGTCTTGTCGTGCACATGGGTCACACTGTGCGCGATTATAGCGAGCGCTTCGCTCGGAGCAACGATTGCCTTTTGGCGTGAAAAAACGTTCCAAACCATTGCGGTTACCATGCTCATTATCGCGTTGTGGTTGGCGCTGGGTGAAGTCATTGCCGCTGGCGAATTTTCCATTGTTTCACCCTCCTTTGCCACGCTGGCCAGTCCGTTAAGGGCCGTGTGGGATGTGACTCAACCGATCGCTTCCAAATCGATCTTGCCGTTTTCCGTTCCTGGTGGGAATGCAATGCTTTCAGGCGTATGCATGCTTGGAATTGCTTTTGCACTCACGGTACTTTCGATTAGACGGCTAAGGATTTGGAATCCATCGCGCGAACGCCGTTCGGTGAATGCCGAATCCGATGAACCCGCAGTCGTACTTGTTTCGAACGAGACGGCGACTGCTGACAACTCACGAGTCGTGCGAGTTTGGAAGAGTCGAGCGCCGAGGCGCGTTTGGAACAACCCTGTACTTTGGCGCGAGATGCGGACTTGGGCATACGGACGCAAAGTTCTGATTATTCAATTGGCCTATCTGACAATCGGCTTGATGGTCGGAATAGGTCTTCGGCAGTGCATCCTAAATGGTGTAGCCTTCCAAGCGACTTCGTTTCAGGAGGAATTGGTTCCTACCACTGTAGCTCTTATTGCACCGTTTTTTGTATTGTCCCTTATTATCATCAATGCATTGGCAGTAAACTCGATCACCAACGAGCGAGATGGCGGTGCGTTGGATTTGCTGTTGGTGACGGAGATTTCACCCGTAAATTTCCTGTTCGGCAAGATTTGTGGCATTTTGTATGTGACAAAAGAAATGGTGGTTGCCCCACTCTTGTTGTGTTTTTACCTTTGGAGTCAGTCCGCGTTGAGCAGCGAGAACTTGATATTCACCCTTATCACTTTGTTGGTGATGGATTTCTTCGTGGCCATGCTCGGAATCCACTGCGGCATGATCTACGCACAAAGCCGGATAGCCATTGGAACCAGTTTGGGGACTGTCTTTTTTTTGTTTCTCGGAGTCGCTACTTGCATGTTAATCATGTTGATGTTTCGGGGCTCGTTCGGAAGACAACTCGCTCCGTTTCTGTTCATCATTCTTGGAGGAGGAACAGGGTTGTATGTCGCGATCGGTTCTAGAAATCCGTCTCCTGCCATCACGATCAGTTCTTTCTTGTTACCTTTCCTTACTTTTTTTGCGATCACCAGCTACATATTGAGGGACCAAGAGTTAGCTGTTTTCAGTGTGGTGTCCATTTCTTACGCGTTTGCTACCGCAGCCATGATGATTCCGGCGCTGAGCGAATTTGACTTTGCTTTTGGAAGATCCAGAACTGCAGACGAAGAATAAACTGCTACTTGAGGGAAATGTAAGTTGCCAATCGTGAACGACGTTAGCCCGATCGCGTGGCTTTTAGCGATCGGTGCGCTGATGGCGATGCTTGCCTTGTCAGCGCTCTTTTCGGCAAGCGAGGCTGCGTTGTTTTCTCTAACAACCGCACAGCGATCTCAATTGCAGCTTTCGCGACCCAGCGACAAGTGCATCGAGAAACTGCTCAGCAACCCATCGCATCTGTTGTCCTGCATCCTGCTCTGCAACCTAGTTATCAATATCACCTTTTTTGCGTGCGCCAATGTGATTTCATCGTGGATCACAAAAACAGATGCTTGGGATGGTTGGTCGTTTGTGTTTGGCTTTGCAACGGTAGCGATTGTCATTTTATTCGGTGAATTGTTGCCAAAAAGCGTTGGCGTTCTTGCTCCGCTCAAGATCGGGCGTTTCATTGCAATTCCGATGTCGCTGATCATGCAAGCCGTCCGCCCGTTGGCGATTGCGATGCAAGCGATCAACGATGTTTGTCGACGACTGATTTTGCCAGGACTCATTCCTGAGTCCGTATTGGAAACCACGGATCTCGAGCGAGCGATCGAATTGAGCGAAACGGATTCGAAAATGATCGATTTAGAAAAGGGTATTCTTCAGAACATCCTTCAATTGTCCAACATTCAAACGCCCGACTGGATGCACCCCAAGAGCCAGTTTGCTGCCATCACTCTGCCAGCTACTCTCGGTCAAATTCAAGAATGGATGGACGAGCAAAGCGAAGAAACGCTGGATGAGAGCCGCCAGAAAATTGTTTTGGTATTATCCAAGTCGGATAGCGAAGTCACCGCCACAACAACGATCGAGCAACTGCAACGTTCCACAGAGCAACGCTCGGTGCCCGTCACCCTGCCCGTAGTCTACGTACCTTGGTGCGCAAGCCTAGCGTCCGTATTTCAAATGCTGCTCAAACTAGACATCAAAGTGGCCATCGTCGTCAATGAACGAGGAGATACCATCGGAGTGCTGTTCATGGAGGATATCATCGAAGCAGTTTTCGCTAGCCCTTCTGCCGCGATCAATGCAATGGGACGGCCTCGTTTTGCGATGACAGGCGAAGCCAAATGGGAAGTAACTGGCGCTACAAGAGTAAAGCAACTAGAACGATCACTCGGAATCAAGTTGCCGGAAACTCGCGATGCAACGATCGCGGGCGTACTGCAAAGCCAATTACGGCGTATAGCGCAAGTCGACGACCGAGTCGAATGGGGGCCGTTTACATTGCAGGTAACGGATATACCTCGCCGTGGTGAAATGTTTGTTCAGATCACAAGCTCCGAATTTGACATTTCGCTCGATGAATCCGGAGGAATTCATTGATCCCACCAATTTTGCTCATTCTCGGCGCATGTGCATTAAGCGCTTTTTGTAGCGGAGTGGAAACAGGGCTCTATCGCGTTCCACGTGTTCGCTTGGTTCTTGATGCAGTCGATGGATCGCGAGTCGCCCGAGGATTGCTTTGGCTTACGAACCATCCTGGACTCTTTGTTTCCACGTTGCTCGTTGGAAATACAGTCGCAAATTATGCAGTACCAGTTGGTCTTGCTTGGCTCGTGCTCGAGATCTTCGGTTACGATGACCCGCGAGTGAATATCGCCGTCAGCATATTGAGCACGCCGCTATTGTTTATTTTCTGCGAGCTATTGCCAAAGAGCCTTTTTCACCAAATACCTCACCGTTTGCTTCAAAAAACCGGATGGCCGCTGTTCCTGCTAACGATCATCGCGCTGCCGTTGACCTGGATACTCTATCTTCTGAGCCGTTGGCTTCAACGAATCTTAGGAGAAGAGCCCCTCAGGATTCGGCCAGCCCTCGCAAGGCGTGAATTGCGTCAGGTTCTCGAAGAAGGGGAGCAGGCAGGACTCTTGGAACCCGTGCAGCGAGATCTTGTTCAGAATATGTTTGCTTACGGAAGCGATCCGATTTCCCGATACTGCATGCCGTTACGAGGCTTGCGATCCGTTCAACTTGGCACGCCAATCGATGAAGCAAGGCAAATCGTCTTGAAGTCCAATCAACTGATTTTGCCAGTCCTTCACCCCCGCGACAAGAGACTTGTGGGTTACTACGACGCAATTGAACTGAGTAGGAATCTCAAGCCGCCAAAGCTAAAAGCAATATCCACGTTTGAGGAAAACGACGGACATATTGCCGTCCTAAATAAAATGGTATCTCAAAACAGCAAACTGGGTCGAATCGTTAATTCCAAGGGACAGTTGGTTGGAATCGTTTTGCGGGATCGATTGGTTTCGCAAATGTTACAAAAAACGTAAAGACGCGTCGCCTAACCAGCAGCGACTGCACGACGGTGATCAAGTACCCATCGAACCATATTTACGTCCCCTTCGACTCCTAGCTTTTCAAGGATTCGTTGACGATGTCGCGAGACCGCCTGAAAGCTCGTCCCAAAATCGGCGGCGATCGTTTTCATCGATAGTCCTCGAACCAGAAGTTCCAAAACCTCAGTTTCTTTGTTCGTCAAACTCTTGATCTTTTTCTCCGCTATTTGCTGAGCAAGTAACGATTCGTACTTTTTCTCGCTTGCAATCAAACACTCTTTTACACGGGCGATCAGCATCTCGGGTGGCACAGGTTTTTCGAAATAGTCGACTGCTCCCGCTTTCAAAGCTCCGACGCAGGATGAAACTTCACCGAAGGCGGTGATGACAATTGCTGGAAGTTTCCATCCCGCATCGCGTAACTTCTCCAAAAGCTCTAATCCATTCATAACGGGCATTTTTAGATCGGTAACAATGCACCCCACGGGCTGGGCTTTTGTCTCAAGGAAAGACAGGGCTGATTCGAACGTTACCGTGTTAATCCCATGGACGTTGAATAAACACTCGATCGATTTCCTCGATCCCTCATCGTCATCAATCACATAGACCGTAGGCGTTAACATAAGAAATGCTCCAAAACAAAAATGACGAACCGCGTTACTTTTTAAATCACAAAACCGTTTTTTGGCGAACATTTCGCGACAAAAAACTAATTTTAATTGCGTGATGTTTAAATTGTAACATGATTGAGTGAGAATTAAACCCCCAGCCTCAAGCTCGATGGTGCCCACTTGATAGCGGAACAGCGAAAGCTGTCCATTGAGAAGTCGCCAGACACCTCGCAATTCGCGGGGCGGTTCGCGCCGCCGCTGCAAGACCACTGTCCAATGCGAAAGTGAGTGCTATTGGCCGTTATCGATCGCGTCGAGGGCCCCTGCCTCGCGAGTTGCGGCTATGACTCTGTGTGCGTTGATGGTTTTCCATGTTGGTGGCAACCAAGGTTCCAATCGCATCTTGCCAGGAAGGGATTTTGGTATTCCTGGAAACGACTTCGCCCGCATCCTCATCTCCGTCCGACTCGATGACCGACTCGTTTCGTTCACCCTTTTCATCGCCGACTCGCCCGCTACGTCGTCCACGACCTCGCCCTCGACGACGTTTGGGTCGCGCTTCGCGATCATCCAAATCCTTGACCTCAATCTCCGAACCAGATGCATCCGAGTCGTCATCGTCAATCAACACGAATTCTTCTTGTTCCAGAAGAATCGGCTCATCGCGAAATCCGAAGTCATCATCATCATCGTGCAGTCCCGCACCGAATCCGGTTGGTTTAGGAATCGATTTGGAATGTGCCGGCATATCTCGACGTTCGTCTCGGGCACTGGGTTCACGAACGTTGCTATCGCGTCCGCTGCGATCATCTCGTGGGCTTCGCCCACGGCTCGGAGCTCTTTCTGGTCGACTGGCGCGATCTGGACTTTCGGCACGCTCTGGTCGACTGGCACGATCTGAACTTTCGGGTCGTTCTGGCCGACTAGCTCGGTCCGGCCTATCCGTTCGTTCTGGCCGGCTGACTCTGTCGGGTCGCTCGGGTCGCGTCGCTCGATCTGGGCGATCTGTTCTTTCAGCCCGTTCTGGTCGATCGGTTTTTTCTGGGATATCGGAACGCTCTGTCCGGTTGGCCCGTTCCTGACGGATTGGACGATCGGACTGTTCTGGCCTTGGACCGCGTTCCGGCCTTTCGCCTCTTTCCGGTCGATCCGTTCTCGCTGGCCTTTCGCCAATCTCTGGACTCTCGGATCGATCCAAAGCCCTTGGCTCAACGTCGCGACTGGAATCTCTTGACCCTCGACCCCTTCCCCCTCGAGAAGATGGGCTTCGGACCGGTTCCAATCGATCAACCGAGCTTTTCTCGACACCCAAACCAAATGGCTCATCGATATCGAACGCGGGGGCGACGGTTGGCTCGTCGATTGGAATGGACTCGTCTGCGGCGGAACGCCCTCTTCGCGGTGGCCGTCGCGTTGAACGGCGGTCGGAATGCGGCGTCTCATTTGCCTCGCTTCGGGAGGTTTGCGGCATGGCTCTGCGGCTCTTTGGTTCACCAAAACCAGGCCCAACCTCAAGCTCGTTGGACTCACGTCTTGATGGCGGAGGGGCTTCGTCCGAGCGAGGGCTACGTTCTTGTGTGTTTATTCTGCTACCACTTTCACGCGTTGGACTTTCGCGCAATACGCGGGAATCGCGGACTTCCCTCGCTGGCGGTCGCGAATCGTTGACTTCAAACGATGCGTCGTTTTTCACCACCGGCTCTTCCGAACCACCCCACATGCTCGGCTTGTTTTTACGGCTTGGCGCTCCAAACTGCTTTGTTTCCGAATCCGAGGGTTCGCTCGACAGGTCGCTCGCGCGAGAGGTTGACTGCTGCGACGGCTCAGGCGACGAAACACCAAAGAACTGAGCGACCGCATCCCACGAGCTGCGCAACCGCGAGGGCTCAGGCTTGGCATTGGACAACTCAACTGCTTCCGAAATCACAGGTTCCGTGTATGCATCCTCGACTTGCGAGGGCTGCTCAAACACAACCGCTGGTTTTTGAGACTTTGAGCTGTCGGACTTCTTGCTAATCGGGTTAAGAGAAGGAGTTCCGAGCAGATTTGCAATGCCATTCCAATGATCCGACATAGAGAAAGTCTTTTCGCAGGCCGTTGGCCGTTCAATATGGAAAATGTTTGGGAGTGCGTCAAAATGCTCATCCCGGAAGGTATTGGGATAGTATAGCAGATCTTTCGGTGATTGGGAAAGGAAGGTTTTCGGGTGAATTCGAGATTCAAACCTGGCAATCGAACCTTTAAACGGAATCAGGCGGCGCTGGCCGGCGTCACGTCAAATGGCACTCACTGGTAGCGGAAAAGCACAAGCTGTCCGGTGAGGCTTCGCATATCACCAGGGAATTCATTGGGCGGCTCACGCCGCTCCGCTAAAAGAAGCCCTTTCTGCCTCCCAATCACGACTATTCCGCAGGGAGGTGTTGGGGCGTCTTTACCGGATTGCCGGCAAGTTCCTCCCGGTACAATTTCGCAATGCAGCCGATGTACGCTGCAATGGAGTGGTCGCTAAAGTAATCGAACTTTCCAACTCGCAACGACGACAGCAGTCCCCGAAAGCGATCGCGAACGCGAAACCAAGAACGCAGGTAGCTGATTCGGCCATGTCGGTTGAGATAAATCTCTTGCCCCATGTGCCGATAACCCATCCACCTAGGCGGCATTCTCGGAACGATATCATTGTTGTTGACCCAGCGGTAGTGCTTGGCCTTCAAAACGGACGTATAGCGCCTGTTGCCGACTCTGGGTGCCCCAAACGAAAAGATTGCTTTTGGATCGGACGGTATCGGCGAGAGTTTACAACGCACAGCACACACCGCAGACATCGCGCCGCCCAATGAGTGGCCAGCGAACCACATCGTGCGCTGATTCTCTTTGATCTGCTGTTCGAGCAACGGCCATAGCTGGTTCACTTCGGCATGAAAACCGCTATGAACCCGACCAATGTCCGTCGCAATGGTCCATGCATTAGCGTCCGCCCTGATGTCGTTCCATTGCGACGGCTCTGTACCACGGCATACGATGAAACAATCGAAGCGATTGCCTAACACATATGCCTCGGCTCCGTCGCGTGCAATGAAGGTGCATTGATCGAGACCTGCATTATACGCGATCTTTTCAACTGGCCCGGGATCGGCATACGAGAGCCTTGCCAATTCAGCGCAGACCAACGATTTTTGGATCCAAGACAACTCGGACAACGGCCGGTCCAACTTGATCGTCAACTCTCGGCGATTAGGTAGCTGGTCAATTCCATCCCCCAATTTCTCAACTGTTGGCGATTGTGAATTCAGCGGCATCCGAATCACTTACTACCGACTCTCGATAGGAACGATATCGCGTTTAACAGGCCCCGTGTAGAC
>CAMBSL010000204.1 GCA_945870455.1 Pirellula staleyi DSM 6068 | reverse complement strand
GTGATGGCAAGCAGAGTGATGGCAAGCAGAGTGATGGCAAGCAGAGTGATGGCAAGCAGAGTGATGGCAAACAGGGCGACGGCAAGCAGGGCGACGGCAAGCAGAGCGACGGCAAGCAGAGCGACGGCAAGCAGAGCGACGGCAAACAGAGCGACGGCAAACAGAGCGATGGCAAACAGAGCGACGGCAAGCAGGGCGACGGTGATGGAGACTCAAAGGGCCCGGCAGGAAAACCCAAACAAGGCGATCCTTCCAAGAGCAAAGCTGGGAGTGCGTCGGCAGGCACCAACAACAGCGGGAGTGCTGGCAGTGGAGGCAGCATGAGCGATGGCGGCGACGCAAGCTCAAAAGATCAGGCCGACCCAGTCAACCAAGACTACGCGAACAAAACGACTGACTTGGCTCTTGATTATTTGAAACGACAAAAGGACCAGCCCGATCCCGAGCTTCTGAGGCGATTGAACTGGACCAAAGACGACATGCAAAAATTCGTAGATCGATGGACCGAGGCCAAGGAACTTGCCAAAACCGACCCGAACAAGAAGCGGGAACTGGATGCAACGTTGAAGTCACTTGGGCTGCGTCCAGCCAAGAGCCGAGAGCGAACAGTTGAGGACAAAGATGATGATCTCAAAGGGCTTTTGGAAGAAGGCTCGCGTGTCCGTCCTCCTGAATCTTTGCGTGAGCGGTTTGAGCAATTCCGTAAAGCTGCAGGCAAGCTGTAGTAATTCACGCAAAGTGGCTCAGTCTTTGAAACAATGGATTTCAAATCGTCATGATTAGCCAAAAAGCATGACAAATCCCCAGGGCAAGCCTGGGGTGATTCGAATCCCGCTGGCCTTGTGCGGCGGTTCGTTCAGGTTTTTAGGCTAGACCGCACCACGAGCGGCGGCCCGTGTTAAGATCGATGCTTAAATGAAGTTAGTGGACTTGCAGATACCGTGGTGACTCGAAACAATAGCCTCAGACAAAGTGGATGCTTTCTGTAAGCATTCTGGTTGAGGATGGGTTTCGAAACTTGAAAATTCAGCTCACCCGCCGCGTTACTCTTTCATGAACCGGAGGTGGGGCTTGGAAATTCTCGATTTTTTCCCGACTTGGCGTGTTGGGATTATGTTTTACTTCTTGCTTGTCTTCGGAGCTGCGATCGGTCGATGGTGGCGTTCACGGATTAGCAGGGAAGGGGGGGAAGGGGACGCTTCGCTCGTGATGTCCGCTTCGCTAGGACTGCTTGCGCTGCTACTCGGTTTTACGTTCTCTCTAGTGATAACTCGTCATGAGCTTCGCTTTTCGTCACTGATAGAAGAAACAAACTCGATCGAAAAGTTTTGGAAACGGTTAGTCTTTCTGCCCGAGAATTTAAGGCCTGAGATCTTGGAAAAACTAGAGCAATACGTGCAAGCCCGCGTCGACGTTTCAAAAATTGGCTTTAGTGCTTTTCGAGCACAGGAAGCGAAGACCAAAGCGGCTGAAACCGCAGACTCTATCTGGGCTAGTCTGGCTGCGGCAGAGCCAAAGCTTGAACGAGAAACCACGCTCCACCTTTTGATTGCGTCGTGCTCAGAAATGATGTCCAACTCTGCCACACGAGATTCAGCGCTGGTGAATCGACTACCACCTGCCGTCCTGATGCTGCTGCTGTTGTTTACCATGGCAAGTGCAATCATGATTGGGTTTGTCTATGGTTCACGGCCCGGATTACACACAGCGGCATCGACCGAGCTCATGATCTTGCTCACTCTGACCGTGTTGCTCATTCTCGATTTGGACCGACCACGATCGGGCATGGTGGTGAATTCACAACGAGCGCTCGAGCGATTGGATGAGCGCATCCAAGCAGACATGAAGGGCCTCGCAAAATAACACGACGCCGACCTGCACGGGTGAAGCATCCACATTGATTTTACGAGCAGTTGGTAGTGGATCTTGTTAAGACACAGCCGACAAAAGTAGCAGGCACGCTCCGCCGTGCCGTTCGCAGTCAAGCATTTGCCAAGATTCTAGGTGGACGGCACATGGAATGTGCCTACTACTTTGACTTTAGTCGGCTGTGTCTGTTAAAGATCCCATGCCGCAAGGATCTTTGACAAGACCCGCTACCCAATAAATCGACGTAGTCGAGGCACTAGGGTCGTCGATTGCGTCGGAAGTACGTCTCCACGCGACCGATCTGCAGTTGCCACCAGCCGAATCTTTCCGTCAGCCACTTGTAGAGTGACGCGCCCACCAACGTGCCAAGCGCAATCGAAGCCAATGAAAAAACCGAGTTGATCAACCCGTCGATGCCTGCCGCGCGATCGCTTAGCAACTGTGTCACGCTCATCAGTCCCATCACACCGGGTACGAGCAACCAGAAACTGGGGAGAAACGTAACCATGGCCGGCGGCCCGTTGAACTTTAATTGGATCAAATAACCGAGAGGGGTTACCACCAGCATTGCAAAAAAGCCACTAGCGGCAGCGTTTCCCGTCCACTGATAGGAGAGCTGCTGGATGGCAAATACGACCAGCAGCACAAACAACATCCATAGCAAAGAATCGCGGGGCGCAGAAAAATGCAGGTAGGCACCGACCCCAAAAACAATCACACCTGCCCAAGGCGCTAACAACGCCCAACCCGTCGCATTCACGGATCCCGAGGTATCCACCAAATTTTCCGGACTGTATCCGACCAACGCTGCCCCAGCCGCCAAACCAAACGCAAGCAACACCAATTGAATGAACCCGGTCATCAATCGACTGGATCCGCTTACCATGTCGCCATACGCCAGCTCCACCATCCCCAATGTCAGCAAGGCTCCCGGGAGGAAGGAGACCAACGGTGGTATCAACGAGCACCTGGGATCCATTGGCAATCCATACTTGATCCCTAGGAACACAAGAGAAGAAACGAGAGTAGCCGATAGGACCGGAACCGGGACTGCCAGGATGGTTCGGTCTCGATTCAAGGCTTTGACAACTCCAATCACGGCACCCAAAATTGCGGTGGCAATGACATTTACCGTGGACGAGTCCAACACGAACGCCAAACCAACAGTGAGGATGATGTGACCAACGATGATCCCGACAGCTCCAAAGCGGGTGGGCTTTTTCAGTATTCCCGCCAATCGATCAATTCCGTCTCGTGGCTGGATCTCACCCCTTTGGGCGAGATCACCCAATTCGTAAACATCGGCGATCTGATCGAGCCGTAGTCCTTGCGTCGGTCCTTCTGCCAGAGTGACGCGCTCGTCCTCACCGACATGAACACTGATAAATAGTGCCGTCGGAAAGACGACGACTCTCGATCGGCGCATTCCGTACGCGGAAGCAATCCTGCGCAGAACGAGTTCCACCTTGGCGGTCTGCTCACCGCATGCAAGCATGGCTTGGCCAAAGCGATACATGAATTCGAGGAGAAGTCCGACATCAGCGGTTGGCGTCTTTTCAGGTTTCGTCATTTTCCCTCTTCATCGCTATCATGCCCGCACGATTCGGGACGCTTGATCGAATCACCTATAACCTAAAAACGTTTACCCGTTAACCGTTCAACGAAGCCCAGTTTCGCAAAATTTCGTTGTAACCGTTAGCCGCAGACATCCGCGAATGCTATCGAGCACGCCTTCGGCTGACTGTTAAACAAATAGTCTAACAGTATTGCGTCTAAAATAGTTAGAACAACGACCGCTGTGCGACTTGAACTGAAACCTCCATGCGCTGAAAGGCATCCGACGGTCCAGCCCACGACCCTGCAATCGGTGCCGCGTTTTCTTGCTCACGGGCCACGGCAACCGAGATATGCTCTGAACCCGCCAGCTTGTTATTGGTTGGGTCAAACCCACGCCAACCGGCTCCCGGGAGATAGATCTCGGTCCAAGCGTGGGTCGCTCCATGCTGCCCCTCCGCCATCTGAATGTAGCCGGTTACAAACCGCGCCCCAAACCCCAAATAGCGGGCCACTTCCATCATGAGCACTGCGTAGTCACGACACGAACCCGTCTTTTTTGCGAGTGTCTCATTTGGACATTGAACCCCGGCTTCATGCCGCTCGTTGTACTGCAACGACTCGAAGATACGTGTGTTCAAATTCATGAGCAGCTCAAAAGTATCGATCGCCTGACCATTGCGATAGGATTCGTATAGCCAATGATGCAGGGCCGGGCCGTCATACGGGTAGCTTGGTAGCCGGTAGGGGACCAATGCCACTTGTTCGTGTGGAGGGTATTGAAACGGATACTCTCGCGCGCTGGGTTCGATCAAGCACTCGATTGGATTGTCTTCGCTCAGATCAACATCGATCTCTGCAAAAATACGCAATCGCCCAGCTGGCTCCGAAAAGCTGAGGATCGCGACCGAATTGTTCTCGATGTCACGCAACCATCGAACCGATGCTTTAGGCTCGATCTCAGTGCGCGAGCCCACGATGCGAAGATCATGTCCCTCCCGAGGCCGCATCAAGACCCGATGGGGCCCAAACTGGACCGGCTGAGAATAGACGTATTGGGTCTCATGGATGATTCGGATCGGTTTCACTTGGACTTTTCTCCTGGGATTTTACCCACCTTGGTTTCGGGAATCCAACTGCATCTTACGCGACCAACTGCTTCACCGCCGTTACGATCAAACGCCCGGCTGCGAAACAAGTAGGTCCAGTCCAAGTTGCTGGGACAGGAACTTGGCTACCAATTGTCCCTTGACGCTATTTCCCGCTTGATCGAGCGGTGGAGCAAATGTACCAAGGCCACCTTTACCAGGTGATACCGTGACAATTCCGCCTCCGATCCCGCTCTTGCCCGGCAGTCCGATCTCATACATCCAATCGCCCGAGGTCTCGTACAAACCAGCCGTGAGCATCACAGCCAACGCATAGTGGCAGACCGATGCGTCCACCACTCGTTCTTTCGTCAATGGATTCACTCCACCGTCCGCTAAGGTTGCACCCATGACCGCCAAGTCCTTGGCACTTACATTCAGCGAACATTGTTTGGTGTAGAGATCCGTGGCTTCCGCCGGATCCATGTAGATCCGACCAAAACTCTGAAGCAATCTCGCGATGCTCTGATTTCGAAAATTGGTCTCCGACGCCGAGGCATACACTTCTTCATTGAGCGGCAAGGTGCGGCCTGCGAATCGTGACAATCCCTCGTGTATGAATTTCCACTTCGCATCCAGCGTCGCGCCAGGGGCCAAGCTCGTCGTTTCGATCGCCCCCGCGTTCACCATCGGGTTGGTTCTACCCTCGCCCCCCTGTTCGATGGCTGCAAGTGAGTTGAATGCCAAACCAGTTGCGTTCACGCCAACCTTTTCTCGCATCGTTTCATGCCCCAACGCTTGACAGACAAGCGCAAACACAAAAGGTTTGGAAACGCTCATGATCGTAAACTCATGGAGTGCATCCCCAACCGAGAAAAAACCCCCATCGGTTCCAACCACACAGATTCCAAAAAGTTCACTCGGAACACGTGCAAGCGCAGGGTAGACCCCTGAGTTTTTGCCCTCCCTGTTGGTCTTGAATTGCTCGTATGCCTCGGTCACCAACGTGCGTACCATCTCTGGAGGTGGCAAGTGACCGGTCGAAACGTAAGGCGCTTTGGCTAGTTTGTCGGACGTGGCTTTTGATGACACTCTTTGTTTCCTTTGCAAACATGAAACTTGAATGAAGCAACTCGGACTTGTTTCGACAATAACATCAGACGTTCTCAACAATCGCTGCTAAGCACAACGGTATGAGTCTTCGAGTGAAACAAACCAATAGCCGAAGGGCGATAGCCCCGATTCTCGACGAATGTCGAGCAATTGGAAAACCGGGGCTATCGCCCAACGGCTAATTGGTATGAAAAACATATGCGGATGTGCGTATTCGAGTGACTGAAACGATCATGCAGATTCGGATGAAACTTTCCGAGGAGGACTTGGGTGCTCCTCGTTCGGTGCCTTGACGTTATACAGGATCGCGTAGATTGCCGGCATCACAAGCATGGTCAGAACGCACGCAAAGGACAAACCGAACATGATGCAAGCGGCCATGGCTGCAAAAAACGGGTCTTGTGTGAGCGGGATCATACCCAACACCGTCGTGATTGCCACCATGAGCACTGGCCGCAATTTCTTGACTCCTGCATCCAAAATGGCTTGATAGGGAGTTTTGCCCTCTCCCTCGGCCGTCTTGATTCGACTGAGCACCAAAATCGAGTTCTTGATTTGCTCACCACCCAGACTCAATACGCCTAGCAGAGCCATGAACCCAAACGGCTGCCCTGTGATCAACAACCCGGCCGTGACACCGATCAATGCCAAGGGAACAATCATCCAAATGAGCGCCGTGCAACGTATGGAATTGAACAAACAAACGACAATGATCACCATCAGAACGAGCGACAGGGGGAGTGGCAGGACTAATGCAGCCCGTGCATCTTTTGAATTTTCATACTCGCCACCCCATTCAAGGGCGTATCCAGTTGGCAGCGGAATCTGCTCGATGTCCGAACGAATGCGATTGAACAGTTGGCTGGGCAGTCCAGATCTCGGGTCCGCATGCACAGTAATCGTGGGCGTGCGATTGCGTCGCATCACGACAGGATCTTCCCAATCCATTGTGACTCCAGACACGACTTGACTCAGCGGTATCATCCGCCGCGCTACTGGGCTCCAAATCTGACTACTGCGAATCCGATCCACATCACTTCTTTCTTCTAAAGGTGGGCGAGCCACGATTGGGAGCAATCGTGTTTCTTGTGGGAACGTCCCTCCGCCAGCACTTCCCGGCTCTCGATAAAAACCTACGACCGAACCTTCAAAACCGAGTTGAAGGGCCTGTGAGACGTCCGCTCGCGTGATTCCATTGCGACGGGCCTGCATCTCAAACATGTCGGGACGAATCGACTTTTCCCGCTGACGCCAGTCGCTTCGGACACACAGCGTGCCTCCATCCTCCTGGAGCACCCGAATCGCTTCGCCGGCAAGCCGACGCACCTCCAATGGATCCGGGCCATTAAATCGTGCTTGGATACGACCTCCATCTCCAGGTCCCAACAAAAACTTTTTTGCGATCGCGTTGGCGTTCGGGAACTGCTCATCCAATTGCTTTTGAACCGTGGCAATCAACTCGTCAATCTTGGAGGCGTCTTCCACCTCGACCAAGAACTGCACGAAGCCGCTATTCTGCCCTTCCGGAGTGTAAACAAGCAAAAATCGAAGTGCACCTCCGCCGACGAACGAGGTAATGTGCTTCGTATTGGGCTGGTCCTTAACAAATTTTTCGACGGACGATGCAAAATTTTCTGACTCGCGAATGTGGGTACCGGCCGGCAGAAAACAATCCACCATGAACTGCGGCCGCGTCGCAGGCGGGAAGAAACTCTGGTCGACTTTGGTGAAACCGTAGAGCGACCAAACGAACAATGCGATCGACAAGATCACAACCGCCCAGCGAAACCGCAAGGCCATCTTTAAGAGACTGAGGTACAACCGAAAAACGATACCATTGTAGGGATCGCTATTACTATTGGACGTCTTCCCATCTTTAATCGGATTAAAGGACAGGTAACTCAGCAAAGGAGTTGCTGTGATCGACGATATCCAACTCAGGCTGAGCGAAATCATGATCACCCAGAACAGAGAATTGCAATACTCGCCGGTACTATCCTCGGACAATCCGATAGCTGCGAATGCGATCACGCCAATTGCTGTTGCGCCAAAGAGCGGCCATTGATTTTCCGCGACCACTTCGCGGACCACTTTCATTTTGTCTTCGCCGGCTTCGATACGGACCTTCACACTCTCCATGACAATGATCGCGTTGTCGGTCAGCATGCATAATGCGATGATCAACGCCCCCAGCGAGATGCGTTCCAACAGCAAACCACCGATCAAGTACATGACCAAAAACGTGGCCATGATCGTGAGAAAGAGCACCGCACCGATAATGAGACCAGTCTTCCGCCCCATTGTGAAAAATAACACGACAAAAACGATGCCGACAGCTTTGCCAAGATTCCAGATGAACTCGTTGGTAGCGAGTTCGACCGCTTCGGGCTGAAAATTGATTTCACCAATTTCGATACCGATGGGTTGGTTGACTTCGAGTTTTTCGAGGGTTTTGCGAACTCCCGTTCCCACCGCAACCACATTCCCACCTTGAACGGTGGAGATGCCAAGACCGATGGCCGGCATTCCGTCGAAACGCAAGAGACGTCTTGGAGGATCTTCGTAGCTCCGTTCCAACGTTGCAATATCCCTCAAGAAACGTTGCCGTCCGGAACTGTCGGATCCAATGACCATGTCCAGCATGGCTTCCGCGGTCTCAAACCCGCCCGTCGGATCGATGGCGATATGTTCGTCGCCGACTTGCACGCGCCCGCCGTCTGCTGCGATGTTGTTGGCCTGCAAAAGTGCGTAGATCTCTTGTTCGTTGATTCCGAGACTTGCCAACCGCAGACGGGAGATCTCTAGAAAGACGACTTCTTGTTGTTCGGCAAACAAGTCCACCTTCTTCACATCTTGGACGAGTAGCAATTCGCGTCGAAGGAACTCGGCATAGCGACGCAATTCAGGCTGAGTGAACCCTTCGCCAGTGACCGCGAAAAAGATGCCGTAAACGTCGCCAAAGTCGTCAATGACCATTGTCTTGCCACGTACTGCGGGTGGTAGCCTAGCCTGGACATCATTGATTTTGCGTCGAAGTTCGTCCCAAACTTGTGGGATCTTGTTCTTGTCGAAGCTGTCCTGAATGATTGCCGATACGATGGACCGTCCACGGGTCGACTCGGAATCGACACGTTTTAGCTGCCCAAGCTGTTGGCACGCGATCTCGATGGGATTGGTTACCTCTTTGGCGACTTCATCCGCACTGGCACCTGGGTAGGGAGTGATGATCAATGCTTCTTTGATCGTGAACTCAGGATCTTCCAGTCGTCCCAATCGGTTGTAGGCAACTAAGCCTCCGATCAACACAAAGAACATCGCAACGAAAATAACTCGATTGTTGCGAACAGAGAATTCGGCAGCGTTCATCAATTGCCCCCTTCCGGACCACCGCTCAATGCACCCCCAAGATCGCGCACCTTTAATCCATCTCTTAGAAACGTCACGCCCGCCGTCACGATTCGCAGGCCCGGTTCCAAACCTTCCAAAATCTCCACATCTCCACATCTCCACCAACGATCGAACCGATTTTGACGGCTTGTCGACGGACCGTTCCATTTGCTTCGAGGATCCAAGCCGCTTGCTCACCGGTGGAGTCTTTGGCGACGGCAGAAACGGGAACCATGATGCGTTGCCCGAGAATCTTGGCGCGTCGATACTCCGCCGTCACGGTCGCCGTCATACCAGGGAGCATTCGGACCTCCGCCGGTGCTAAAAGTGCAACGCGAACATTGAACGTTTGTGTCGTCGGATCTGCAACCTGAGCGATCTCTCGTATCTGAACCGGGAACGCAAGACCAGGAGCACCGCTGACCTCGACCTCCAGCCGAACGATGTCCGCAGTTCGTATGTCCTGCACCATCACGGTTTCGGGGACGTCCACCGCGATCTCGATTTCCTCGATGTCCTGGAAACGCACCACCGGTTCGGTCGCGCGAATGTTTTGCCCTTGCTCCACGAATCGCTGGGCGATCACACCCGCGTAGGGAGCCACCAACGTGCTATCGGACAGGTTTAGATTGGCTTCGACCACCCTAGCCTCAAGCCCCATGACTCCGGCTTCTTTTGCCTGAATGTCCTCTTCGCGACCGATCGAACCCTTTTCGACCAACTGCAAAGCAGCTTGATGGTCCTCTTGTGCAACACGGTAATTGGTTTGCTTCAACTCGAACTCCGACCGGGAAACCGCTCTCGACTGCACCAATTGAGCACTTCGATCCAATTCGGCCTTCGCGTTGGCCAACCTAGCTTCGGCAGATCGCGCTTGCATGCCTCTTCGCATTTGCTCTTCAGCTCGCTCCCCCTGCTGCAATGCCGAGAGCCCAGCCCGAGCTTGTGTCAGCAGCGCCTCCAGCGAGGCCAGCCGAGCTTGGAACTCATCCAGACGCAGACGAGCAATCAATTCACCCTTCTCGATTTTCTGACCTTCTTTGACAGGCAATTCAGAGAGTATTCCAGATACCTGAAACGCAAGCTCGACTCGACGCGACGCCTCGACCCGGCCAGGGAACAAACGGGTACGCGTGTCTTCACCAGCCGCTAAGACCATTGTCTTGACAGGTCGAATAACCTCGGCACGCGGTACAGCCTTCGAATCGCAGCCTGTTGAGAGTGGCAGCAATGAAGCACCCACTATCAGGCATCGCCCGAGTCTACGCACTATGGGTCGATACGTTTCCATGATGGATGGCTTTCATGACGGGAAGACGACGATCTAATCAACGCCGATGATGTACAGCAAATCCAATGGACCTAATGTATTCCATCAACGTTGCTGCCCGCGCCCTACTGTACCTGCGGGGGGACCTCTAAGTTCCGCGATCGGACTGGCTTGAGTGTGATCGGATTACGACGCGGGCGAATCGCGCATGAGACGAGTCCGCAGAACGAAGCCTTGAAAACCGGAGACACTCTTCTCT
>CAMBSL010000203.1 GCA_945870455.1 Pirellula staleyi DSM 6068 | reverse complement strand
ACATATTTTTGGTTTGCATAGTGATCGAAGTTCGTTCAGCGTTTGTAAATCTTGGGAATTTGGTTGTCTAGCTACCGCATTTCTAGCTCCAATCTTGGGCTGATTCGCGGCCAAGCTCGACGAGCGAAATGTATTGCTCATCGCAGAATCGATCTGTCATGCCTGCCAAGTAGACAACGACCGTATGTCCCACGCCCCACTCCAAGGCCCATTTCCGAAAGCGTTCGGGCAACCGTTGCGGATAGGATTTCAGCAATCGGAAAAGCTGGTTTATCCGAGTTGCGGCTCGCTGCCGAACTTCGACCAACCTTGGATGACGATAGACGTGTTCGAATAGGAAATTTTCAAGTTCTTCTTTGTCGGCCTGCATATTCGGCGACATTTGAAGTTGAAGGCCAACTTCTTGAACGCCTTTGCTATCTAGTTGGGTCGCATCGGCCAATAGCCCCATCGAGTGTTGCAGGAAGTCACCCATTTGAATGTCGAGCAAGGTGTGGACCAGCATTTGCCTACGATTCATTGCGTTGCTTTGCTCGATCGGGGCGACCTGCATCGCTCGTTGCACCAGTCCGAGTCCATGCAGCTGTTGCCAACTCAGCAAGCCAAGCTTCAAAGCATCATCCAAGTCGTGCGCGTCGTACGCGATGCTGTCGGCGGCGTCCACAACCTGGATCTCAAGCATTTGCACGGTTCCAGTCTCCTTATGAGATCGAAACTCCTGCCCCGACAACACTTCGGCCGTTAAGTTCAAGCCGGGATAGGACGTGTGGCGTTGCTCGATTCGAGTTGCAAGCTCGAGCGCAAATGCATTATGCGAAAAGCCGCCAAAATCTTTCGCGGATGACTCGAGCGCGTCTTCGCCGCAATGACCGAAGGGGGGGTGACCTATATCGTGAAGCAACGCCATCGCTTCGATCAAGTCCTCGTTCAAGCGAAGTGTGCGACCGATGGTTCTCGCCAACGATGCGACTTCGTTGGTATGCGTGAGTCTTGTTCGGTGATAGTCTCCCATATCACCGGTGAAGACTTGCATTTTCCCGCTCAACCTGCGAAAAGCTGCGCTATGCAAAACGCGATCACGGTCGCGTTGAAACGGACCTCGGTAAGGATGCGAATCCTCGGGAACGACGCGTCCCAATGATTGGCTTGAAAACATGGCGTAGGGTGCAAGCAGCAACCGTTCGCGAGCTTGCCAGGAAATCGCAGGTTCCGTGTGCCGAACAAAATTCGAAACAACTGAAGGTGGGGTCATAAAAAGTGCGTCACAAAATCTTCTCTCAACACAAGCAAATCCTTTTGACCCACTAGTTTAACGCCAATCTCGGCTATAGTTCGATAGCAGTCCGACAGATTTTTGAGAATGTTTTGATGGCAAGGATAACAATGAAGCCAAAGTACTTTGCACTCGTGGTTGGATCGGGATTTTCCGGCAGTCTGCTTGCTTGGATCCTTCAAAAGCAAGGAAAAGACACGTTGCTCGTCGACCAATCGGCTCACCCAAGGTTCGCAATTGGCGAATCCTCGACCCCGACGGCGGATTTTCTCATTCGGCATCTGGCCGAACGTTGGGGGCTTTCGGAATTGGCACCGTTAGCGAGTTTCGGACAATGGCAGACGCACTACCCCGATTTGGTTTGCGGCAAAAAACGCGGATTCGCGTACTATTCGCAGTCCCAAGGAAACTCGTTCACCGATGATGATTTGCATTCGAACTCTCTGCTTGTCGCGGCATCCAGCGATGACGCCCGAAGCGATACGCATTGGCTTCGAAGCGACGTCGACCACTGGCTATTTCAACAAGCGGTGAACTCGGGGACCACAGGCCTTGAACGGACTTCGATTCGAAATGCGACCTTTGATCCCGTTGCGAGCAAGTGGCAATGCACGCTTGCGAGCGAGGACGATCAAGAAACCCAAGTTCAATTTCGATGGCTAATTGATGCAACAGGTGGCTCGCCAGGGTTGCGAGCTTGGACAGGTGTGCAATCGAATTCCGATTGGATGCGAACGCGAACCGGAGCCATCTTTGGGCATTTCCGCGGCGTCGAGGATTTCGCTATCCAGACGCCATCGTATCATGAAGATTTGCAAAACCTATTTTCAGGCGATGATTCCGCACAGCATCATGTTTTTGAAAATGGATGGTTGTGGGCACTGCGATTTTGCAATGGAGTCACTAGCCTTGGCTTCGTATTACCGGAAGCTTCTTGGCCCACAACGTTGAAGGCGGCAGAACGTTCCGCCCATTGGCAAGTGCTCGTTGCTCGCTATCCAAGTATCGAACGAATGCTGCGTTCAAGCGAGATTGTGGCGCCAAAAGGTGGCCTGGGTTTTATGCGTCGTCTAAGCCGGTGTAGCAGTTCCGCGATTGGCAAAGGTTGGATCAGCTTGCCCAATGCGTATGGTTTTGTCGATCCATTGCACAGCAGTGGTATTGCACACTCGCTCAGCGGTGTGGCAAGAATTGCGGAGGCGTTCGGCGGCGATGAACGATGGTCCCACAACCTTTTGAATGCGTATGCCGAGGATGTCCACGAAGAGCTCGCATGGATCGATACATTCGTAGCACTTTGCTATAAGGGGTTGCCCAGCTTTAAGAACTTCGCAGCGTTGGCAAGTTATTATTTTGTAAGCGCGATTGGGTTTGAACAAGATGTTGCACTTGACCCAATCCATTGGCCACGTGGCTATATGCTCGCTAAAGACAGTTCGTTGCGATCAAGAGCAGAGTCCATGTTCAAAACGGTTTCGGAAAACGACATGGGTTCAAAGCAATTGGTAGAGAAGATACAAAGCTCGATCGCTCCATGGAATCGAGTCGGGCTGCTCGATCCGAGTCAAAAAAATCGGCTCGCTCATACGATTGCCCCAAAACAGGTTTTCTAAAATAGCGGGCACCCCAGCGTAGACTTGCGCTCTCCAAAATGCACGCGGCAAGATCAACGCCGTGTTACATTGGCCTGGCGAAATTGAGATGCGATCTCGTAGGATTTTTTGCAGGCAGCTATGGGATCGTAGCCAGGGCGGCTGTGGATTTGACCGCTGACTTCCACTACGACATCGCCTTGGTAATCAGACTCTCGAATCATCTTTAAGTACGGGACGTATTCGATAGAGCCTTCGCCAGGCAATACGAATTGAAACTTTTGTGGATCGCCCAGCGAATCCTTGACGTGAATGAAGACGGTTTCGGAGGCCAGTTTCTCCCAAGAGTCCTTTAAATCCAAGCCGCGAAGTTGGAAATGGCTGTAGTCGAAAGCCGCTTTTAGCGATGGGCTCTTGACTTGATCGAGCAACCAACGAAGGTCCTCGGGCAAGTGCGCGGCGCCGCCGATATGAGCTTTGATCGCGATGATCGAATTGGTTTGATGGCCAACGTGTGCCCAGTCACCCAAGCGGTCGACCATGCGATTGCGAACCTTCAACCATTCGTCTGGTTTCCCACCCATGACCGTTTCGATGATGGTTGGTGCAGTTGGGTTGAGTTCATGTCCAAGCTCGGCTGCTTCACGCAGTCGCACGAGATTCTTGTCATGGATCGCTGGCTCCGCGAGCAGCACGATGTTTTCCATGAGCGCCGAAAGCCGGATCTTGTACTCGACAAGCCCATCGCGAAATCGCTTTCGATCCTCCGCTCCGAAGTCGGACGGTGCTCCAGGCCAATCCGGCATTGTCGGCAACTCGACACAGTCGTAACCCACTTCGGCGCAATGCCGCAGCGCATCAAATGGCTTGAGACTCTTCATGCCGTACAGGCTGAACCCAAACCCAATCGTGGTTGCCGAGTTTTGAGGCAAGGCAAGTGCTGGAGACCAAGCAAATGGGATTGTCGCTGCGGCTAAGCCGACAAATTTGCGCCGATGAATCATTTGAAGACCAAAAGATGGAAGAAAAAGCTGGACTGTTTTAGCTCAGCCTAGCCGAAGTCGAGCGCAACCAACAGAGATACTCTTGAACAATCGGTAAACTACCAATCATAACCCGATAGGTAAGTGAGGGTTTGCAGCCGGCGCCTCGCTCACGCTTCGGGTTACCATTGCGTGGCACGAGCGCGCTCGTTCTTGAATCCATGGGCAAGCGCGCCTCATCTTTACCCACTTCTTTCTTGCACGAGCACCGTCCTTCGGACTGAGCACGAGCAGGAAAAACAACGGATCTTGGTTTTCGAGGCCCTGAAATTTGGGTAAAGATGAGGCGTTGCACCGGTTTACCACTGGGGGTCATTACCTTCACGCTAGGGCGAAGGTCAATTACCACTGGCATAAAGCCAGATGGCATGCATTGAATGCCCTTGGGTTTATCCCAGGGGATCGTTACCTTCATGCTAGGGCGAAGGTCAATTACCACTGGCATAAAGCCAGATGGCATGCATTGAATGCGCTTGGGGTTATCCCGCGAGACGCACATGCTAATTTCGAATACCCCGTCTCACAATCCATTAAATCAACAAGCCGTTAAGTGAGGGATTGCAGCTGGCGCCTCGCTTACGCATCGGGTTACCATTAAATCAACAAGCCGTTACGCTTCGGGTTGGGATACTGCAATATGCCGCTCGCCTAAGTACTCATTCATCTACTTTTGCTCTGGTATCCGACACGGAATCCAGCAAACTCTGTCGACGATTCCATACGAGTTCACGCGAAATTGCGAACGTTGGTAAAATCGACGTTGGCAAGGGGTCCAAGGCGACTCGATTGAGAATGCCATTCATGCGAACCAGTAATCTATCGTCGCGGAGATAGTCGAACAAAAATCGCTCGCTCAAGTAGTGTGGCAGGAATGTTTGAACTCGTGTCGTCGGCTTTGTTGCTAAATGATTGACTGAATCTTGTAGATCTCGAGCCGAAATGGCAGCGATTGTCGCATAATAGTGATCGAGAGTTCCGGGATTGTTCATTTCGATAGTAGCGTCCAAGAGCAACTCAACCAATATATGCCCCACGAACGCTGGCCGATTCATGTTTTCCGAATTGACCGCTTCTTTTACCCATCTGGAAACCGTCAAGCTCGTCTCCATGAATGCAATCGAGCCATGGAACGCATCGTCGTCGGCCAAGTGCTGCAAAATTCCCTGAGCAAGAACCGAACTGTTGTCGGAGGGCTCGTTGAGTTGGATAAACGAGCTGACTTTTGCCCGTCGAAACTTATTCTTGCGCTCCATCATTCCTAGCCAATCGGGTAAGCACGTGCCAGCAGCAAACCACGGATCGTCAAGATACTTCCAAGCATGCGACAAACAGTTCATTCAAACTCCTTTTACCCGAGCGCGCTATCTGCTCATCAATTGGCACCTCCCGCATGACAATATAGCAACATCGCAAATCGCTTGCGGATGCGAGATGGTATTGTAGCGAATGTTCCCTTCACGCAACCACGTGTCCCCTGGAATGTTACCGCAATAGAGCCCATCCAACCTTGACTGTCACCCAGGCATTCTAGCCATTAGAATCTCATACACTTATATGATAACTGTGGTTGCGTTGTATCCTGACTGTGTATCCTGACTATGACGGAATGAGTTTGCTATGCCTCGTCGTTGCCTGGCTGTTGTCCTCAATCCTCGCGGAGGAAAACGCCGCGGAGTAACCGTACTCAATCGGATTTCTCCTTTCTTCGCAAAAGCAGGAATTGAACTGAATGTCCACATGACTGAGCGGCCGGGACACGCCCATGAGATCGCTCGAAACCTCGACCAAAACTCGGTTCAGGGCATCTGTGTCGTAGGTGGCGATGGTACGTTTCATGAAGTAGTCGATGGACTGATGCATCGCAACGAACCCATTTCGATTCCGGTGGGAATCATTCCAGCTGGAACCGGAAACTCGCTGGCTCAGCATTTGAATTGCAAAGATCCTATGCAAGCTGCTCTGCAAATAGTGGCCGGTCGGACTATGCCACTGGACGTGGTCCGAGTATCAATGGGCGACAAAACTGCCTTCTGTTCCAACATCGTTGGCTGGGGAGCCGTGTCCGATATCAACATCATGGCCGAGAAACTACGAATACTGGGTAAGTCTCGCTATGCAGCAGCAGCCCTCTTGGAAATTCTGCGAGCCAAGCGTCGTCGAGCCAAGATACTACTGGATGGTCGGATGCTCCAGGACTCGTTTCTGTTTTTTATAGCCTGCAACGGAAAGTTCACCGGGGCGGATATGAAATTGACCCCTGGCGCGGAACTCGGAGATGGCATGATCGATGTGGCTTTGGTTCGCAATGCTAGCCGATGGCAAATGCTGAAGCTGTTTACCAAAGTTTTTGATGGATCCCATGTTTCACTTGACTTCATCGAATTCTATCAAGTTCGGTCGTTTGAGATTCAGACGGAGACGCCGGATCGCATGAATCTAGACGGTGAGATGAGGGGTACATCTCCAGTCGCAGGAGAAGTGATGGCTGCCGCATTGTCTATTTTTTACTGAAACTTCTCAGCGAACCCCCTACTTCTTTGTAGGATATGCCAGGAGATTGCGTCTTGTTCATCCTATTGGATCTCGTTTTTGCCTCAGAGTAAATCATGATCGAAATAACAAAAATTCTTCTAGCGACTGATCTTGGCCAAAATAGTGCGAAAGCGATGGAGTATGCTCGCACATTCGTGTCCAAGTTCGGTGCGGAATTACATATTCTCCACGTGCTGGAGGACAAGCTGACCAATACGCCAAGCTTCGCTGGTGGGCTGGCTCTGAATTCGTATGTTCATGAATCTCCCGCCGTCGCAGAGCAGTTGATCCGATCGCTTTTTGAGCCTTCATGGCTGCTCGACAAGCACATCGTGGTTGCAACCGCAGACGGTAGTCCAGCCGACCAAATCTTGGACTACGCGAAAAAGCACTCGATCGATTTGATCGCACTTGGAACTCATGGGCGCACAGGCTTGTCGCACATTTTGATCGGTAGCGTGGCAGAGCGAGTGATACGACATGCAAAGTGCCCAGTCGTGACCGTGCCCAGTCGATCGTAACGATCGCTACTCAACATGGATCAATTTGGTTCTACCTGCGAAACGTGGGCATTCCCAGCAAGAGAGCTTCCTGTTCACTTGTCGGAATAGAAATCACTCCGCTACCAGAATTAGGAATTCGAGCAATGCGTAGAACGTCGCGACAATGTTCGTGGCAACTGATGCAAGTGGATACCGTTTGGATGTAACAAAACGCAGCACCATCAAGATTGTGGGTATCGGCCAACTCGGATAACTTCGACGCTTGACGGCGCAATTCACTCCGGTGTTGCGTGTAGATGGGGTCGGCATTCGTCCCCCATTGCTCGGCGTCGCAAACGCGAAGCATGTCTTCGGCCCCGCGTCTGATCTCGCCAAAGTCTTTGGCAACGAGCCCAGCAACCACACGTTGTGTATTGGCAAGTTTCGCCAGCATCAGGCCGGGCAACTGCCCGTCACGTCCTTTCGCTTCACCCTGTTCAAAAGCCGCAAGCCGAAACCCACACAACGCAATCGCTCCGCTAGCGATCCAGACCCAGGCATTTCGAGTGAACATTGATCTTCCCCAGTTAAGTTGATGCGTTCTTAAGGATTCATCCTTGATCCCTGCCGTTGAATGCTGAAATTAGATCGGTTTGCCATTATCAAGTTCTTCAACATAATCGCACATCAACTGCAGAAGGGTTCGTTTGGACACATTGCACACTTGGGGTGTGCCGACAGTCACTCGCCTGTGTGCCATTCTGACGCACCGATTTTGCAATTGCAGGGCAGAATGTTGTTCCAGTCGATCAATAATTTACTATTCGGCTGTTTGGTACTAGCTTTGCTTATTAGAACACAATCGGTGGCAGGCATGGACTCTTGAACAATGGTCGAGACAGCCGACAAAAGTCAAAGTAGTAGGCACATTCCATGTGCCGTCCACCTGGAATCCTGGCAAAAGCTCGACTGCGAACGGCACGGCGGAGCGTGCCTGCACCTTTTGTCGGCTGTGTCGTCTTCGCGAAGGAATGGTGAACAAACATGCTGGATTGGTTGAAACTCGGTCGCAGGTGGCACGTGATAGGCTGGACGGGAATTTGTCTTCTTGCGATTGCAATTGTTTTGATTTTTGTTCGACGACTCGTTGGATTAGAAGCTTAGGAGCTCATTGATGAAAATTATTCTCGCGACGGACGGATCTGCACATTCGGAAGATGCCGCCTGGTTGCTGGCTCATTTACCGCATTCTGACAAACTGGAACTGGTCGTCTTGTACGTTAGCAACGCGCCGAATCTGCGCGGTTCGATGAACGATGCAGAGCTCATTAGACGGATTGAAATCGCGGACGAGTTGCGAGCTAAGTCGATTTTTCAGCATGTGAGCGCGCTTTTCGAAGGGGCAAACGCTTCGTTGGAGTTGGTCATTGCTGAGGGGCACATCGGCACAACGATTGTGCACGAAGCAAAGACTCGCGAAAGCGACCTAATTGTGATTGGAGCCGTCGGGCATTCTTTGTTCGAACGCATGCTCGGGAGTATCAGTGATTTCGTGGCAACGCATGCACACTGCTCTGTGCTTGTCGTGCGACCAACGGGTTTAGAAACTCGAAGACGACCGATCGATTTGTGTATCGCTTATGATGAGTCGGAACCCTCTGCGGAAGCAATCAAGCAGCTTGGTCAATTTGGTTGGGGGGCAAAAACCAACATGGACGTAGTAGGCGTCGTCACAATTCCTTTTGTGTACTCTGAAATTCCCTACGAGTTTGATCTTGAGGAGATCAAGGATACGAAGGAGCAAGCGATTGGCGATGCGGCCGAAGAGCTCTCCAAGCTATCACCCAATGTAAAAACCCACATAATCGATTCGACGCACGTTGGTGATGCGCTGGTGGAGTTTGCAAAGAAAAAAGGGAGCGACGTAATCGTTATGGGTAATACGGGCGATGGCATGCTCAGTCGGTTCCTGGTCGGCAGTACGTCTCGCTATGTGCTCCGGCATGCGAAGTGTTCGGTATGGATCGCAAGAAAACATGCGGGCGCGTGATCTCGCTATTTAGGTGAGCGGCAGGATGAGATATACTCGTAGAACAGGTTGCTAGCCTGTGTTTTGCATGTCGAAACAGGCTGGCAGCCTGGTCTACGTGGTAGTTTTTAAGGAAACCATTGATGTCTCAACCCAAGCAAGATTCCAATTCCACGCGGCGCCAGTTTGCGACCGCCATCTCGCTCACAGGTGGCGCGATCGCCGCCGCCTCGAAACTTGGTCCAGTACACGCTTCGGGCGACGATACGTTGAAGATTGGGCTGATCGGTTGTGGTGGGCGAGGCACTGGTGCTGCCACGCAGGCCCTCAAAGCCGATGGCAGAGTTAAACTCACTGCGATGGCCGATGCCTTCGCGGATCGAATTGAAATGAGTCTCCGAAGTCTAAAGGGAATCGAAGGGCTTGAGTCCAAGGTGGATGTGCCTCTCGAAAGGCAATTTGTTGGCTTTGATGCATATAACCAATTATTAGCCAGCGGTGTGGATGTGGTGCTTTTGACGACCCCTCCCCATTTCCGACCCATTCACCTTAAGGCTGCAGTGGATGCAGGCAAGCACGTGTTTGCTGAAAAGCCATGCGCAGTGGATACTCCCGGAGTGCACTCGGTGCTAAAGAGTTGTGTTGAGGCGAAAAGGAAGGGGCTTTCTATTGTTTCAGGACTTTGTTTGCGATATCACTCGCCCTTTCAGGAAGCCGTCCAGCGGATCCGAGATGGGGAGATTGGTGACGTCCGAACCTTGCTCGCGAACGACTACCGAGGTCCTATTTGGGTCAAACCACGACAGGCCGATTGGTCTGACATGGTCTGGCAAATGAAGAACTGGTACTACTTCACATGGCTGTCCGGCGATTTCAACGTCGAACAACATGTTCACAATCTTGACTTGTGCGCTTGGGCAATGGGTGACCAGTACCCCACGCGAGCCATTGGAATGGGTGGGCGGGAGGTTCGGAAAGGATCGGAGTACGGAAACATTTTCGATCACCACAGCGTTGTCTATGAGTATTCCAATGGAGCTCAACTGATCAGCAATACACGCCAGATCCCTGACTGCAAATCCGACATCAGTGTCCGTATTCTCGGCACTCAAGGTACGGCCTTTCTTCGGGAGCGAAAAAATGGTGCCAGAATCACTGCCAAGACGGATTGGGTGAATCGCGACGAAGGCAAACTTCATTATCAAGCCGAGCATGACGAGCTGTTCGCGAGCATCCGAGCAGGCACGCCAATCAACAACGGTGAGTACATGGCAAAAAGCACTTTGTTGGCCATCATGGGTCGGATGGCAACCTATACTGGCCAGGAAATCACCTGGGAAATGGCCTGGAATTCAAAGGAAGATCTAAGTCCACCTCAATACGCATGGGGTGAGCTGGAAACTCCATCGATTGCGATCCCGGGCGTTACCAAGTTCGTCTGAACTTCAACTGCCACGGCTAGTGCTTCGTCCAAATCTAATTTTAGGATTAGCCGAATGGCGATAGCCACGGTTCTTGCAACATCAACCGGGGCTAGCGCCCAACGGCTAATTTTTTGAACCCTAATTCTTTGCATTGACAAAGCACTAAAGCTTGACCGTTTGCAAACGAAGGGCGTTTGCCACGATGACCAGATCCGAGGCGATCATCGC
>CAMBSL010000202.1 GCA_945870455.1 Pirellula staleyi DSM 6068 | reverse complement strand
GGATTGGAATAGAGGGACAAATGTGGTGCGACTTGGTATGGAATTTCAAAAAATACTTTGGTCGTGGAAGCGCAGCAGGCTCGCCAGAGAGCCTCAAAAAGTCAGCTTCCCAACGAAATCGCAAATTTGTTCCAGGGCAAAACGCAGCTGCAGGATGTTTCGCGAGTGCATGAGCCCATTCACGGTTGATTCGCGTGATCTCAAATGAGGTGTTGGCGTGGCGATTGGGTAGCCTCGTCAGGTACCTGAAGGCCTGAAGGGGCGGCACAAACATCGTCCCGCCCTTTCAGCCTTTCAGGGCTTGGGTGGATTTTGACCATCGAACCCAGGGCGTTGCCCTGGGCTATCCCAGTTCGCCCCATTGGGGCTGCGGATGCAGGCGAGAAGCTTGGGTAGCCCCGTCAGGTACCTATGAGTGAGCTTCCCACTTGTCCGTCATTCCCGCGTAGGCGGGAACCCAGTCATTACGCGCACTCCACTGGATTCCCGCCTGCGCGGGAACGACTTGTGTGTGTGGCTCATCGGGCCATATGCGTGGCTCACGTCCGGGCGGGCTAATGCCATCATCTATGCTTGTAGATCGATTACTGGTAGGAAGCTCAAAGAGTTTTCTATTTGGCAACGGTGCATTGCTTACAGGATCAAGCTGGCGACCAGTCCAATCAAGCCGCCGAGAACGCCCCCCCAGACGACCAACCATCCCAGGTGCTCTCGAATCATTTCTTGCACGATGTCTTTCACCATCGCTGGCGTTAGCTCATTCAGCCTTTTTTGAACAATTGCCTCCACCTTGGCTACGATCTCCTCCGATCGATTCGGAAGATTGATACTTGTTTCAATTGCTTTCCCCAGCAATGGCGATGAGACTACGCTTTGGATTCCTTGTCGAATATTTTCTTCGAAGGGTTGCCGCAAGGGTTCGAGAGCTTTGGGCCCACCAAACATTCCCAGCATCCCGCCGAACGGCGAAGCCAGCACAGCCTTGACCAATTGCTCAAACATCGCGTTGTAGTCGACTATAGTCAGAATTGGGGCTGGGTCCAAAGTGAGTTTGCTGCTTTCCGATTGCGAGTGAAAAAAGCTCTCGACTTGTTCCCGAGTAAAGAATTCGTTCATGATCAAATTGCGAATGCCCAACTTGAATTCCTGGAATCGGCCCGGGATGACGCCAGAACCATAAAGTCCAGGTATCCTTTCAAAGAGCATATAGATTGCAAGCCAATTAGTGATTGCTCCTGATGCCGCATACAACCCAATTTGACGAATCGGGTTCGCGATCGGAAAGCTTGAAGGAATGGCGTATCCAACTCCAATCAACCCCACGGAGACCAAGTTGGTCACAAGACTCATATTCAGTTTCATTTATCAAATGCAATAACTTAGCGAGGTAGGGGATAAAAGCGCGCTCGGGCTAAAAACCGGAATCGCGGAGCGAGGAGTGAGGTAACCAGAATTTACAGGTCTTGCCGATACAGGTACCAACAACTGACTGTTAGCATCACAACCACAAAGGCTAGATTGCTCCAAATGGGCGTCCACGGATCGGAGACAACCTTGGGCACATCCAAGTCAGTCCTGTCGATGGCGAGCGTTTTGTTTTTTGGATTCTTTAGTACAAACTCGATTGTTTCGTTTACGGCTGCAGGCTTGGGATTCACTTGGTAAAACGGATTGATAACGTAGGCAAAAATAGACTCGGCAATCCCAAGTTTCGGATTTCGAGACAGCAGGGATTTTTTGCTGTCGAGGTCTACTAAATCGGCACGTTTGCCTGAGTGTGCGATCCAAAGTTGATCGCTTTCATTGAACTGAATCGCTATCGCTTTGCCTTGCCCAATGACCGATGGCTTTGTGCATTTTTCGCCATCTGCATCCACCTCCCAAAGTGTGCCGTCCGTGGTTAGCAAAACAAATCGCCCCTTCGAATCGACTTTGATTTGCTTGAAAGCGGCTTCCCCCACGTCGTCCAGTCTCTTTCGAACTTGAAGCGTTTCGACATCGATCACGAACGGAACGACACCGATGGGGCAGACGATGCAGGTGCGGTCGTTCGTACCAAGAATTGCAACCGTCTCATCCGGTATCTCAAGGGAGGCTTTCCCGACCTCTTCAAGAGAATCATTTTGGCTAGTCCAATGCTTCAACTTGCCCCGTGAATAGGTTATGACATGCTCCATGGAAGGGGCGACGCCGATGTCCATAGGGCGAGTGAGATCCCAGTTCTTTGGAGTAAGCAACTTATACGCCGGGAGCACCGTCTTTGCGATTCCGAAGCCAAAGCCGCCAAACATCGATTTTTGTTGCTCTGCCTTGGCGGCCGTTTCGGCATCATAAGCGTAGATTCCATCTTGTGCAAAAACGCCAAACGTATTTTTCCACTTAAAAAACTGTTGCGGTTCCGGTGGCAATTCCGGACCGCTATCCAGTCGTCCATCATCCCAAAGCTTGGTTTTGAATGTCGTATCGTTCGGGTCTTTTAGATCGGGGGCGCGGCCAAGTTCCAGCGTTACATTCTCGCCACTCCTAAACCCAAACGGCATTTGTCTTGAACGAGCAAAGTAGATCGCGTTGTCATTTGGGACCCAAACAGGCCCCAGGAGTTTTTGTCCATTCCTATCGCCAAACGCAGTCTTCCATTGTCTGCTCTCATCATCCCAAAATTGAAGTCGTCCTTGTTGCGTCCCGATCATCGTCGTGTCTCCAACGGAGTAGATTCTCTGGGTTTGATTTTGCAAATTCAAATTTAAATCGAAAAAGAAATGAATCCATCCCACCCCTAAACACAGGGCCCAAAACATGGCGGTTACAACCACGCAAATGATCGGGTTCTTCCAAATGAGTCCGACGAGAGCGGACACGGAGTAAAAAATCATGAACATAAATATAAACAAAGGGATGCACCAGAGTATCCCCGTGTTCCAAATGTCGAGTCGAAGTCCGGCATACAAGTAGAGGCCGATCAACAGATAGACAATATTGAACGCGACGAACGTGCAGCCCCCTACAAATTTCGTGAGGAAGAGAACACTGCGCGAGATCGGTTTACTCAGCAGCAAGTGCAATGAACCCGGCTGAAACATGTCTGGAATCATGGGGCTCGTAATAATGATGGCAACGAACATTGCTCCGATGCCAAGCCCAAGTCGCATCACGAGCGGGAAGATCCCTGTTTCAATGAACGGTTTTGCTTGGTTGATTGAGAGAGGCAACGCGCTGCCAAGCTTGATGCCTCCATACGTGACCCACGAAGCCTGTCCAGACGAGGATTCGATCGATCCTTCAAAGGCAAGATCGATCAGTCCGCGATTGAGTCGCTCGAGCTCAATTGGCGATCGATTTTCGTTTTCGACCAGGTCCTTGAGTTCCGAGCGTTTGCCGGCTGTCGTCCAGATCTCCTTGTCATAGAGATCCTTGACTAGCAGTAATTTGTTGAGCGAGTCGATCAGCTTTCCGACGGAGATGCGTGTTTGATTCGCCTGTCGTTGTTTTAGAATCCCCTGAAATTCCTGATCCAGTTTTGCAAAGACCGCTTTTTGTTTGCGTGTTCCTTTTCCGGCCGAAGCGGCAGCGAGTTGGTCCAAAATCGTTTTCGCAGACTTGATGTTGGTGCCGTTGAAAGCGTAACTTTCCCCTTGCGAAAGGGACAGGGGGAAGAGCGCCGCTAAGATCAATGTCCAAGCTAATAGGAGTATCCACAAAACTTTTGAACTGACCGATTCCAGAAAACTGTCGTACAGGATCGCGAAGTAAGGCTTCATTGAATTCTCTTTGTAGGATGCCATGAGAACCAAGGCACCAGCATATTCTGCTAAGCGTTAGTGGGGCGACGAATTGATTTTTGCGTTGGGTTGAGCACTGACAGAGCCGACAATGCTCATAAACACTTGTTCTAGCGTGGGCCGAAATCTCTCCATGCGATAGATGCTTACCGATGCCGCTCGCAGTTGGTCGACGACTTTATCCACGTTTGCTTGATTTGTCGCGTCGACTGAAATGCGCTGGATGGCGGATTGCGAATCTTTCGAGTCTTGAACGGATTGTACGGATTGCATTCCGCTGATAACGCAATTTTGTGTTGCGTCTTGGACCTGCTGAGCTGAGCCGAGCACTTCGACGATGACGGTCGCTTTGCTCGCGTCAGGATGGTTCTCGATCAACTCGTCGATCGTACCGATGCCTCTGAGTTTCCCCAGAGCCATGATCGCGACTCGGTCGCAGATAAGCTCCACTTCTTGGAGAATATGACTATTGAGAAATACCGTCTTGCCTCGCTGCTTGAGTTGGAAAAGTACGTCTCGAATTTGCGAGCGACCCATCGGATCCAGACCGTCCGTAGGTTCATCGAAAATCAGCAAGTCGGGATCATGCAACATCGACTGGGCAAGTCCAAGTCGTTGTCGCATCCCTTTCGAGTAGCGGCGAACCGGTTCGTGTTCGCGGCCGGTTAAACTGACAAGGTCGAACAGTTCTCGTTCCTTCGACGCGATTTCGGAGTCGGACATTTCGCTGAGGCGACCGTAAAAATAGAGTGCACTTCGACCGGTGTGGTGCCTTGGAAATACCAAGTTTTCGGGCAGGTAACCGATTTTGCGCCGGGCGGATTTGCTGCCGGCGGCCATGTCCAACACGCGGGCTGTCCCTTGATTAGGGTGGAGAATCCCAAGCAGGATTTTGATAAGTGTGGTTTTGCCCGCACCGTTTGGTCCAAGGAGTCCAAAAACTTCGCCCCGCTGAACCGAAAGAGTAATGTTGTTGAGAGCATTGTGAATTTTCCGAAAAATCAGGCCTTCTTGGTAGGTCTTGGAAAGGTCTGCTACTTCAATGGCCGTGGCCGATGATTGCATGAATTCTCTCGAGGTCAAATGGATGGTGGGGTCGACGAGACTCTATTCTAATGTATCGGAAAGCGTTCGAAATGTCGGCAAGCGCCAAGCCATTCAAATTCGGCGGCTTGGAGAGAATATTGGAATCCGAGCAAAGGGAGTATCCAATTAGGAAGATAATCCTGATAAACTAGGTGTTAGGCGAGAGCGTCCCACCCAATTTTAAAGGTATCTTTTTTACAGGCATCTTTCACCCAACCGATAGCGTTACAATCCTCCCTACAAGACGCGGCCTGACGCGTCGGACCATTTTTTACCTACTGGATTCGCATGTATCTCCGCTTTGCCAAAAGATTGCTTTTTGAAACCGACAAGCGTCTTCTTTGGAAACTCGCCTACTTGGCTGGTTTTCGCGGAATGAGGAGCGTTCAAAAACACAAAGCGCGTCTCAAGCGGGGCGAGTTCTTTCCTCCCTTTCTCTACATTTCGATCATCAACACTTGCAATTTAAGATGCCAAGGTTGCTGGGTCGATGTTGCGGCAAAACAAACGAAAATTGATTTTGCCGCCATGAATAAGACACTCAACGAAGCCAAGGCGATGGGGAACGTCTTTTTCGGCATTCTCGGTGGTGAACCTTTCATGCACAAAGAGTTGCTTGACATTCTTGCAGCCCATCCTGACGCGTATTTCCAAGTCTTTACGAATGGGCACTTCATCACCGACGAGGTTGCCAAGCGACTTCGGCAGCTTGGAAATGTCACGCCGCTTATCAGTGTCGAAGGCTCACAGATCGTCAGCGATCAACGCAGAGGTCGCGACGGCGTGTTGAGCAAGACGATGGAAGGCTTGCAAAATTGCCTTAACAACAAGGTGATGACAGGAGTTTGTACAAGCGTCTGCAAGACCAACATCGACGATTTGCTCCAAGATAAATGGGTCGATCGACTCGTTGAAATGGGTGTGATGTACTGCTGGTTCCACGTTTTTCGGGTTGTCGGCCCAGAAAGTTCGCCTGAACTTGCACTCAATACCGAAGAACTTGGCCGCGTCCGAGAGTTCGTCGTCAATACGCGAGTGAAGAAGCCGATTATTGTCGTTGACGCATATCATGACGGACAAGGACGCGCCCTTTGCCCGGCCGTGACTGGCTTTACGCACCATATTGGACCCGGTGGTCACATCGAGCCCTGTCCGATTATTCAGTTGGCCAAAGAATCCATTCATGATGGGCGGCCGCTTCGGGAAGTATTTCAAGAAAGCGAGTTTCTGAGAGATTTCCGCGAGACGGTTTCGAAGCACACGCGAGGATGTGTCGTCCTCGAAAGACCGGACCTGTTGGAGTCCTTGGCAGCCAAACATGGCGCCCGCGACACCACTCAAAGGCAAACGGCCCTACAAGAAATTGGCGCGATCACGCCCCGCCGCAGTCAATATGTACCTGGTGCAGAGATACCGGAACGCTCATGGGCATATCGACTTGCGAAATGGTATGCTTTTCACGACTACGGAACGTATACTAGAAACTTCGACGCAAAAGACTGGGTCGACCCAGACGCAATTGAGTCGAGCTTGGAAACGTCCGCAGAGCCTTGTTGTGACTCGACAGGTTCAAGCGGGTCCTGCTGCAACGAACCAAGAGTCTATTCACCCACGCTTCCCTCCTAGAACCCACCTGAGTACGAACCCAATGAAGTCCTTATTCCGATTTTGCGCACGTATCTCTGCGATCATGGCAATCGCGGCATCCTTTGCCGTACCAACTCAAGCTGGCGAAGTTCCCATTTTCAATGGCAAAGATTTCAGTAACTGGCACGGGCGCTCCACAACCGATCCGGCCAAGTATCCAACGATCGATGCGGCTCAAAAAGCCAAATGGGATCAGGAGATCAAAGACCATTGGAGCATCGTGGATGGCGTGATCGTCAACGATGGCAAGGGAGCCTACCTAACTACCAATCAAGAGTTCGGCGATTTCGAATTCTCGTTTGACTACTGGATCGTGGCAGGATCGGACTCCGGCGTCTACTTGCGCGGCGTACCTCAAGTTCAAATCTGGGACCCGGACGCTGCAAACAATAAACCTAATGGCAACGAAAAGGGGAGCGGCGGTCTTTGGAACAACCCAGCCGGTTGGGCTGGCAAAGATCCTCTCGTGCGAGCCGACAAACCGATCGGCGAATGGAACGCCATGCGAATTCGCCTCATCGGCGAACTCTGCACCGTTTGGCTAAACGACAAGTGTGTCGTCAAGAATGCTCGACTGCACAACTACTTCGCCAAGGGAGAGCCACTCAACGCAAAAGGACCCATCCAGCTTCAAACACACGGTGCCGAAATTCGGTGGCGCAATTTGAAACTGGTGGAGTTCAGCGGCGACGAAGCAAACGCATTGCTTCGAAAGATCGAAGAAGAAACGCTTGCGGAAGCAGGTCAGAAGTTCGAGTCTCTGTTTAACGGCAAAGACCTTGCGGGCTGGGCCGGTTCGACAGACAACTACACCGTCGAAGACGGAACCATCCAATGCCAAAAAGGCAAAGGTGGCGTCCTCCACAGCGAGAAAACGTTTGGCGACTATGTGATGCGAGTCGACTTTCAATTGCCACCTGCCGGCAACAACGGGCTTGTCGTTCGCTACCCGACCAAGGCCGAATTCGAAGCGATGCCAAAAGATAAACGATCCGCAGATGGCGCCTACGTTGGCATGACCGAGTTGCAAGTGCTGGATGATGGACATGCGAATTACAAATCGCTCGATCCACGCCAAGCTCACGGAAGTGCCTATGGGATGGCAGCGGCCAAGCGAGGCTTCTTGAGACCGACAGGTCAATGGAACCACGAAGTCGTTACCGTCCAAGGTTCGACGATCAAGGTTGAACTGAACGGAACTCAAATCCTCGACACAGACCTATCCAAGGTTACTGAGTACATGGCCAATAGTCCGCATCCGGGCAAGGATCGAACGAGTGGACATGTTGGCTTCGCAGGCCATTCCGATCCCGTTCGATTCAAAAACATTGAGATTCGATCGATCGCCAAGTAAGCTAACGCGTTGCTTCCACAAAGGTCTACCATTCTCCTTTCCCTCGGCAAACTTTTATCTTGAGATCCATTAGCTCGTTGCGCATTCTGAAAAGTTTGGCGATCGCGATCGTCACGCTGTTTGCTTCGTCCGTCGTCGCAGACGATTCCGAACGCGTCTTGACAGTCAAAGACTCGGTGGCCACTAAGCCCGAAGAGATGAAGCGATACGTTGAACTGATCGAGCACACCTCCGCAAAAATCGAAATGTTGCCCATTCCGGGCGGCAAGCTTGCGATGGGAAGCCCGGAATCAGAACCCGATCGACGTGCAGACGAAGGTCCAGTACGCCCGATCGAACTTGCTCCGTTCTGGATGGCAAAATACGAAACGACCTGGGACGCGTATGACGTCTGGATGTCCGACCTCGATGTCTTCGCTCGCGAAGTGAACAAGATCGCATCTTCGAAGCGTGATGGGATCGCAGATGAATTTCAAAAAAGCCAACCGACGAAACCCTATTGCGATATGTCCTTTGGCATGGGGAAACGTGGCTTCCCCGCCATTTGCATGACTCAGCATGCGGCTAGAACGTTTTGTAAGTGGCTTTCGGCCAAAACCGGACGTTACTATCGATTGCCAACGGAAGCAGAATGGGAATACGCATGCAGGGCTGGTACCACGACTGCCTATTCGTTCGGCGATGATGCGAGCCAGTTGGAGGAACACGCTTGGTTTGCGGATAACGCAGGCGAAGGATACAAGCAAGTCGGCAAGAAGAAACCGAATCCATGGGGTTTGTACGATATGCACGGCAATGTGGCGGAATGGGTGCTGGACCAATACGTTGCGGAAGGCTACCCGCTGGATCTGCTCAAACCGGTCAACCCGCTGTTGGTTCCAAAGACGCTTTACCCTCGAACGGTGCGAGGCGGAGGCTGGGACAAAACCGCGATCGATTGCCGCAGCGCCGCAAGAGAAGGGTCGACCGAAGACTGGATAGCGCAAGACCCACAGTTTCCGGTTAGCATATGGTATTTGACGGACGCGTTGCATGTCGGTTTTCGTGTCGTTCGACCATTCAACGAACCGACGACCGAAGAGAAAAAAGAGTTTTGGGATTATTCCGAGCCCATTCAAAAAGAACGTCCAATCCCTCTCGAACGATAAACTATTTTGTTTTCAGCCGTGGGATCGGCTTCTACCCTGTCATCTTCAGCTTGACAGTCTGGAAGCCTATCCCACTCATTTCCCCTCCATCCTCCCTCATGCTTATTAGGAGCAAGATTATGTCCCACCAAGATCCAACGATATCGAACAGCGACGCATCGCGTCGATCCTTTTTAAAGAACACGAGCGCTGTCGCCACAGCGGGCGTTCTTGCATCTAACCTCTCGCGAAGCGTTCATGCAGGCGAGGACAACAAGATTCGAGTCGCTTTGGTCGGCTGTGGAGGTCGTGGTTCGGGTGCCGCAGCCAATGCGTTACAAGTGAAGAATGGAGAAATCGAGTTGGTGGCGATGGCCGATGTCTTCGATCACAAACTGAAAAGTTGCTATGGAGCTTTGATCAATCAATTCCCAGATACGGTCAAGGTCCCGGACGATCAGAAGTTTGTCGACTTCGATGGCTACAAGAAGGCGATGGATTGTTTGCGTCCAGGCGACGTGGTCATCATGGCGACGCCGGTTGCTTTTCGAGGTATTCAGTTTGCCTACGCGATTTCCAAGGGACTCAATGTCTTTATGGAAAAACCAGTCACCGTGGATGGGCCAAGCAGCCGTCGAATGCTCGAGTTGGGCAAGGAATCGGTCGCCAAGAATCTCAAGGTCGGTGTTGGACTGATGTGCCGCCACTGCGATGCGCGAGCCGAGTTGTACAAGCGAATCAAGCAGGGAGAGATCGGCGAAATTCTCTTGATGCGAGCCTACCGCATGGCGGGGCCAACAGGTTCGGCGGCGACCGGAAAGAAACCAGAAGAGATGAGCGAATTGATGTACCAAATCAACCGCTTCCATGCTTTCCTCTGGGCAAGTGGCGGTGCCTTTAGCGACTTCCTCATCCACAATATTGATGAATGCTGCTGGATGAAGGATGCTTGGCCAGTGAAAGCGCAAGCCAGCGGTGGACGTCACTACCGAAACGAGGATGTCGATCAGAACTTTGATACCTACTCGGTTGAGTATACGTTTGGCGACGGTACGAAACTGATGCTCAACGGTCGAACCATTCCTGGTTGCAAAGATGAATTTGCAAGCTACGCACACGGGACCAAGGGGTCGGCGATTATTTCGACCGCTGCGCACACGCCTGCCAAGTGCAAGATTTATAGCGGTCAATCGTTTACCAAAGCGAATCTGCTATGGCAATTTCCACCGAACGAGCCGAGCCCATACCAATTGGAATGGAACCATCTGATCAAAGCCATTCGAGAAAATGAGTCGTACAATGAAGTCGAGCGCGGCGTTCAAGCGTCGGTCGTAACCAGCATGGGCCGGATGGCTGCTCACACGGGCGTGGAAATCACCTATGACCAAATGCTCAATTGCGAGCATGAATTTGCGCCAGGCCTAGAAAATCTACATTTTGGGAGCCCAGCCCCGGTGCAGGCCGGTCCAAACGGTCTCTATCCGGTCCCGCAGCCAGGTATTATCACCGACCGTGAATATGCCTAATTGGTATCTAGCCCAACGGGCTTAATCATCGTAGCCTAGGGCAGAGCGCAGTGCCGCCCTGGGTTGTCGTTTACGGTATCAGCCGGAACGCGCTAGTGTCCGGTTTGCGAAATCAGCT